>NZ_JBWJAR010000001.1:527868-598728 GCF_056389225.1 Pseudarthrobacter sp. rb | reverse complement strand
TTTGAAACCAGCTAAAAACACCAAACCACACCACAGGGGCGGCACGATTCGGCAAATTCAACCAATTACATACATAATCGGTATCAACAAACTTGGCACACTATTGAGTTCTCAAACAACAGACACATTCGAATATTCCCGGAACAAATTCAAAAGAGAATTTCTTTTCCGTATTTCTTCGCTGCGATGTTTTTATCTTATTTCATTCATATTCGCTTTTGCAAATCCGGTTGTTTTCCCGGAATTCACTCAGGGGAATGAATCCGCCCAGCAGAATGAGAAGCATTCTTCGTTCCATGCACCGCATGGCCGAGAATCGCTTCTCAATATCAGTTGGGGGTTTGTCACCACTCAGCGGCGGCGACTCAGAAAACAATACACGCCCCTCCGCGGCCGCGCAAATCGGCCGCTGAGGGGCGTGCAGGTGGTAGGTTGCGCTCCCGGGGTTACGGGACGAGTACCTCCACGGTGGCAAGGTTCTTCTTGCCCCTGCGCAGGAGCAGGTACTGGCCATGCAGGAGCTCCGACTCGGAGATCACAGCTTCAGGATCCGAGACTTTCTCGTTGTTCACGTAGGCTCCGCCTTCACCCACGGTCCGGCGCGCGGCGGACTTGCTTTCGGAAAGACCGGACGCCACCAGCAGGTCCACAATCCCCATCTCATCCACCTGCACCGTGGTGGAAGGAAGTTCGGAGGTTGCAGCCTGCAGGGTTGCCTTATCCAGGGCAGCCAAATCACCGTTGCCAAAGAGCGCCGCCGAAGCTGCGATGACCTTTTCGGTGGCGTCAACGCCGTGCACCAATGAGGTCACTTCAAAGGCAAGCTTCCGCTGCCCCTCCCGCGCGAACGGACGTTCCGCCACTGAAACGGCAATCTCTTCGATCTCGGCGCGGGTCAGGAACGTGAACACCTTGAGCCGGTCCACCACGTCCGCGTCCGCAGTGTTGAGCCAGAACTGGTAGAACGCATACGGGCTGCACATGCCGGCATCGAGCCAGATGGCGTTGCCCTCGCTCTTGCCGAACTTGGTTCCGTCAGAGTTGGTGATGAGCGGGGTCCCCAGCGCGTGGACGCTCTTGCCCTCCACCTTCCGGATCAGTTCCGTGCCGCTGGTGAGGTTGCCCCACTGGTCCGAGCCGCCGGTCTGCAGGACGCAGCCGTAGTCGCGGTAAAGCTGCAGGTAGTCCATGCCCTGCAGGATCTGGTAGCTGAACTCGGTGTAGCTGATGCCTTCATCCGAGTTCAGCCGGGATGCCACGGCGTCCTTGCGCAGCATGGTGCCCACGCGGAAGTGCTTGCCCACTTCGCGCAGGAAGTCGATGGCGCTCAGCGGCGCCGTCCAGTCCAGGTTGTTCACCATCCTGGCAGCGTTGTCCCCCTCGAAGCTGAGGAAGCGCTGCACCTGGGCCTGGAGGTAGCCAACCCACTCCGCCACCGTGTCCTTGGTGTTCAAGGTGCGTTCCGCCGTCGGACGCGGGTCCCCGATCATGCCGGTGGACCCACCCACCAGGCCGAGCGGCCTGTGCCCTGCAAGCTGAAGCCGCCGCATGACCAGGAGCTGGACCAGGTTACCCAGGTGCAGGCTCGGCGCGGTGGGGTCGAAGCCGCAATAGTACGTGACCGGCCCGTTGGCGAGGAGCTTTTCGAGCTCCGCTTCATCGGTGGAGACATGGACCAGCCCACGCCACTTCAGTTCCTGCCAAATGTTGGCGAAAGTGGGGTCGTTGCGCTGCGGTTCGAGGTTGTTCAGTTCTGGCACGCTTCCTAAGTTAGCAGTAACGCCGACGGCCCCGTCAGCCGGCAATACCGGCGGGCACGGGTTGCGCCGCAATCAGCCGCAGCCGTTGCGTGGCGCGGGTCATGGCCACGTAGAGGTCCCCCACTTTGCCGTGCTCGTGGTTGAGCATCACGGACGGTTCCAGGACCACGACGCCGTCGAACTCCAGGCCCTTTGCCTCACGCGGGCTGATGACCACGATGTCCTGCTCATAGCTGCCGGCCCCGGAGCCGATCCTGCGGCCGTATACGGCGCGGAGGGCCGCCGTTGCCTGGGGCAGGAGGTCACCGTCGGCAATCACGGCGAGCAGGCCGCCGTCGAGCGCCGCAAGCTCCTCCGGAAGGACCTCCACCAGCCGGTCCACGATGCCGCCGGCGGACACTTCGTCGATGATGGGGGCCCAGCGGCCCTCCCGGACAGCCTTGGGTGCGGAGACCACCAGGCCCGCGGCGTTGGCCATCCTGACGGCAGCCTCGGCGATCTGGGACGGGGTGCGGTAGTTGACGGTCAGCTCCTCCAGCTGCCAGCGGTCGCCGAACATCGGGGCCAGCGCCCCCTGCCAGGAATTGGCCCCGGCAACGGAACTGGTCTGGGCAATATCGCCCACGATGGTGAAGGACTTCAGCGGGCAGCGGCGCACCAGCAGACGCCACTGCATGGGCGAAAGTTCCTGGGCCTCATCCACCACGATGTGCCCGAAGGCCCACGTGCGGTCGCTCGTTGCGCGTTCGGCCGCCGTCTGCCGGGCCTCCTGCTCCCGGTTCTGCTCCGCCAGTTCTTCAGCGGACATCAATGGATCGACGCCGGCGGCCTCCATGTTGACCAGGGTCTGCTTTGCGTTGGCGAGGTCCCGGGCACGGTCGTGCTCCTGCTGGGCCAATCCGCGGCCTGCCGCCGGGTCCAGCTCACCGAGCAGCTCGGCGGCCTCATCCAGGAGCGGGACGTCGGACTCGGTCCACGGCGCATCGGCCGGGCGCTGCAGCAGCGCCCGCTCGGCCGGGGTCAGGTTCGGGGTGCAGAATTCCAGCACCTCCGGCTTGCTGAAGAGGTCGGAAATCAGCTTCTCCGGCGTCATGGGCATCCAGCACAGGTTCAGGGCGATCCGGACGTCGCGGGCGGTCCGGACGTCCTCGGCAAGGTACGAGCGGTCCGCGTTGTTGCCGATGTTTCCGGCTTCGACGAGTTCGGTCATCTGTTCCGTCAGTTCGCGCAGCAGGATCTTCACGAACGTCACGCGGGCCTCGTTGTACGGCTTGCCGGTGGCGCGGGCACGTTCGCGCGCGCGGCGCACCTGCCGGGGCGTGAGGGTGAGCTTGCGGCCGTCCACTTCGAGGATCCGGTTCTGGGCGGGGACGCGCATGCGGTTGGAAACGGCGTTGGCCACGATGGCGGCCATGTCCAGGCGCCCCTTGATGGCGGCGACGTCAGCATCTGTTTCCGGGACGGCGTGGATGCCGGGCATCAGGCGGCCAAGGCTGGCCATGACCACGCCGGTCTCGCCCAGCGAGGGCAGCACGCGTTCGATGTATTTCATGAACGACGACGACGGCCCCACCAGCAGCACGCCGGCACTTTTGAGGCGGTCACGGTGGGTATAGAGCAGGTAGGCGGCGCGGTGCAGGGCCACGGCGGTCTTGCCCGTGCCGGGGCCGCCCTGGACCACGACGGCGCCGGAGATGGAGGAGCGGATGATCCGGTCCTGCTCCGACTGGATGGTGCTGACGATGTCCGACATGCGGCCGGTCCGCTTGGAGTTCAGGGCAGCCAGCAGGGCACCTTCGCCCTGGAGCGACTCGTCGTCCGTGAGCATCCCGGCGTCCAGGACATCGTCCTCGATGGCCTTGACCTCGCGTCCCTGCAGGATCAGGTGCCGGCGGCGGCGGACGCCCTGCCGGTCAAAGGCCGTGGCCTGGTAGAAGTGCCCGGCCTCGGGGGCGCGCCAGTCCACCATGAGACGCTGCAGGTCCTCGGTGGTGAGGCCAATGCGGCCGATGTACTGCGCTTCGCCGGAGTCCAGGTCCAGGCGGCCAAAAACCAGCCGGTCATCCACGGCGTCCAGCTGCGCCAGGCGGTCCTCATACAGTGCGGCGAAAGCGTCCCGCTCCGAAACGTTCTGCATGGTGCCCACGGCTCCGGCACGACGGACCTGCGCCAGCTGGCGGCGCTTTTCCTCCCGGAGTTCCTCCAGCCGGGCGTACAGGCCGGCTACGTACTCCCGTTCGTGGGCCAATTCGGAGTCAAGCATTAACGTTCCCCTATCGCAAAAGACAGACCGTCCATTCTACAACCATTTCCGTTAACGCAGGTGAAACGTTGCATCCGGCCGGTGTTCCGCTGCCTGCTTCCGGGTCCGCGGCTTCGCTGCCTTGTATCTGGACACGGTGGGGTCGCCGGTGAGCCAGTACCGCCAGGCGTATTCGTCCGTGCCTCCGGCGCCGGCCACCCCCACCCGGGGACCGGAACTGACCGCGCCGGCGGGAGCGGACGGAAGTTCCAGCCGGAACGGCGGAGCCAGCGCATCCCGGCCGCTGTCCGCCGTCGTCAATCCCAGCGCTTTGGCAAGGCGTGCCGGCCCGCTGGCAAGGTCCGCAGGAGTTTTAGACGTCGGACGGCGCAGCCGGGCCAGCTCCAGCCCGTCCACCACTTCCCCTGCCCGGAGCAGCAGGGCGGACGCGACGCCGGCCGGACCGCACACGATGTTGGTGCAGTGGTGCATTCCATAGGTGAAGTAGACGTAGAGGTGGCCGGCGGGGCCGAACATGGGGGCGTTGCGGGGCGTGGGGCCGCGGTAGGTGTGGGAGCCGGGGTCGGGGTGCAGGGAGTCCTCGGGGCCCATATAGGCCTCCAACTCGGTGAGCCGGACGGAGACGGCACCGTCGCGGGACTCATGGGTCAGCACGGCACCGAGCAGCTTTGGTGCGAGTTCCCGGGCGTCCGCGGACAGGAATTCCCGCAGCAGTGCCATTGCCCCAGCGCTTTGGTTCATTACGTGACCTTACCCAGATCCCGCAGGTTTCATCCGCCACCGGAAAAGGGGTCCGGGGTGGTTCTGTGCGACCACGGCCATGTCCGATTTCCGCTAGAAGCAGTGGCCGGCGGCTGGCAGGATGGAGGCATGGACTTCTGGCAGCGCTACCGGGCAATCGATGCCCGTGATACCCGGTTCGACGGCCAGTTCTTCACGGCCGTCCGCACCACCGGGATCTACTGCCGGCCCTCCTGCCCCGCCCGGACCCCCAAGGCATCCAACGTCACGTTCTACGAGACGTCCGCCGCAGCGCACGAGGCAGGCTACCGCGCCTGCAAGCGCTGCCTGCCGGAGGCGGTCCCAGGCACCCCGGCCTGGAACGTGCGGCAGGACATCGCGGGGCGCGCGATGCGCCTGATCAACGATGGCGTGATCAACCGCGACGGCGTGGCGGGCCTGGCCGCCCGGCTGGGATATTCGCCGCGCCAGCTGAACCGGATCCTCGGCCAGGAGCTTGGCGCCGGTCCCCTGTCATTGGCCCGCGCCGCCAGGGCCCAGACGGCCCGCACCCTGCTGGTTTCAACATCGATGAAACTCGCCGACGTCGCCTTTGCGGCAGGCTTCAGCAGCGTCAGGCAGTTCAACGAGACCATCGCCGAGGTGTTCGATATGACGCCCACGGCGCTCAGGAGGACCGTCCGCCAGTCTGCGCCCGTCACCGGCGCCACAGCCCTGACCCTGGGCCTGCCCTACCGGCCGCCTTTCGATCCGGGCATCTTCTCCTTCCTGGCGGTCCGCGCCATCCCCGGAGTCGAGGACGGCACGCCCACTTCCTATGCCCGGACGCTGCGGCTCCCCCACGGCGACGCGCGCTTCAGGGTGGAGTACGACGACGGGGCCCGGGAACGGCCGTTGACCCTCACCATCGGCGCGGTGGACCTTCGCGACCTTCCGGCGCTGCTCAGCCGTGTCCGCAGGCTGTTCGACCTGGATGCGGACCCGGAAGCGATCGACGGCACGCTCGCCGCCGATCCCAGGCTTGCCGGCTCCGTTGACGCCGCACCGGGGATGCGCCTGCCGGGCGCGGTAGACCCGCAGGAACTGCTGATCCGGGCCATGGTGGGCCAGCAGATCACGGTGGCGGCCGCCAGGACAGCCTTGACCCAGCTGTCCGCGGCGGGCAGTCACGCCAGTGCACCCGGCGACGGCCTGGACCGCCTGTTTCCCACTCCGGCGGAAGTCGCAGCTGCAGGACACCTGCTTCGCGGACCAAAGCGCCGGACCGAGTCGCTGCTGCATGCTGCGGAGGCCATGGCCGGCGGCCGCCTGGACTTCGGCTACGGCGACGACCTCCCAAGCCTCACCGCGGCACTTTTGCCGCTCCCCGGCGTCGGGCCCTGGACGGTGGGGTACGTCGCCATGCGGGTCCTGGGCGCCCCGGACATTTTCCTTGCCAACGACGCCGCCGTGCGGAACGGGATCCGTGCCCTCGATAATGGAACCAACCACCTGAGCCCGGACTTCCGGGAGACCAGCCCGTGGCGCTCCTACGCCACCATGCATCTCTGGCGCGCTGCCGCCCGGCCCGCCGCAAGAACCACCATTCCCGCGAAAGGGACGCCATGAAAGCCCAACTGCTGCAGCTGTCCACGCCGGACGGTCCGTTTACTGTCCTTGCCCAGGATGGCGTGGTCCTTGCGTCCGGCTGGACGGCCGGCCTGGCCGAACTGACCGGCCAGGTCCATCCAGCGCTGCGGCCCGACGCCGTGGAAGAGGTAACGGATCTTGCCGGGATCTCCTCCGCCGTGGAGGCCTTCTATGCCGGTGACCCGGCCCCGGCCATGGCGGTGCCGGTCCGCCAGCAGTCCGGACCGTTCCGTGCCCACGCCTGGGATGTGCTGCGGCAGGTCAAGCCGGGCTCACCCGTCACCTACTCGGAGTACGCCGCCCTGGCCGGCAACCCGCGCGCCGTGCGGGCCGCCGCCAGTGCCTGCGCGTTCAACGCGGCTGCCCTGTTCGTGCCGTGCCACCGCGTCATCCGGACCGACGGCTCATTGGGCGGTTTCCGCTGGGGCCTGCGAGTCAAGGAGAGCCTGCTGGCCCGCGAGGCCGCCTGACCACTCCCTCCCCTGCCCCTGGGTTGCTCCATCACTTGTGGTCCCTAAAACCCCGGTTTAGGGACCACAAGTGATGGAGCAACGAATGGCTACTTCGGGTCGGGCATGGCCGACGGCCAGGGCAACAGGCCGGGAAGATCGGTGCCGTCCCCGGCGGCCGTGGCCCGCAGGCTGTCCAGCGACGGCTCCCGGCCCGCGAGCCACGCGGCGATGTCCGTCACCATCCCGCTGACGACGACGGTGCTGCCGCCGGTTCCGAGGGTCAGCGGCGGAAGTGCCACGGGCTGCAGCACCAGCCGGGTTTCCGCCGGCACGCGGGCGGCGAGGAAGTCGAAGAGGTGGGAGCAGAATGCCCTGTTCCAGGTCTCGGGTCCCGCGCCGGTGTCCAGGTCCGCGGTGTGGATGACCAGCTCGCGCCAGAGCGCCAAACCGGCGTCGAAGATCACGCCGTCGCGGAAGGCGATGCGCGTCGGCCATTCGTCCTCCCCCAGCCCATCGAAGGCCGCCAGTGCCCGCTGCACCGCGGCCGCCACGTCTTCCCGGTGCTCCTCCAGGCTGTGGCCGGCGGCAAGCTCGATGGCCCGGTTGCGGCCGTCCACGCCGCCGTCGTACAGCTCCACCGTCCTGCCGGACCGCCCGTATTCCACCTGGCGGGCCAGCGCGCCGCAGATGCCGGCGATGTGGGCCAGGAGATGGCCGCGGCTCCAGCCGGGAAGGGTGGAGGGATCCCTTTCGCCGCCGGCCGGAATCCGGTCCACCGCAGCGGTCAGCGCGTCCGCGGCCTTGTGCAGTTCGGCGAGGAGGGCGGCAGGGGAAGGTGAGGTCATGCGGCCAGCCTAGCCGAGCAGTCAGTCCAGCGGGCTTCCATCCCGCCCGACACGGTGGCGGACGTGCCGGCGGTCGTTGCTGGCCTGCCAGAACTCGATTTCGGCAGGCTCGAGGGCGTAGAGCTGCCAGTCCGGGTTGTCGCTGCCGTCGGCCCGGGGCCGCTCGTGCCAGTCGACGGCGGAGGCTTCGGCGGAAAGCTCAACCACGGTGCCCACCACACGGACCTGACGGCCCAGGCCCGGCCAATAGAAATTCATCGCCGCGCGCGGTGACTCCGACAGCTCGCGGCCCTTGCGGGAGGTGCGGGACGTGGCGAAGTGCCAGCCGTCGTCGTCAATGTTCTTCAGGATGAGCATCCGGGAAGAAGGCTGCGGGGCGTCCCCGTCCCCCGCACCTACCGTGGCCAGGCTGAAGGCGTGCGGCTGCTGCTCCCCCGCATCCAGTGCCTCGTCAAGCCACTGCTTGAAGAGCAACGCCGGGTCCTGCGGCGCGTTGGCCGGGTCGAAGCCGGGCAGGTCGGACGGGAAGTCGGGCAGGGTGCGAAGGAACTTGCGGAAGGTTTCGCTCATGGCCCCAGCCTAGCCACAGATGCCAAGGGCCCCGGGGGAACGTGCCCCGGGGCCCTGCCAACAATGTTTCCTACCCGGCGTACTCCCGCACACCGGCAAGCTCGCCTTCCAGCGCGGCCAGCTGGCGTTCGACGGCGGCCGGCGCCGTTCCGCCCTGGGAGTTCCGGCTGTTGAGCGAACCCTCCGTGGACAGCACGGTCCGGACCTCGGGGGTAAGGTGATCCGAGATCGCGGCGTACTCTTCGTCCGTCAGGTCCCACAGCTCAACGCCGCGGGACTCGGCCTGCTTCACGGCGGCACCGGACAACTCGTGGGCCTCGCGGAACGGCACGCCCTGGCGGACCAGCCACTCGGCGATGTCCGTGGCCAGCGCGAAGCCCTGCGGAGCCAGCGATTCCATCCGTTCCGTGTTGAACGTCAGGGTGGCGATCATGCCGGACACGGCCGGGAGCAGCAGCTCCAGGGTGTCGGCGGCGTCGAACACCGGCTCCTTGTCCTCCTGCAGGTCGCGGTTGTACGCCAGCGGCAGGCCCTTGAGCGTGGCCAGCAGCCCGGTGAGGTTGCCGATCAAACGCCCCGCCTTGCCGCGGGCCAGCTCGGCCACATCCGGGTTCTTCTTCTGCGGCATGATCGAGGACCCCGTGGAGTACGAATCATCCAGCGTGACGAAGGAGAACTCCTTGGTGGCCCAGAAGATGACTTCCTCGGAGATCCGGGACAGGTCCACGCCGATCATCGAGCAGACCCACGCGAACTCGGCGAAGACATCGCGGGAGGCGGTGCCGTCGATCGAGTTGTGCACGGCGGAGAAGAACCCGAGGTCCGCAGCCACTGCTTCCGGGTCCAGGCCCAGCGAGGAGCCGGCCAGTGCACCGGAACCGTAGGGCGAAACGCCGGCCCGCTTGTCCCAGTCCTGGAGCCGCTGCACGTCGCGCAGCAGGGCCCAGGCGTGGGCCAGGAGATGGTGGCTGAGCAGGACCGGCTGGGCGTGCTGCAGATGGGTGCGGCCCGGCATGGCGACACCGTGGTGCGCCTTGGCCTGCGCCACGAGCGCGTCCACGGTGGCCAGGACACCGCGGGCGATGATCCGGGCGTGGTCGCGCAGGAACATCCGGCCCAGGGTTGCCACCTGGTCGTTGCGGGACCGGCCTGCACGGAGCTTGCCGCCCAGCTGGGCACCGGCGCGCTCGATCAGCCCGCGTTCCAGCGAACCGTGCACGTCCTCATCGGACTCTGCCGGCAGGTAGGCGCCGGACGCCACGTCCTCGTCCAGCTGCGTCAGGGCCACGAGCATGCCTTCCAGCTCCGCGTCGTCCAACAGGCCGGCTTTGTGCAGCACGCGGGCATGCGCCTTGGAACCGGCGATGTCGTAGCGGGCCAGCCGCCAGTCGAAGTGCGTGGACTTGCTCAACGCCGCGAGGGCGTCCGCGGGGCCGCCGGCGAACCGGCCGCCCCACAGGGCACCTGCGTTGGTTGCCTCCGTTTTTTGCTCAGCCACGCGGGCTACTTCCCTGCGACGCGGATGTCGCGGCCGGAAGCAACCTTGGCGGACATGCCCCACAGCTCGATGAAGCCCTTGGCCTGGGACTGGTCGAAGGTGTCACCGGTGTCGTAGGTGGCCAGCGAGAAGTCGTACAGCGAGGTGTCGGAGCGGCGGCCGTTGACGATGGCCTGGCCGCCGTGCAGGGTCATGCGGATGTCGCCGGAGACGTACTTCTGGGTGTCCTCGATGAAGGCGTCCAGTGAGCGCTTCAGCGGGGAGAACCACTGGCCGTCGTAGACCAGCTCGGCCCAGCGCTGGCCAACGGTGGCCTTGAAGCGGGCCTGCTCGCGCTCGACGGTGATGTCCTCGAGGTGCTTGTGGGCGGTGATCAGCGCCATGGCGCCGGGGGCTTCGTAGATTTCGCGGGACTTGATGCCCACCAGGCGGTCCTCGACGACGTCGATGCGGCCGACGCCCTGTGCACCGGCGCGGCGGTTCAGTTCCTTGATGGCCTGCAGCGGGGTGACCTTGACACCGTCGATCGCGACGGGCACGCCGGCTTCAAAGGAGATGGTGACTTCATCCGGTGCCGGCGGGAACTCCGGGGTGGCGGTGTAGTCGTAGATGTCCTTGGTGGGGGCGTTCCAGATGTCCTCGAGGTAGCCGGTTTCGACGGCGCGTCCCCAGACGTTCTGGTCGATGGAGTACGGGTTCTTCTTGGTGGTCTCGATCGGCAGTCCCTTTTCCTCGGCGAAGGCGATGGCCTTGTCGCGGGTCAGGGCGAGGTCGCGGACCGGTGCGATGCACTTCAGGTCCGGGCCCAGGGTCTGGATGCCCACTTCGAAGCGGACCTGGTCGTTGCCCTTGCCGGTGCAGCCGTGCGCCACGGTGGTGGCACCGAATTCGCGGGCAGCCTTGACCAGGTGCTTGACGATGACCGGGCGGGAGATGGCGGACACCAACGGGTAGTGGCCCTGGTACAGGGCGTTGGCCTTCAGCGTGGGGACGCAGTATTCGTTGGCGAACTCGTCCGACGCGTCGGCCACGTAGGCCTCCACGGCGCCGCAGCCGAGGGCGCGCTGGCGGATGGTTTCCAGCGATTCGCCGCCCTGTCCGACGTCGACCGCCACGGCGATGACCTCGGCACCGGTGGCTTCACCGATCCAGCCGATGGCTACGGACGTGTCCAGGCCGCCGGAGTAGGCCAGCACAATGCGTTCAGTCACTTTAAATGCTCCTTGTTGGGGGTTGGTTGATTCGTTGTCTTCAAGCTTATTGCCCGGCTTCCTCAGCCAGTTGCAGGAAGCGGGCGGCGAGGTCCGGGCCACCCAGCGGGTCGCGGGAGACCAGCAGGACGGTATCGTCACCGGCGATGGTGCCCAGGATGGACGGCATCACCGAGTGGTCGATGGCCAGGGCCAGGAAGTTCGCGGCTCCGGGCGGCGTCCGGAGGACTGCGATGTTGGCGGACGCTTCGGCGGTAACCAGCAGTTCGCTGCACAGCCGGGCGAGTCGGGCATCCAGGATCTCCTGGGTGACACCGCTCTTGGCGCCCCGTTCGCCGCCCTCGCCGGGGACGGCGTACACCAGGACGCCCTCCTTCCCGCGGACGCGGACGGCCCCCAGTTCCACGAGGTCGCGGGACAGCGTGGCCTGGGTGACCTGGACGCCGTCGTCCGCCAGCAGCGCCGCAAGCTCCGCCTGGGAACGCACGGACTGCCCGGTGAGGATGGCGGTGATGCGCGCCTGCCGGGCGGTCTTGGTGGCGGGGCTGGTGCCCGGGGAGGACGGCTGGGCGGACACTAGAACGTGCTCTCCCCAGTGCCCTCGACGGGGGAAAGTCCGTCCACGAAGGCAAGGCCCGAGCGGTGCATCAGCCAGGCCATCAGCGCCTTCTGGGCGTGCAGCCGGTTTTCGGCTTCGTCCCAGACGATGGACTGCGGGCCGTCGATGACGTCGGCGGAGATTTCGTAGCCGCGGTAGGCGGGCAGGCAGTGAAGCACGACGGCGTCATCCGCGGCGAGTGCCATGGCGTCCGCGTCCACGGAGTAGTCCCGGAACAGCTGCATCCGGGCTTCCTTTTCGGCCTCCTGGCCCATGGACACCCAGGTGTCGGTGGCTACGACGTCTGCGCCCTGCAGCGCTTCCTTGGCGTCGGTGGTGATGAGCACGGAGCCGCCGGTTTCTGCCGCGCGCTCCTGGGCTGCCGCGACGATGCCCTCCGCGGGCAGGTAGCCCTCCGGCCCGGCGATCCGGACGTGCATTCCGGCCGTGACTCCGGCCAGCAGGTAGGAGTTGGCCATGTTGTTCGCGGAGTCGCCCAGGTAGCTCATGGTGAGCCCCTTGAGTTCGCCCTTGTGTTCCTTGACGGCGAGCAGGTCCGCGAGGAGCTGGCACGGGTGGTAGTCGTCGCACAGGGCGTTGATGACCGGGACCCTGGAGTTCTCCGCCATGGCCACCAGGCCTGCGTGCGCGCCGGTGCGCCACACGATGGTGGACACCATGCGTTCGAGGACCTTAGCGGTGTCCTCCACGGATTCCTTGTGGCCGATCTGGGCTTCACCCGGGTTGATAACCAAGGCGTTGCCACCCATGTCGGCAACGCCGGTGGCAAAGGACACGCGGGTCCGGGTGGAGGTCTTGTCGAAAATCACGGCCACGGTCTTGCGGCCGCTGCCTTCCGCGGCGTAGGGCTGCACGCTGTAGGGGGCCGCCTTCATGCGGGCGGCAAGTTCCAGCACCTCCGCCTGCTCGGCGGGGCTGAGGTCGGTGTCCTTGAGGAAGTGCCGGGTTGCGGTTGTCACTGGGCGTCCTTAGCTGCTTGGAGGATTGCCGGGAAAGCGGAGAGGAAGTCATCGGCCTGTGCCGTGGTGAGGATCAGCGGCGGGGCCAGGCGGATGGTGCGCGGACCCGGGCTGTTGACGATGAAGCCGGCGTCGAGGGCTGCCTGCACCACGGCCGGCGCGACGTCGGCGTCCAGGTCGAAGCCGATCAGCAGTCCTTCGCCGCGGACTTCGGTGACGCCGGGGATGGCCGCCAGCGCGGAGCGCAGGTGCTCCCCCACCGCCGCCGCGTTGGCCAGCACGTTCTGGCTTTCCAGGGCGTGGAGGGTGGCCAGGGCCGCCGCGGTCGCCACGGGATTTCCGCCGAAGGTGGTGCCGTGCTGGCCTGCGGAGAGCAACGACGACGTCTGCTCACCAAAGGTGAGCAGGGCGCCGATGGGGAAGCCCCCGCCCAGCCCCTTGGCCAGGGTGATGGCGTCGGGGACGATGCCCGCGTCCTCGCTGGCGAACCATTTGCCGGTCCGGCCGATGCCGGTCTGGACCTCGTCCAGGATGAGCAGGGCGCCCACTTTGCTGGTGGCCTCCCGCGCCGCCTTCAGGTATCCGGGCGGCAGCGGACGGACGCCTGCCTCGCCTTGGATGGGCTCCAGGAACACGGCGGCGACGGTGTCGTCCACTGCGGCCTCCAGCGCGGCGATGTCACCGAACGGGATGTGCACCACGCCGCCCGGCAGCGGCTCGAAGGGTGCACGGTAGGCTTCCTTGGCAGTGAGCGCCAGGGCCCCCATGGTCCGCCCGTGGAAGGCACCTTCGAGGGCAATGATCCGGGTCCGCTTGACCGGTCCGTCGCCGGTGTTGCGGCGCGCCAGCTTGAACGCTGCCTCGTTGGCCTCGGTGCCGGAGTTGCTGAAGAACACCTTGGAGCCGGCGGGCGCGTGGGCCAGTTCCAGGAGTTTCTCAGCCAGCGCCACCTGGGTGGGGCTGGTGAAGAAGTTGGAGACGTGGCCCAGGGTGGCCAGCTGGCTGGCGATGACTGACGTCACGAAGGGGTGGGCGTGGCCCAGGGCGTTCACGGCGATACCGCCGAGGAGGTCCAGGTATTCCTTGCCGTCGGCGTCCCAGACCAGGCAGCCGGCGCCGCGGACCAGGACCCGCTGCGGCGTGCCGAACACGTTCATCAGCGAGCTGGAGTAGCGGGAAAGCCACTCGGAGCCGGCGTGGCCGGTGGTTTCCACCAACTCATTCACTGATGATTTTTCCACGGTGTTCATCCGTTGATCTCCTCGTCCGGGACTACCTGGGTGCCGATGCCCGCCGTCGTAAATGTTTCAAGAAGCATGGAGTGGGGCAGGCGCCCGTCCACGATGTGTGCCTGTTCCACGCCTTCGTCGACGGCCTTAAGGCACGCGGCCATCTTGGGGATCATCCCTGACTCGAGGCGGGGCAGCATGGCCCGCAGCTCCGACGCCGTGAGCGAGGAAATCAGCGAGGACTTGTCCGGCCAGTTGGCGTAGAGGCCTTCCACGTCGGTCAGGATCACCAGCTTGGAAGCGCCAAGCGCCGAGGCGACCGCGGCCGCCGCGGTGTCGGCATTGACGTTCAGGACCTGGCCGGTGGGCTGGAACCGTGCGGTCCCCGGCACGCCCTCACCGCCGTCGACGATTTCCGGGGCCACCGTGGAAATCACGGGTATGCGGCCCGCGGCGAGGATGTCCATGATGCCGGCGGGGTCAACGCCTACCACCTCGCCCACCAGCCCGAGGTCCACTTCTTCGCCGTCCACCACGGTCCCGGTGCGGACGGCGCGGAGGAGGCCGCCGTCTTCGCCGGACATGCCGACGGCGTAGGGGCCGTGGGAGTTGATCAGGCCCACCAGTTCGCGTCCCACCTGGCCGGTGAGGACCATGCGGACCACGTCCATCGCCTCAGGGGTGGTGACCCGCAGGCCGCCCTTGAATTCGGATTCGATGCCAAGCCGGCCCAGCATGGAGTTGATCTGCGGGCCGCCGCCGTGCACCACCACGGGGTGGATGCCCACGTGGTGGAGGAAGACGATGTCCTCGGCGAAGGCACGCCGGAGTTCGTCATTGACCATGGCGTTGCCGCCGTATTTGATCACCATGGTGGTGCCGGCGAACCGCTGGATCCAGGGCAGTGCCTCGATCAGGGTTTCTGCCTTGTCCTGGGCAGCGGACATGCTGGTGGTTTCACGCGTCTGGGTGTTCATGTTGTCACTTTCCACAGCGGCTTGTGCCCGGCGGTTTTGCCGTGGCCGGAGCTCCTAGCTGGAGTAGGCGCTGTTTTCGTGCACGTAGTCGTGGGTGAGGTCGTTGGTCCAAATGGTGGCTTCGGCGTCGCCTGCCTGCAGGTCGATCTCCACCAGCACTTCGCGGGGTTCAAGGTCCACCAGGGAGCGGTCATCGCCGATGCTGCCGTTCCGGCAGATCTGGATGCCGTTCATGGCCACGTTGAGTTTGTCCGGCTCGAAGGCGGCGTCGGTGGTGCCCACGGCGGAGAGCACCCGGCCCCAGTTCGGGTCCTTGCCGAAGATGGCGGCCTTGAAGAGGTTGGAGCGGGCCACGGAGCGGCTGACCGTCTCGGCGTCGGCTTCACTGGCCGCGTTGAAGGTCCGGATGGCGATGTCGTGGCTGGCCCCCTCTGCATCAGCGATCAGTTTGCGTGCCAGCTCGGCGCAGACCTGCGTCAGCCCGGCACCAAACGCTTCCGCTGTGGGCACCGCACCGGAGGCTCCCGACGCGAGCAGAACCACGGTGTCGTTGGTGGACATGCAGCCGTCCGAGTCGGCGCGGTCAAAGGTGACGCGGGTGGCATCGCGGAGGACGACGTCGAGCATTTCGGGCTGCACGTCGGCGTCCGTGGTGAGCACCACCAGCATGGTGGCCAGGCCCGGGGCCAGCATGCCGGCTCCCTTGGCGATGCCGCCAATGCTGAACTCCTGGCCGTCGGCGTCGGTGCCGATGAAGAGCGCCGACTTGGGCACGCTGTCCGTGGTCATGATGGCGGTGCCGGCGGCCGGACCGCCGTCCGTGCTCAGCGCCGACGCGGCAGCCTCCACCCCCGGCAGGATCTTGTCCATGGGCAGCTGCTCGCCGATCAGGCCCGTGGAGCAGACGAAGACGTCGGTGGCCGAGATCCCCAGAACCTTCGCCACTTTTTCCGCTGTGCTGTGGGTGTTCTGGAACCCGGTGGGGCCGGTGCAGGCGTTGGCGCCGCCGGAGTTGAGGATGACGGCGTCCAACCGGCCGTCGGAGACCACCTGGCGGGACCAGTGCACGGGGGCTGCTGCCACCCGGTTGCTGGTGAACACGGCGGCTGCGGCCTTGGAGGGGCCGTCGTTGACGACGAGGGCGAGGTCCGGATTGCCGGAGGCCTTGAGTCCGGCAGTGACGCCGGCGGCCCGGAATCCCTGGGGTGCGGTGATGGTCACGGGGCTACTCCCTGCAGGTTGAGGCCGGCGGTTTCCGGCAGGCCGAGTGCGATGTTCATGGACTGCACGGCGCCGCCGGCAGTGCCCTTGGTGAGGTTGTCGATGACGCAGGTGACGATGACCCGGCCGGTGTGGGCGTCGAAGGCCAGCTGCATGGCGGCATGGTTGGAGCTCTGGACCGATTTGGTCGTGGGCCACTGGCCTTCCGGCAGCAGGTGGACGAACGGCTCATCCTCGTACGCCTCGGCCCAGGCCAGGCGCAGCTCCGCGGCCGTTGTGCCGGCTTTGACCTTTGCCGTGGCGGTGGTGAGGATGCCGCGGCTCATCGGCGCAAGGGTGGGCGTGAAGGATACGGTGACCTGCTCCCCCGCCGCGTTGGACAGGCCCTGCTCGATTTCAGGGGTGTGCCGGTGGCCGCCGCCTACGCCGTAGGGGCTCATGGAGCCCATGACCTCCGAACCGATCAGGTTGACTTTGGCGGCCTTGCCCGCGCCTGAGGTGCCGGACGCGGAAACGATCACGACGTCGTCGGGCTCCAGCAGGTGCGCGGCGAATCCGGGGGCCAGGGCCAGCAGGGCGGACGTTGGGTAGCAGCCGGGAACGGCGATGCGCTTGGCTCCCTTGAGGGCCTCGCGCTGGCCGGGGAGCTCGGGAAGTCCGTAGGGCCAGGTGCCGGCGTGGGCGGAGCCGTAGAACTTTTCCCAGGCCGCGGGATCTTCGAGGCGGTGGTCGGCTCCGGCGTCGATGACCACGGTCCCTTCCGGCAGCTGGGCGGCGATCCCGGCGGACGCACCATGGGGCAGCGCGAGGAACACGACGTCGTGTCCGGAGAGGTTTTCCACCGTGGTGTCCTCGAGGATGCGGCTGGCCAGCCCGTGCAGGTGGGGCTGCAGTTCACCGAGGCGGGAACCGGCGTTGCTGTGGGCTGTGATGGCGCCGATGGTCACACCGGGGTGCCCGGCAAGGAGGCGGAGGACTTCTCCCCCGGCGTAGCCGCTGGCTCCCGAAACCGCAACAGAAATAGTCATGCTCCGACTATACAGCAATAGTTATGCATTGGTACTGATAATTATGCATTCGACGCGTCCGGGCGCCGCGGCACTTGTCGTGCCGCACGGGAGTGTCCCTAGGATGGTTTCGGCAGCCGGGGCCGGAGACGCCGGGACCCGCGAAAGGAGAGCCATGACGCACGCAATCGTCGCACGGCAGGCAGGCGGACCGGAAGTCCTTGAGTACACGGAGGCGGAGCCCCCCGTTCCGGGCCCGGGGCAGCTGCTGGTCAAGGTCGGGGCGGCCGGCGTCAACTTCATCGACACCTACAAGCGCAGCGGCACGTACAAAGTCTCCTACCCCTTCACTCCCGGTTCGGAGGCCGCGGGCACGGTGGAGGCAGTGGGCGAGGGCGTGACCGGCTTCGCCGTGGGCAGTCGGGTAGCTACCGCTGAAGGCATCAGCTGCTACGCGGACTACGCCCTGGTGGATGAGGATGCCGCACTGCCGGTACCGAAAGGCCTGGATGTTTTCACTGCAGCAGCGCTCCCCCTGCAGGGCGTCACCGCCCACTACCTGATGAATTCCACCTTCAAGGTGGAGCCCGGCCACAAGGTCCTGCTGCACGCGGGCGCCGGCGGCGTGGGGCTGCTGCTGATCCAGCTGCTCAAGGCACGGGGCGCGGAAGTCTTAACCACCGTCTCCACCGACGAAAAGGAACAGCTTGCGCTCGACGCCGGCGCGGACCACGTGCTGCGCTACGACGGCTTCGCGAAGCGGGTCAGGGACATCACCAGCGGAACCGGCGTCGACGTCGTCTACGACGGCGTGGGGAAGGATACGTTCGACGGCTCGTTGTCCGCTTTGCGTGTCAGGGGGATGCTGGTGCTGTTCGGGGCGGCTTCCGGGCCCGTCCCGCCGTTTGACCCGCAGCGCCTCAACGCCGCCGGCTCCCTGTTCCTGACGCGCCCCACCATGGGCCACTACCTGCGGGACGCGGTTGAGCGGCGCTGGCGCTCGGACGAGGTGTTCGCCGCCGCGGCCGACGGCAGCCTGAAGGTCCGGATCGGGGCGCGCTACCCGCTCAGCCAGGCCGGGCAGGCGCACCGCGACCTCGAGGGCCGCAAGACCACGGGGAAGGTTCTCCTGGTTCCCTGATGCAGGGTCGCCAGCCAACAAAGACAGTCCCCGCAACCATTGCAGGTTGCGGGGACTTTTGGCTTCCGGAAGCGCCCAGCTAGCGCTGGACAGCTCCGAAGCGTTCGGCGGCCAGCGCGACTGCGGCTCCACGCGCCGCCGAGGCCTCGTCAGCGGTCAGGGTGCGGTCGGCGGCCCGGAACCGGAGCCCGAAGGCCAGCGACTTCTTGCCTTCTTCGATGCCTTTGCCGGCGTAAACGTCGAACAGGGCCACGTCTTCCAGCAGTTCTCCGGCGCCTTCACGCAGGGCGGCAAGGACCTCGTCTGCCGGCACGTCGGCGGGGACCACGAGCGCCACGTCCTGGGTGGCCACCGGGAACGTGGAAATGTGGCGGGCCACAATCACGTCCGGTGCGGCTTCGAACAGGGCATCGGCGTCAAGTTCCAGTGCCACCGAACGGGCGGGCATGTCCGAGGCGGCCAGCAGCTTGGGGTGCAGTTCGCCGGCGTAGCCAACGGTCTCCCCCGTGCGCAGCGCCAGCCGGGCGGTGCGGCCGGGGTGGAACGCCTGGTGGCTGCCCTGGCTGACCACCAGGTCAACGCCCAGCACGTCGCCGGCAAGCCGGGCCACGTCCAGTGCGTCGGCCCAGTCCCACGCACGGGGCGTGTGGGACGCGGCGGCCGGGGAATCGTGGCCGGTGAAGACTGCCGCGATGTGGAATGGCTGGTTGGGGACGCCGTCGTACAGTGCGTCAAGGACCTCGTCGGCAGGCTTGGCGCCCAGCGGCGGGATGGAGGCTGTGCCCACTGTCCCCCCGGGCAGGAACACCAGGCCGGATTCGAACAGGGCCAGGTCCCGGAAGCCACGGGAGTGGTTGCGCTTGGCCACCTCGATCAGGCCGGGCAGGATGGACGTGCGCAGGTAGCCGTGCTCCTCGCTGATCGGGTTGGCCAGCTTGAGGGCGGTCCGCGCCCCTCCTTCATCAGCCACGCCGAAGGTGTCGTTGGCCGCCTTGGACACGAAGGGGTAGGAGAGGACCTCGGTGAGTCCGGCGTCCGCCAGGCCCTGGATCAGGCGGCGGCGCTGCTGCTGGACGCGCGTCAGTCCACGGCCCGGAGGGGCGACCGGCAGGGTGGCGGGGATCTTGTCGTAGCCCACCAGGCGGGCGATTTCCTCGGTCAGGTCTTCCTTGGTCTCCAGGTCGCTCCGCCAGCTCGGCGGCGTAACCGTCCACCCGGCGTCGTGCTTTACCACCACGGCGCCCAGGTCCTCAAGCGAGGTGACGATCTGCTGCCCGGTGAAGTCGATGCCGATCCGTGCGGCGGCGAAGCCCGCCGGCAAGTCGATGGTGACGGTGTCCGGGGCGGTCCCGACGTCGGTTCCCGCTTCGTCAGCGGTGCCGCCGGCCAGTTCCACCAGGAGGTCAACCACGCGCTGGGCGGCGACGCCTGCCACCTTCCAGTCCACGCCCCGCTCGAAGCGCTTGGACGCCTCGGACGGCAGCTTGTGCCTGCGCCGGGAGCGGCCGATGGACACGTCGTCAAAGTGCGCCGCCTCAACCAGGATGTTCGACGTCGAGTCGCTCACCTCGGTGGCGGCACCGCCCATGACACCTGCGATGCCGATGGCGCCGGAGTCGTCCGTGATGAGCAGGTCCTCGGCGTCAAGGGTGCGTTCCTTGCCGTCCAGGGTGGTGATCTTCTCCCCTGCGGAGGCGCGGCGCACCACGATGTCGCCGGAGAGCTTGTCCAGGTCATAGCAGTGCGTGGGCTGGCCCAGTTCGAGCATGACGTAGTTGGAGATGTCCACCGGCAGCGAGATGGAGCGGATGCCGGCGAGCCGGAGCCGGGAGACCATCCATGGCGGGGTGGGCCGGGTGGCGTCCACGCCCCTGACGGTGCGGGCCACGAACCGGTCGCAGCCGGCCTTGCCGTAGATGGGCGCGTCGTCGTTGAGCTTGACGCCGTAGCCGCCGGAAAGTTCGGCCGGTGCCTGGACCCTGGATGCGGGATCCGTGAAGGCGGTCCCGGTGGCGTGCGCGTATTCGCGGGCCACGCCGCGGATGGAGAAGGCGTAGCCGCGGTCCGGGGTGACGTTGATTTCGGCAGCCTGGTCGTACAGGCCCAGGAGCTCCATGGCGTCGGTGCCCACCTCGGGGTCCAGCCCGATGCGGGACAGCACCAGGATGCCGTCATGGTCCTCGCCGATGCCCAGTTCGCGGACCGAGGCGATCATGCCGGCGGACAGGTGGCCATACGTCTTGCGGGCGGAGATGCGGAAGTCGCCGGGCAGCACGGCGCCCGGAAGCGTGACCACCACTTTGTCGCCCTCAACGAAGTTGTGCGCTCCGCAGATGATGCCCTGGACGCCGGACGGGTCGATTCCGTCTCCGGTGAGGGTCTGTTCCTTGCCTTCGGGGACAACGCGGACCTGGCACCAGTTGATGGTCTTGCCGTTGGTCTGCGGTTCCTTGACCAGGCTCAGGACCTGGCCCACCACCACGGGGCCCTGGAGGGTGTCCGTGGGACGGTGGACGGCTTCTTCTTCAAAGCCGACCTTGACCAGTTCTTCCATGACGTCTTCGGCCGTTGCTCCGGCCGGTACTGCTGCGAATTCCCGCAGCCAGGAAAGTGGGATACGCACTGTTAGATCTCCATCCCGAAGTGCTCGCTGAACCGTACATCGCCTTCGATCATGTCGCGCATGTCGGCAACCTCGTTGCGGAACATGAGGGTGCGCTCGATGCCCATGCCGAAGGCAAAACCTGAATAGACGTCCGGGTCGATGCCCGCGGCGCGCAGGACATTGGGGTTGACCATGCCACAGCCGCCCCACTCGATCCAGGCCGGGCCGCCCTTGGCGCCGGGGTGGAAGATGTCCAGCTCGGCGGAGGGCTCGGTGAACGGGAAGTAGTTGGGGCGCAGCCGGATCTGGGCTTCGTCGCCGAACATCTGCCGGGCGAAGTGCTCCAGGGTGCCGCGCAAGTCCGCCATGGACAGACCCTTGTCGATGGCCAGGCCTTCGAACTGGTGGAACACCGGGGTGTGGGTGGCGTCCAGCTCATCAGTGCGGAACACCTTGCCGGGGCACAGCACGTAAATGGGCACCTCGCGCTCCAGCATGGAACGGACCTGCACCGGGGAAGTGTGGGTGCGCATCAGCAGATGCGCTTCGGGCGGCTCCACGAAGAACGTGTCCTGCATTTCGCGGGCAGGGTGGTCCGGCTTGAAGTTCAGGGCATCGAAGTTGAACCACTCGGATTCCACCTCGGGGCCCTCCGCGATCTCCCAGCCCATTCCCACGAAGATGTCCGCCACGCGGTCCTGCAGGGTGGACAGCGGGTGCCGCGCACCGGCGCGGCGGCGGCGGGGGGCAGCGGTGACGTCCACGGTCTCCTCCACCAGGATCCGGGCGTCATTCTCGGCTTCGAGCACCGCGGCCCGCTCGGCGAGCGCCTTGTTGACCCGGCCGCGGGAAGCACCCATCAGCTTTCCGGCGAGCGCCTTCTGGTCCTTGGGCAGGCGGCCGATTTCCCGGTTGGCCAAGCTGAGCGGGGATTTCTCGCCGCTGTGGGCGAGCCGCACCGCCTTCAGCTCGTCAAGGGTGGCCGCACCGGCGATGGCGGTGATGGCCTGGTCTACAGCGGCGTTGATGGCGGCCTCATCCGTGGGGTTCGGGATGGCGGCGCCCGGCAAAGTTTCAGTCATCTACTGTTCTTAGCTACGAGTCGTGGCTGCCTGCGGCCGGGGCAGCCCTGCGCGGTTTCCCGCCCGGTGCCTCCGTCGCTGGCAGGTCATGGATGAATGCGCTGAACGTCAGTGTCATTCAATGACCAGGTCAGGGCTCGCCGGCAGGACCGGCGGCCACTGCCCTCCAGTCTAGTAGAACCCTCCGGTTACCATGGCCTCATGACTTTGCGGCAGCACGCGGGTTCGGTGAATGGCCCGACGACGGCCCAGCGGCTCAGGCGGGCAGCAAACCTCCTCAACGGGAGCACCCTGGCCGGGCTCGCCGTCGCCTTGGCCGCCCGGACCCGGATCAGCCGGGGGCCGCGCGGGCTGATCATTGCGGCCGGCTACCGCTGGCGGCTGCCTTTCGCGGGCGCCTACACCCTGGGCAACGTGGTGCTGTGCCGCAGCACGGCTGCGGACCTGCTGTCCCGGCCTGCGCTCCTGGGACACGAGGAACGGCATTGCAGCCAGTACGCGTGGTGCCTGGGGCTGCCCTTCATCCTCTTGTACCTGGCAGCGGCCGGCTGGTCCGTGCTGCGCACCGGCAATCCGGGGACAGCAAACATCTTCGAGCGGCGGGCAGGCCTTGCCGCCGGCGGCTACCCACTCCGGGCGGCGAGGCAGCCGTGACAGGCCAGGACCAGCAGGGCCGCCGGGATTCTGGGACCATCACCGCCACGGGGACTGGATGGGCAGAAGCCGCGCCGGACCTGATGCTTGTCTCCATAGGCGTGGAGTGCCGCGCCGAATCGGTGGGTGAAGCCTACGCGGCCGCGGGCAAAGACCTGGCGGCAGTTGGCTCGGCCCTCCGCAGCCGGGGCGTTGCCCCGGACGATATCCGCTCGGCCGGGCTGGCCGTCCGCGCCGACCTCGCCTGGCGGGACGGTGAGGGTCAGCAACTTGTGGGCTACATCGCCTCCAGCAGCCTCGCGGTCAGGCTGCGGGACCTCGGCAGCGCGGCCGGCACCGTTTCCGCAGCCGTCCACACTGCCGGGGACAATGTCCGCCTCAACAGCCTGCAGCTGGTCCTTTCGGACGACTCAGTGGTCCGGGCACAGGCCCGTGACGCGGCATGGCAGGACGCGCTCAGTTCCGCTGCGCAGTATGCCGCATTGGCTTCGGCCGGCCTGGGCAGTGTCCTGTCCGTCACCGACCAACGCCCGGCGCCGGGACCGGTGCCGCTTGCCGGGCTGCAGCGGGCATCCGCCACGGAAGGTCCACAGGTTGAACCGGGCCTGAACCGGGTGGAGGCAGCTGTCACCGTCACATGGGAACTGCGGCCCTAGCCCCTTCGGTGCCTGCAGCGGTGGCCGCCGCGTCGAGGCGCTGTTTCGACTGGACGGGACTGCGTGGCGCCTTGACTTAAATTCGAACATGTTTTCGAATGGTCCCATGAGATGGGAAGCGCAAGCACTGGTGCCCACGCCGGACAACGCGGTAGGACCCGGCCCCGCGCTGCTTCCGCTGGCCGGGCTGGTCCGCTCCGTCACCACCCCCGAGTTCGCCGGGATCACGTTCCACGAGGTCACCGCAAAATCGGTGCTCAACAGGGTCCCGGCGGGATCGAAGATGCCTTTCGAGTGGACAGTGAATCCCTACCGCGGCTGCAGCCACGCCTGCGTCTACTGCTTTGCCCGCAAGAGCCACACCTACCTGGACTTCGACGCCGGCATGGACTTCGACAGCCAGGTGGTGGTGAAGGTCAACGCCGCGGAAGTCCTCCGGAAGGAACTGAACAAGGCCTCATGGACGCGCCAGCAGGTGGCGCTGGGCACCAACACCGACCCCTACCAGCGGGCCGAGGGCAGGTACCGGCTCATGCCTGGCATCATCAATGCCCTGGCGGAGTCCGGCACTCCCCTGTCCATCCTCACCAAAGGGACCCTGCTGGCACGGGACATCCCGCTGCTCAAGAGTGCTGCCGCACAGGTGCCGGTAGGGCTTGGGATTTCCCTGGCCATGACCGCCGAAGCCCTCTCCGAGGCCATCGAGCCCGGCACCCCGGGTCCCAGGGCCCGGCTCAAACTGGTGTCCCGGCTGCGCGAGGCCGGGCTGCCCTGCGGCGTCATGGCGATGCCCATCCTGCCGTGGCTCTCCGACAGCGACGAAGCCCTGGATGCGCTGTTCGGTTCCCTGGCGGCTGCCGGCGCGACCGGAGTCAGTGCGGGCGCGCTGTACCTGAAGCCGGGCACCAGGGAATGGTTCATGAAGTGGATCGCCGCCAACCATCCCGAACTGGCCGGCCGCTACCGGCGGCTCTACGGGACCGGCTCCTACGCGTCCAAGGAATACCGGACGTGGCTTGCGGGCAAGGTCCGCTATTTCAAGGCACGCCACGGCTTTTCGCATTCCTCCGGTTTCAGCCACCGGGACCTCAACAACTCCGATCCCAACAGCCGCAGCCTCAACAACCGGGACGTGGATGATCCACGCGCCGAGGAAGCGGAGTACCCGGCGGGGATCATTCCCACCGCGGTTACCGGAACATCCCCAGCCGGCTCCCCGGCAGCGTCCTCTTCGGCGTCCCGCCCCGCGGTGCAGGAATCGCTCTTTTAACCGTTCGCAGGTCTAAGCGTCCGCTGGGTGGTTCTCTCCGGGTCTAACCCTTCGCCGGGGACCCGGGCACCAGTGCCGCCACTGACTCCAGGAGGGCACGGACAATCGGGTAATCGGCCGGAATCCACGGCAGCCCAAGGACTGCTTCGCTGTCCTGCAGCCGGATCCAGCGCAGTTCGTCATGGTCTTCCAGGGGTGCAGGTTCTCCACGGGTCACCTCGGCGAACCACACCCTCATGCTGGCCCGGTCGTTGAGGGGCCAGCCGGCCGGTGTTTCCGCCGGCAGTTCTGCTCCCAGCCGCACTCCGATTCCCAGCTCCTCGGCCAGCTCCCGTACCAGCGCCGCTTCGGGAGCCTCGCCGTGTTCCACCTTGCCTCCGGGGAACTCCCACAGCCCGGCGAGGTGCTCCGGAGCGCTCCGCCTCGCCACCAGCAGTGCCGTTGGATTGGCCAGCGAGTCCACCACGGCTCCGCCCACTACCTGAATCAGTCCAGTCACCGGCCCATTCTATGGGCCACAATGGGAAGGTCCAGGAACGTCAGTTTGCGTTCGTCCGGCCGAAGCGCCGGGAATAGCTCCTGCCTGCCAGGGGTTTGCCAGACTGTCCGGACCGTCCCGCCCCACTGCCGTGGCATCCGTCCCCGTTCCAGATCCACCTTTGACGAGAAGCAGGCATATGAGCAGCGTTATTTCCCCGTCCACGGCAGCCCGCACCAAAACCCCCAACGTCGGCATGGCCATCTTTGCCCTGGCCATGGGCGGGGTGGGCATCGGCGTCACCGAGTTCACCATGATGGGCCTGCTCAAGGAAGTGGAACAGGGCCTGGGGATCAGTACTCCAGAGGCCGGGCACCTGATCTCCGCCTACGCGCTGGGAGTAGTGGTAGGTGCTCCGCTCCTTGCCGCCGTCGGCGCCAGGCTGCCCCGCAAGAAACTGGCACTGGGCCTCCTGCTGTTCTTCACCGTGGCCAACCTGACCTCTTTCATGGCCCCTGACTACGGGTCGATGCTCGTTTCCCGCTTTGCCGCCGGGCTGCCCCACGGGGCGTTCTTCGGAGTTGCAGCCGTCATCGCTGCATCCCTGGTTCCCCCCACCCGGCGGGGCTGGGCCATCTCCATGGTCATGGCCGGGCTCAGCGTCTCCAACGTGGTGGGCGTCCCGTTCGCCACGTGGCTGGGCCAAACCTTCGGGTGGCGCCTGCTGTTTGTGCTGGTCGGCGCCATCGGCCTGCTGGCCCTGGCCATGGTGTGGAAATTCGTCCCGTTCCAGCACGCCCACCCCGATGCCAGCATCCGTCGCGAACTTGGCGCCCTCAAACGGCTCCAGGTCTGGCTGGCCCTCCTGGTGGGCATCGTGGGCTTCGGCGGCTTCTTCGCCACCTACACCTACATCGCGCACACCATGACGGCTGTGGCCGGCATCCCGTCGGGGCTGCTCCCCCTGGTGGTGGCGCTCTACGGGCTGGGCATGGTGGCCGGAAACATTGTCGGGGGCAGGCTGGCCGATAAATCGGTCATGGGCACCCTCTACCGCGTCCTCCCGGCCATTGCCGTTGCCCTGGTGGTTTACGCGGTGGCAGCCCACTGGCAGTGGAGCGCCATGGTGATGGTGTTCGTGGTGGGAGCTTCCGGTTCCATGCTGATCCCCGCCCTGCAGACCCGCCTCCTCGATGCCTCGCCGGATGCACCGTCGCTGGCATCTTCCCTCAACCATGCCGCCCTCAACGTCGCCAACGCACTCGGCGCGTTCCTCGGTGGAGTGGTCATCGCCCTCGGCTGGGGCTTTGTTGCCCCGGCACTCGTCGGCGCCGTCCTGGCCGTCCTCGGTTTCGGCGTCGCCCTCCTCAGCGGCTTGCTGGAACGCAAGAGGCCGCTGGCGGGCTAGGCTGCCGACCGCCGTGTGCCCCGCCGTCACGGCCCCTCCAACTCCCGGCCGCGTGAGGCTCCTAACGATGCGGCAACGCCCTTTTTGGGGCTACTGACTTTGCGGGGTGCTTATGTTAGCTTGAGGCTCATCGGGACTATTAATCCCGGTCACAATGAGGAGGAGACATGGGTTTTCTTGCTTGGATTATTCTGGGCCTGATTGTCGGGGCCATCGTTAAAGCCGTTATGCCCGGACGGGTCGGCGGCGGCTGGGTTACCAGCCTCATCCTGGGTGTCGTTGGAGCCATCGTTGGCGGCTGGATTGGCAGCCTCCTGTTCAACAAGGGCGATCTTGCCTTCTTCGACCTCGGCACCTGGATTCTCGCTATCGTCGGCGGCCTGGTTGTCGCCGGCATCTACGGAGCCGTCACCGGACGCGGAAAAGCCAGCCGCGCTCCCTGATAACTCTGTCCAGCAACAACCATCGGGCCCCGGATTTCCGGGGCCTTTCTTTGTGGCCCGCAATAATGCTGCCCCGCAGGTGAACATGGGCGCCCGGGAATCCCGCTGGGCGCAGGCCGCCAACCGCCGTCGTGCGCCCCTACCCGGCGCGGACCTGCCCGGCGGCAGTATCGGGGCGGCGCTGGGAACGGGCGCTGGCGTAGAGGCACACAGTGGCCGCCGTTCCAAGATTGAGGCTTTCGGCCGCACCGTAGACCGGAACCGCAACCCGGTGGTCCGCAAGTTCAAGCTCCTCAGCCGAGAGCCCCTGGGCCTCATTCCCAAAGAACCAGGCGGTCGGTGCAGCGAGGTCAAAGGCGGATGCAGGGCCTTCGCCGGTGAGCCTGCGGCGCGCGTTCTCGTCCTGCAGGACATCCAGGTCCAGCTGCCCGTAACCGTCGGCAGCGAGGACGCCGATGCCCCGGGCCTTGCAGGCGGCAGCCAGTTCCGCAGGATCCGCAGCCAGGACGACCGGAAGATGGAACAGCGACCCCGCGGTGGAGCGGACCGCCTTGGGGTTGTAGATATCTACGCTGGACGCCGTGAAAATGACGGCGTCGGCGCCGGCCGAATCGGCCGCACGCAACACGGTGCCTGCATTCCCCGGGTCCCGGACCTGGCACAGCACGGCAATCAGGCGCGGGCCGGCGTCGAGCACGTCCGCCAAGGCGACGTCCACGAACCTGCAGACGGCCACGATTCCCTGAGGGTTGACGGTGTCCGCCATGGCCGCCAGGACCTCGTCGGTGGCCAGCCGGGCGTTGGTGCCTTCGGCGAGCTCTTCGAATTCGGGGAAGCGGTCCAGGCAGCTTTCGCTGGCGAATACCTCGGTAACCACTCCGGGCGCTCCCGCCGAGAGGCGCTGCTGGTGGAGCTTGAGGGCTTCCCGGACCGCCTGCGGCCCCTCGGCAAGGAACTGGCCGCGCTTTAAACGGGCCGGGCGCCCTGCGAGCTTTGCCACGTCCCTGACCCGATCGGCTCGGGGGTTGGATAGTGGAAGATCTTGCGGGCGCCCGGTTTCGTTCATACAAGAACTGTAGTAGCTGACGCTTCCAGTTCCTGAACTGGCCCCTCAGGCGAGGGGCGGCAGCGACTGCTAAGCTGCGGCAACCTTCTTGGCGGAGGTGTCTGCCGGCAGGGAGTCCTTGGCCACCTGGACCAGTGCGGCGAAGGCGTTGGCGTCAGAAACGGCAAGCTCGGCCAGCATGCGGCGGTCAACCTCGACCTCAGCGGCCTTCAGGCCCTGGATGAGGCGGTTGTAGGTGAGGCCGTTGGCGCGGGACGCAGCGTTGATGCGCTGGATCCACAGGCGGCGGAAGTCGCCCTTCTTCTTCTTGCGGTCACCGTAGCTGTACACAAACGAGTGCAGCAGCTGTTCCTTGGCCTTGCGGTACAGGCGCGAACGCTGTCCGCGGTAACCCTTCGCCCGTTCAAGAACAACCCGGCGCTTCTTGTGGGCGTTGACCGCCCTCTTCACACGTGCCACGTGCGTACTCCTTCGAAAATCTGATCCCAAGCATCTGTTGCCGGTGTTCCGGCGGCCTGAGAAGGCTGTTTGGCAGGTGACGGACCACCGGTAAGCGGTCCATCAATAAACTTGGAAACTAGATGCCGAGCATCTTCCGGATGACCTTGGCGTCGCCCTTGAAGACGATCTTGTCGCCGGCAAGGCGGCGGGTCAGGCGGCTGGACTTGTGCTCCAGGTAGTGGCGGCGGTTGGCCTGCTGGCGGCGCAGCTTGCCGCTGCCGGTCAGCTTGAAGCGCTTCTTAGCACCACTGTGGGTCTTCATCTTCGGCATGGGAACCGATCTCCTTACGTTTCTGCGGACCCGGGGGCCGGCAGTTCTATCGCGCAGCCACCCCTGCGGGCAGCATGCTGGTTGCTGACTGCCGGGGACACGCCCCGGCAGCTGTGAACTAGTTGGTCTTCTTACCGGCCGGCTTCGGCACTGCCTTGGGGGCAGGGCGGGCAGCAGGCTTCGGTGCAGCAGGCCTGGCCACCGGCTTCGGCGGCGCAGGCACACCAGCCGGCTTCGGCGCCGCCGGTGCGGCCGCTTCCGGCTTGGCGGCAGCTGCAGGCTTAGGCGCCGGAGCGGCCGCCTTCGGTGCAGCAGCCTTGGGAGCGGCAGCCTTCGGGGCCTCCTGCTTCGGAGCTTCCTGCTTCGGAGCGGGAGCCTTGGCGGCTTCAGCCTTCGGGGCCTCCTGCTTCGGAGCTTCCTGCTTCGATGCGGGGGCCTTGGGGGCTTCCTGCTCAGGAGCGGCAGCAGGCGCTTCAGCCGGGGTGCTGTCGGCGGCCGTTGCCTCCGGTTCGGTGGAAACGGTGAAGCCTTCCGGCAGGAGGTCCGCCAGTGACTGGGTCATGGGGGTCTGGTCCTTGCCGGAGGTGTCAACGCGTCCTTCGGCTTTGGCTTCGTTCTGTGCCTTCGCTTCGGCGCGCTGGGTTGCCCGGCGTGCTTCCGCCTTGGCCTCAGCCTTGTTCTTCAGCGGGCCAACCACCATGACCATGTTGCGGCCGTCGATGCGGGGGCTGGACTCCACCACGCCGACTTCGGCGACGTCGTCGGCGAAGCGCTGGAGCAGGCGGATGCCCATCTCCGGACGCTGCTGCTCACGGCCACGGAACTGGATCATCGCCTTGACCTTGTCCCCGGCGCCGAGGAAGCGCAGGGCGTGGCCGCGCTTGGTCTCGTAGTCGTGGGTGTCGATCTTCAGGCGGAAGCGGATTTCCTTCAGAACCGTGTTCGTCTGGTTCTTCCGGGCCTCACGTGCCTTGACCGCGGCCTCGTACTTGTACTTGCCGAAGTCCATCAGCTTGCACACCGGAGGCTTCGCCTGAGGTGCAACTTCAACGAGATCAAGGTCGGACTCGGCAGCCAGGCGCAGGGCATCCTCAATACGGACGATTCCTACCTGTTCACCTGCAGGTCCGACCAGCCGCACCTCGGGGACGCGGATACGCTCATTGATTCTTGGCTCGCTAATGTTAAAGCTCCTGTGTTTGTTGTTGAGTCCGGCAAATGAAGAAGGCCCCCAATTGCCGGAGCAATCGAAGGCCTCAAAGAGGTTGGACCGGCAACCCGTAAAGGACTGCACGCGCACGATGACGGCAAATGCCGGCCCATGCCCAACCAGGTACCCGGCAACCTTGCGCCCCTGCAGGTTCCAAAGGAACGGGCGGGACAACGGCTGACGCGGGTGGGAGAGAACTCCGCTTGCAAACTGGAAGCCATACTACAGAAAAAATTCCCGTCAACGCCGCGAAGCACTGTTGGGAACCTGATCGTTTGGGACGATCCCTGAAATAACGACATCCAGTCGGTCTGTGTCAAGCTTACCAGTATGAGCACCTCAGACAGTAATTCGTACGTCTTCGAGCCCGGCGAAGCAGGCGCAGACGTTTCACAACAGATCCGCGACATCTCCGAAGTTCCCGCCGTCGAGGTCATCACCACGGCCGCCGTGCACCTGATGAGCGCGGCCGCGGTAAAGCTTGGCCTGGCCGCAGAGGACAACGCAGCCGAACTCAAGGACCTCGACGAGGCCCGGAAGCTGATCACCGCACTGGCCGGCCTGGTGACCGCGGCGGCCCCGGAGATCGGGTCCCAGCACGCAGGGCCCTTGCGCGACGGCCTGCGGTCCCTGCAGCTGGCTTTCCGGGAAGAGTCGCTGATTCCGGACGCACCGGGCAAGGGCCCGGGTGAAAAGTACACCGGAGCCGTGAACTAGGGAGCAGCTCCCCCAAGCAGCGTCCGACGGCGGGACGGCCTTCACAGGTCGTCCCGCCGTCGTGCTTTAACTCCCCACTGGACGGGCCCGCTCAGGCGGCGGCGCGGCGGCGGCGCTGCTGGAGCGCCAGGCCCACCAGGCAGAGCAGCACGCCGGCGGCGCCGACGGACACGAAGCCGCCGGAGGGACCCATGATGTCGATGAAGACCCCGGCGAGGGGCGAACCGAGCGCAACGCCGGCGGTCAGCGCTGAGCCGTACCAGCCCATGGCCTCCCCGCGCCGTTCCTCCGATACCAGGTCCGCGACCTTCTCGGAGGCCGCGGACAGGACGGGGGCGCAAAGCAGGCCGGGGAGGACGGAGACCAAGGCAAGCGTCCAGGTGTCGTGGGCGAAGGCCATGGGCAGGGTCAGCGCGGCCATGCCCAGCAGCAGGATGACAGGTGGAATGGGCCGGTGCATGGCGCCGTATATCAGGCCGCCCAGCACGGAGGCAGCGCACCAGAAGACAAAGACGATCCCGATTTCGCTCTGGTGGCCGCCGGTTTCCAGGGCCGCGACAATGCCGACGTCGGTGCCGCTGAGGACCATGCCCGCGCCGGCGGCAACGGCGAAGAGTGCCGCGACCGTGGCGGTGAACCAGGCGAAGCCGCCGGCCAGTCTTCCCCGCAGGCCGCTTTGTGCCGCGCTGGTGGCCGCGCCGGCAGGGGCCAGCTCCGCGGCTGCTTCCTGGACATGCACCGGGGCCGTGGAGACGACGGCGACTTCCGCAGCGTGCTGTTCATCTTCCATGCACTCGACTGTTTGGTCCGGGCTGCGGGTGGGCGGGTTGAACCACATGAGGAACAGCCCGGCGAGGGATGTAGCCACGCCCACCACTGTCAGGCCCGCAATAGTGTGGCCGCTGGTGGCTACGACGGCGCCGGCGGCCGGGCCGATCATGAACACGAATTCCGTGGTGATGGCATCCAGGGCGAACGCCGTGCGCCGCTGGTCACCCTCGGCCAGGACACCCAGGGATTGCCGCACCACGCTGAAGATGGGCAGTGTGAGCAGGCCGCCCACGAAGACCAGCGGCAGGAGCCACTGGTACGACACATGGGGCACGATGGACCAGATCACGGTCTCTGAGACGACCGACGGGATGAGGGCGGTCCGCAACCCCACGGTATCCACGCGCCTCCCCCGCCACGGCGCCCCCAGGGCAATCCCGATGGTCATGACGGCCGCTGCAGCGCCGGCTGCGGCGTAGCCCTGGCCCAGGGTGAGGACGATGTGCAGGGTCAGCAGGACCCCTGCGGCTGAATGCGGGATGCGGGCAACCATGCCCACCAGCAGCAGCCGCCGAATCGGCCGGATAGCGAGCAACTCCCGGTAGAGAGCGAAATTCACGAAGCGGTCCTTCAGGGTATTCCGCTGTACCGGCGGGGATCACCCATCCTGCAGCGGTTAATCGGGAGCGCGCCTCAGTTTGATTTCCAGCGAGTCGACGCGCTCCCCAAACAATACATTCCGCGACCACTCCGACTGCAGGCCGGCCACGAGCCCCTGCACACCGGCAGCGTCGAGGCCGTCTTCAAGGTACAGCACCACTTGCAGCTCCGGCCCGGCACCGCCGCCTGGAACCACAGAGCCGTCGGCGGCCCTGGCGGCCACTCCCCTGCCAGGCAGCAGCTCCATGCCGCGGACAGCCGCGAAGCCGGTGGCAACGTTGCCCATCTCGGCGGCCAGCTCCTGGTCACTGTAGGAAGGGGTCCAGCCATGCTGCTTGGCGAGGGCCCAGACACCGGGCCTGCGCACCACGAACGTCACGTCGGCACCCGGATCCAGGACCAGGAGTTCTGCCCCTTCGGCGACGGCCGAGAGCGCCGCCCGCGCGGCATAGACGGCCACCGGCCGGGCCTCGGGATGCCATGCGGACAATGCGGCTGCCGACGTGAAGGCCGGCAGCGCAGTCCGTCCGTCCGCAGCCTTCAGCGTCACCAGCGCCATGTCCGCCTGTTTGTCGGCGTGCAGCCCGTGCTCTGTTTCTGCCTCTTCAGCCAGCTGCGCCACGATGGGAATGAAGACCCGGACCGTGGCCAGTGACGCGACGACATCCGCCTCATCGCCCCGCCCCTCGCGGAGCGCGGCAATGGCGGCGAGGTAGCCGGCGTCGGCCGTTCCGTCGTCATCCTCGAAGTTATGGATCTTCGCGTCCTCACCGGCGAGGCTGCGGCCGGCCCATGGCTGTCCCGCGGAATCCGTGGCACCACCGGCGCCGGCAAGCGCCGCCGCGATGTGTCCGGGCAGGTGGCGGGCGGGAGGGCTTACCGGTTCTTCGGAGCTGGGCATGGCGGGGCTGCTTTCCCCGCGCCTAGCGGCGGCCGGCGACGTCGAGGGCCTCGGGCAGCGTGAAGGCTCCGGCGTAGAGGGCCTTGCCCACAATGGCGCCTTCGACGCCCAGGGGAACCAACGAGCGGAGGACCTTGAGGTCGTCCAGGCTGGAGATGCCGCCGGAGGCCACCACGGGCTTGCCGGTCTTCTCCACCATCTGGCGCAGGAGTTCAACGTTCGGGCCCTGCAGGGTGCCGTCCTTGGTCACATCGGTCACCACGTAGCGGGCGCAGCCGGCCTCTTCGAGGCGGCCCAGCACGTCCCACAGGTCTCCACCCTCCTTCGTCCAGCCGCGGCCGGCCAGGGTGGTCCCCCGGACGTCAAGGCCGACGGCGATCTTGTCGCCGAAGCGCTCGATGGCCCGGGCAGTCCACTCCGGGTTTTCGAGTGCTGCGGTCCCGAGGTTGACGCGTGCGACGCCCAAATCGAGGGCTGCTTCCAGCGTTTCGTCATCGCGGAGTCCGCCCGAGAGCTCCACCTTGATGTCCAGCCGGCCCACCACCTCGCGGAGCAGGTCGGCGTTGGAGCCGCGCCCAAACGCTGCGTCAAGGTCCACCAGGTGAACCCACTCGGCACCCTGCTGCTGCCAGTTCAGCGCCGCTTCGAGGGGGGTTCCGTAGCTGGTTTCGCTGCCCGCCTCGCCCTGGACCAGCCGGACGGCCTGGCCGTTGACGACGTCGACGGCAGGCAGCAGTTCAAGTACCGGCAGGTCATGTGCGGTGGTCATACTCATCCTCGGTGTTGGTTCTTCGGTTTCGGGCAAAGGCGATTGGAATTCGGCGCGTTCAGGCAGTGCCGCAGAGCCCCTGGATCAGCCGGCCGGCAGCGTGAGCAGGTAGGCGGCGACCAGCGACATTGCGGCCAGGACATAAAAGGCCACCAGGGTCCAGAGGGGCTTGCGCTGCTGCCGGAACGAGATGCCGCCGCCAATCAGCAGGCCGGCGAGGCCCGTCAGGAGTACGGGCCACATCTAGGCGTCACTGCCGGCGTCGGCCGCCGGGGCGCCAGAGTCAGCGGCGGCCGGCTTGCGCAGGCCTTCGACCCAGTTGTGCAGGAGCCGCGCGCCGGCATCGCCGGACTTTTCGGGGTGGAACTGGGTGGCGCAGAGCGGGCCGTTTTCAACGGCGGCGATGAACGGTCCGCCGTGCTCGGACCAGGTAACCAGGGGCGGCGCCATCCGAGGCTGGATGACGTCGAAGTTCCATTCCTGCACGCCGTAGGAGTGCACGAAGTAGAACCGTTCGTTTTCCACGCCGGCAAAGAGTTTCGAGCCTTCGGGGACCTTGACGGTGTTCCAGCCCATGTGCGGAACAACTTCGGCGGGGAGGGCCTCCACCTTGCCGGGCCATTCGCCGATGCCCTGGGCTTCGGTACCGTGTTCAACCCCGGCCTCGAACAGGACCTGCAGGCCCACGCAGATACCAAGGACCGGGCGGCCGCCCGCCACGCGGCGGCCGATGAGCCGGATGCCGTCCACGGCCTTGAGCTCGCGCATCACGGTCTCGAACGCGCCGACGCCTGGCACCACCAGGCCGTCCGCGTTCAGCACATCTTCCGGCTTCGAGCTCAGGATCACTTCCGCGCCGGCACGTTGCAGGGCGCGCACGGCCGACCGGACGTTCCCGGACCCGTAGTCCAGCACCGTGACCGTGGGCTTACCTTCCGGCGACGGCAGCCTGCGCGACACCGACGGGTCGATGACTGCCCCGTCCTTCAGGACCTGCCCGCTCACAGCGCACCCTTGGTGGACGGGATGCCTTCAACCCGCGGATCCGGTTCAACGGCGGCGCGCAGGGCACGGGCAAAGGCCTTGAACTGTGCCTCGACGATGTGGTGCGGGTCCCGGCCGGCGATCACGTTCATGTGCAGGCAGATGCCGGCGTGCAGGGTGATGGCCTCGAAAACGTGACGGGTCAAGGACCCTGTGAAGTGGCCGCCGATCAGGTGGTATTCCTGGCCCGCCGGCTCACCCCCGTGCACCAGGTACGGGCGGCCGGAGACATCCACCACTGCGTTGGCAAGCGCTTCATCGAGCGGCACGGTGGCCTCACCGAACCGTCGGATTCCTGCCTTGTTGCCCAGGGCAGTCCGCAGGACCTCGCCGAAGGTGATGGCGACGTCCTCCACGGTGTGGTGGACGTCGATGTGGGTATCTCCGGTGGCCTTGACCGTCATGTCGATCAGCGAGTGCTTGCACAGGGCGGTCAGCATGTGGTCGTAGAACGGCACCGAGGTATCGATGTCCGATACGCCCGTTCCGTCGAGGTTGATCTCCACGAGTACGGAGGACTCGCTGGTGGCACGCTCCATGCGGGCGGTCCGGGCAGCAGCCGTATTCGATCCGGTTGGACTCATGGTGAAGGATCCTTAGTGCGAGAAGGAGTGGTTCAAGGCGACCAGCGCCGCAGTATCAAGTCTAGGCGTGAAGCGCGGCGTGGCCGGCAAGGATGCGTTCCAGGGACGTGAGGAAGGCTGTGGTTTCCGCCTCAGTGCCTGCGGTGACCCGGAGGTGGCCGGGGATGCCCACGTCCCTGATGAGCACGCCCGCGTCCAGCAGTTCCTGCCAGACCTGGTGCGGATTTTCCAGGCCGCCAAAGAACACGTAGTTGGAGTCCGACGCGGCGGGCTTGAGGCCCATCCTGGTCAGTTCGGCCACGATGCGGTCCCGCTGCTTCTTGATGTCTTCGACGTCGGCCATGAGCGCTTCGCGGTGCTCAAGTGCTGCCAGGGCGGTGGCCTGGGTGATGGCGGACAGGTGGTACGGCAGGCGGACCAGCCGCAGGGCATCGGTGACCTCGGGTGCAGCGGCCATGTAACCGAGCCGGGCACCCGCCAGGGCGAACGCCTTGCTCATGGTGCGGGACACGATGAGCCGCTCACGGCCGGGCAGGAGCTTCAGGGCACTGGGAGTTCCGTCGTGCGCGAACTCGTGGTACGCCTCATCGACGATGACGATGGCCTGGCTGTCGGCACCGGCGTCATAGACGGCCTCCACGACGTCCAGCCCAAGTCCCGTCCCGGTGGGGTTGTTGGGCGAGCAGAGGAACACGATGTTCGGCTGCAGTTCCTTGACCTGGCGGGCGGCCGACTCCGCGCTGAGGTCATAGCCCTCCGCGCGTTCCCCGGTGATGTACTGCGTGTCTGTTCCGCTGGCCAGCAGGGGGTACATGGAGTACGTGGGCGGGAAACCGAGTGCGGTGCGGCCCGGACCGCCAAAGGCCTGGAGGATCTGCTGGAGGACTTCATTGGAACCATTGGCGGCCCACAGGTTGGTTTCATCGAGCCCATGCCCGAGGTATTCGGCCAAGGCCTTCCGGAGCGCGGTGAACTCACGGTCCGGATAACGGTTCAGGCCCGCAGCGGCCTCCGTCACAGCGGCACTGATGGCGGCGCGCACGTCGGCGGGAACACCATGGGTGTTTTCATTGACGTTCAGCAGGATGGGGACGTCCAGTTGGGGCGCCCCGTATGGGGTCAGGCCGCGGAGGTTGCTGCGGAGGGGAAGCCGGTTCAGACGTTCTAGCTGGTCGTTCACCTGAACAGTTTAGTTGCCGCGGCAACGACCGGAAAATGTGACGGTTCCTGTTCGCCCTCGGCATGTCCCGCGGCCGCCCGCTTCACGTGAGGCGCCAGCGCAGGCAGCGGGCCCTGGCAGCCGGCGGAGGCGGCAGATCCAGCGGCTGCGGACAATCAGTGGGTGGGGACGAAGAGCTGCTGGCCCGGAAGAACGGTGCCCGCGGCAAGGTTGTTGAGCTGGACGATGTCCGCCACGACGTCCCGGGCGTCCCGGTCCGGAGCGACGGCGCCCGCAATGGCCCACAGCGACTGGCCGGACTGCACGGTCACCGTGACGGTGGGCGTCACCGCAAGGTCGGCGGCCGAGTCCGACGCCTTGGCCGGGGAGTGGAAGAGGCCCGAAAGCGACAGCAGGAGTACAGCCAGGAGCACGAGCGGAACTCCGATCAGGACGATCCTCCCCCGGCGGGTCAGCCGCAGGGGCGCGGACGAAGGTGAAACCTGGTGAAGAGATAAAGCTGACATGAACTAAGCCCTCCTGGACTTGCCGTGCTGCCCGGGTGTCCGCCCGCTGCTGCCTTGCCGTTCATACGCGCCGGGACTTCTCCCGGCCGCGTATTCGAATGGCGCATCTGCTGGTTAGAACACATGTTCGAACTTTGCTTGTTAAGTTTTAGCACCTATCAACGAACAATGTCGAGACTCGCTAGAACAAATGTTTGAAAAAGCAATGTGGCTGGCCTAGTTTTGAAACCACAGAACAACCACCACTGAAGTTGAACAGCAGGGTCTGACAATGACAGTGGGAGTCCTTCCGGCGGCACTGTGGAACAGCGGCACACGGAAGATCCGGCGGCAAGCGAAAGGCATTGGCGAATATGGCAGCAGCAGCCGCCGGGGGCAGGACCGCCCCGCAATCCAAGAGGACAGCCAAGGGGCTGACCCCTCGGCAGAAAAAGATCCTCGAGACCATCCAGCGCTCGGTCAATGAGAACGGGTATCCGCCCTCCATGCGCGAGATCGGCGATACCGTCGGCCTTGCGAGCCTGTCCAGCGTGACCCACCAGCTTTCCCAGTTGGAGAAGCTGGGTTACCTGCGCCGCGACCCCAAGCGGCCGCGCGCCATGGAAGTGCTGATGCCGCTCACGCTGGACGGCGGGGGCAAAGGCGCCGGTGCGTCTCCTGCGCCGCAGGCTGCGGGCGGGGGCGCCACGGTCACCGAACTGCCTACCGCACTGGATACGGCCATGGTTCCTTTGGTGGGCCGGATTGCCGCCGGCGGGCCCATCCTCGCCGAACAGCTCGTGGAGGATGTCATGCCGCTGCCCCGCCAGCTGGTGGGCCAGGGCGAACTTTTCATGCTCAAAGTGGCTGGCGACTCCATGGTGGACGCCGCCATTTGCGATGGTGACTGGGTGGTGGTGAGGCGCCAGGCTGACGCGGCCAATGGGGACATTGTTGCTGCCCTGCTGGACGACGAGGCGACCGTGAAGACGTTCCGCCAGCGCGACGGCCACACGTGGCTGCTCCCCCAGAACACGCAGTACGAACCTATCCTGGGCGACCACGCCACCATCATGGGCAAGGTCGTCTCGGTCCTGCGTTCCCTCTAGCCTGCGCACGCCTGCGCGGCATCCGCGCAGGCGTTGTCCGGCAGTCCGTCAGGAAGCGTCGGCACCAAGCCGGTTGAGCGCGGCCAGCGCCTTGGCGCGGTCGGTGGTGGCCCAGAACGGGGGCAGCGCACCGCGCAGGAATCCTGCATAGCGTTCGGTGGCCAGCCGTGAGTCCAGGACGGCCACCACGCCTTTGTCCCCGGTAGACCTGATCAGGCGCCCGGCACCCTGGGCGAGCCGGATGGCCGCGTGGGTGGCGGAAACGGACATGAAGCCGTTTCCCCCTGCCTGCGCCACGGCACGCGAACGCGCCGTCACCAGGGGATCGTCCGGCCGTGGGAAGGGTATGCGGTCTATGACCACCAGCCGGCAGGATCCTCCGGGAACGTCGACGCCCTGCCATAGGGACATAGTGCCGAAGAGGCAGGTGTCCGGTTCGTCGGCGAATTGCTTGACCAAGGCGGTCATGGTCGACTCGCCCTGGCAGAGAACAGTCATATTGAGCTTGGGCCGGAGGGCGTCGGCGGCCTCTTCGGCCGCCCGCCGCGAGGAGAACAGGCACAGGGCGCCCCCGCCTGATGCCTTGATGAGTGCTTCGAGTTCTGACAGCGCTTCCTGTGACACGCCGCGGCCGGGCTTGGGCAGGTGGCCGGCGACGTAGAGGATGCCCTGCTTGGGATAGTCGAAGGGCGAGCCAACATCCACGCCCGTCCAGCTGGGGGCCCCGTCGCCTACCAGGCCCAGTCCCCCGGCCGCCGGTTCAAAGGCGGAGCCGATGGCCAGGGTGGCAGAGGTCAGCACGACGGTGTGGTCTGCGAAGAGTCCCTCCCGCAGCCTGCCGGCGACGGACAGCGGGGCTATGTTGATCAGCACCGGCGCACTGTCATCGGGCTGTGAGTATCCCTGGCCGGGATCGAAGGTGCTGGCGCGGGAGAACCACACCACTTCGCGGTTCTCGCGTGCAGCAATGAGCCTTTCGCAGAGTTCCAGGATGAGCATCAGCCGGGAACGCGCCAGCTGCCGCCCGCCGTCGGCTGTGGTGTTGCTGTCCCCTTTGGAATCGGACAACGCGGCCCGGCACGCTTCACGCAACTGGTCCACGCAGTCGAGCTGTTCATCGTTCAGCCCGTTGGGAAGCAGGCCGTTCGGTGCGCCGGCAAGGGCCAGTTCCAGGTTGGCAGCTGCGGCGTTCAGGGCGTCAACGGTGATGGCGGTATGTTTCCGGGCACCCGAAGCGGCAGCGTGGACCATAGCCACGGACAACTGTCCGGACACGGCGCCAGTGACCCGGTCCTGCAGTTCGTGCGCTTCGTCCACCACCACGACGTCGTATTCGGGCAGGACGGCAAGTCCCTCGAACGCGCTGACGGCCAGCATGGCGTGGTTGGTGACCACCACATCGGCCTCGGCTGCGTCTTGCCGGGCGAGTTCGCTGAAGCATTCGGCGGCCATCGGGCATTTCTGTGCCCCCAGGCATTCCATCGACGTCACGGAAACCTGGCGCCAGGCGCGGTCGGTCACGCCGGGCAGGAGCTCGTCCCTGTCGCCGGTGGTTGTCTTTTCGGCCCATTCGCGGAGCCGTACCACTTCCTTGCCGAGCTGCGACGATGGTCCGCCCACCGAAGCAGCGAAATGTGGAACGCTGGTGTCCTCTCCCAGGGAGAAGAGCTGCCCTTCCGATGGTTCCTCTGACGGGAAACCGCCTTCAAGCTTGTGGCGGCAAACGTAGTTGGACCGCCCCTTGACCAAGGCAACCTTGACCGGCCGGTCCAGTGCCGGCGTGATGTTCTTCAGGAGCCTGGGCAGGTCCCTGCCCACAATCTGGGTCTGGAGTGCCAGCGTGGCCGTGGACACCAGGGCCGGCTTGTTGCTTTCCAGGGCATGGGCGATAAGCGGTACCAGGTAGGCGAGCGATTTGCCGGTGCCGGTGCCTGCCTGGACCAACAGGTGGTTGCCGGTTTCGATGGCCCGGGCCACCTGGCGGGCCATTTCGTGTTGTCCGGTGCGGCTTTGTCCGCCCATGCCGGCGACGGCGCGGTCGAGCAGTTCAATAACGAACTGCTCGCCCGCCGTCTGCGCAGCTTCGCCGGCAGCAGGGTCAGTCATTGACGACGAATGGTTCCAGTTCAGACGCGAGGCCCTCACGGACCATCACGGCAGCCCTGGTGCCTGCCTCAACGTGGTCCAGGCTGAGGATTTCGGCGTCGGACTCGTGGAGCTTGCTGAGCAGGTCCCCGCGGTCGTACGGAATGAGCAGCTCCATCTTGACGGATGGCCGGGGAATGGACTCACTGATGGCCTTCAGCAGCTCCGGAATGCCCTCCCCCGTCCGGGCGGAGACCACCACGTGCCGCGGCTCGCGCTGCTTCAGCCGCTCCACCACGAAGGGGTCGGCTGCATCGGCCTTGTTCAGGACGATGATTTCGGGCACCTTGCGGGCATCGACTTCGCTGAAGACTTTCCGGACCGCTGCGATCTGCCCTTCGGGGTCGGGATGCGAAACGTCCACCACGTGCAGGATCAGGTCCGAGTCGGCGACCTCTTCGAGGGTGGAACGGAAGGCTTCCACCAACTGTGTGGGCAGCGACCGGACGAATCCGACGGTGTCGGCCAGGGTGTACCCCAGGCCGTCGGCGGTTTCGGCCTTGCGGACAGTGGGATCCAGCGTGGCGAACAGCGCGTTTTCCACGAGGACACCTGCGTCCGTGAGCCGGTTGAGCAGCGAGGATTTGCCGGCGTTGGTGTACCCGGCGATTGCTACCGAGGGCACTTCGTTACGACGGCGGTTGGCCCGTTTGGTCTCCCGAGCGGGCTTCATGGCGGCAATTTCGCGCCGCAGCTTTGCCATGCGGGTACGGATCCGGCGCCGGTCCAGTTCGATCTTGGTCTCACCGGGGCCACGGGAGCCCATGCCGGCAGCAGCGCCGCCCACCTGGCCACCAGCCTGGCGGGACATCGACTCGCCCCAGCCGCGCAGGCGGGGAAGCAGGTATTCCAGCTGTGCCAGTTCCACCTGGGCTTTGCCCTCGCGGCTCTTCGCATGCTGGGCGAAGATATCCAGGATCAGGGCCGTGCGGTCGATGACCTTGACCTTGACGATGTCTTCAAGGCCGCGGCGCTGGGAAGGTGCCAGTTCGGCGTCCACCACCACGGTGTCCGCGCCGGTGGACATGACGATGTCCTTCAGCTCCTGGGCCTTGCCGGACCCCAGGAAAGTCCCGGGGTCTGGTTTATCGCGGCGCTGCACCAACCCGTCGAGGACCTCCGAACCGGCGGTCTCGGCGAGTGCAGCGAGCTCACGCAGCGAGTTTTCGGCGTCGGCAAGCGTTCCTTCGGACCAGAGCCCGGCGAGGACGACGCGTTCCAGGCGCAGCTGCCGGTATTCGACCTCGGTGACGTCTTCGAGTTCGGTGGACAGGCCTGCCCGCCGGCGCAGCGCGCGCCTTTCCTCGAGGTCCTGCTGGTCGCCGTCATAGGTTGAGTGTTCTTCGTCAAGGCGGGAAATGGCCTGCGCCTTGCCAAGCACCGCTTTTCCACTGCCGCCTTCACCACCGGGCGTGCTGACGTTTCTGGCCGGTACGTCCTTGGCGAGGATCCGGTCGATGACAGCCTGGATCTCCTGCGGACTCATGTCCTGGGAGGCTGGTTCGGAACCGGTATTGGGCTGGCTGGTCATGGTCTCCTTTGAAGATTCGGCAGTTCCAGAATAGTGCTGATTGGGTGGAAGTTGGAAAGTATTCGCGCTGGGCTGACGGCCGGCGGTCATGCAGTTCTCCTGGTTGTTTCGCCGCCGGCTGCGATGCCGGGGCTCGAATGCCGCGTCAGGACGGCGGCAGGGCTGGAAAAGGCCGGAGAATGGCAGGAAGTGCAGCAGCAGGCTGACTTTCGAGTATTGTCCGGCGGCCGGCTCAGACGGAAAGGTCTGGCCGGTGCGCAAAGCGGAAGGCATGGAAACCTGCGTCGCTGCGGGACGGACTGTCGCTGGAGGACAGGCTGCGGGACGGGCATGGCCCGTACCGGCTACTCGAAGATCAGGAACATGCCTTCCAGCGTAGCAGAGGGCCTTCAGGCCGGTTTCCCATTACGCTGCAGGGGGAACTACTCTGGCCAGTTATGGAGTCCGCACACTATTTCAGCACGTCCCCTGCCGGCCCCTTTACCCGGAAGCCTTTGACGGTGGAATTGGCCGGTGAGACGCGACGGCTCCAGACCTCCACGGGCATCTTCAGCCCCGACGGAATCGACAAGGGCACCGCGGTGCTCCTCGCCGAAGTTCCGGCCCCGCATCCAAAGGGCAATCTCCTGGATATCGGGTGCGGCTGGGGTCCGGTGGCGCTCACTATGGCGCTGCTGGCCCCCGAATCAAAGGTCTACGCCGTGGATGTCAACGAACGCTGCATCACCCTGACCAACGAGAACGCCGCCGCGCTGGGACTGTCCAACGTCGTCGCCAGCACGCCCCAGGCCGTGGATCCCGGCATCCGCTTCGACACCATCTGGTCCAACCCGCCGATCAGGATCGGCAAGGATGAACTGCATGCCCTGCTCAAACTGTGGCTGCCGCGCCTGGCAGAGGGCGGCACCGCATGGCTGGTGGTGCAGAAGAACCTTGGCTCTGATTCCCTTCAGCGCTGGCTGGCTGCCGAACTGGACAGTTCCTTCACCGTGACCCGCGAATCGACGTCCAAGTCCTTCCGGATCCTGAAGGTCAGGAAAGCGTCCCACTCGCCACAATGACTGCGGGGCCGCTGAGCTCCACATGCTCGTGGCCGCCGGGGCCGGCGAAGAACTTCACGCCCACCGTTCCTCCCGGGACGTGGACCTGCCAGGCGTCGGGGGCTTCCGCCCCGGCCCAGTGCCTGATGGCGACGGCAGCAGCACAGGCGCCCGTCCCGCAGGACTGGGTCTCCCCCACGCCACGCTCGTGCACGCGCATGGTTACGGATCCGACGCCGTCATGGACCAGCGGTTCTGCCGGCACCACGAATTCCACGTTGGTCCCGTTCGCGGGTACCGGGTCGACCTTCGGGGCGGTGAACAGCCGGGTGCCCGTGAGCTCCGCAAGTTCAGCGAGGGCCACCACGGTGTGCGGGTTGCCCATGCTCACGGAGAGTGCCGGCCGGGGGACCTCCAGCCCGTCGGCGGTGACAAGGGAGTCCATGGCCTTGGCGCCGGCTTCACCGGGGAAAATGAACTCCCAGGGTCCCATGTCCACCGCGTAGCCGTCTCCGGTCCGGACCACGGTCTTGACGCCGCCCCGGGTGCCGATGGTGAGCGATCCGCCGTCGGGCAGGTCGATCAGGCCCTGCGTCCGCAGGAAGTGGACGAAGACCCTGACCCCGTTGCCGCACATCTCGGACAGGGAGCCATCGGCGTTGCGGTAATCCATGAACCATTCCGCGTCCGGAGTGCCGGCGAGCAGTTCCCGGCCCTCCGGCAGGAAGCGGGACGGGACGGCCCTGATCAGGCCGTCGGCCCCGATCCCACGGTGGCGGTCACACAGGGCGGCGGCCTGGTCGGCGCCGACTACGTGCGTCCCCTCGGGGTCCGCCACCAGGACGAAGTCGTTGCCGGTGCCGTGCCCCTTGGAAAAGCGGAGCCCGCTCAGTGTGCGCAGGGCGGGGCCGGTGGTTTCTGCGGGGGTAGCATTCATGATCCCAAGCGTAGCGGCGGGTGCTGCCGGTCCTGAAACCGCAGCTACCGGCACAACTCCGCTGCCTTGCCCACGAGCTCCGGATCCTGCCAGTCCAGCCACGTGATGCGGGGATCGGCGCGGAACCAGGTCAACTGCCGCCGGGCAAACTGCCGGGTGGCCACGATGGTTTCTTCCGCGGCAGCCTCAACGGTGGAGGCGCCGTCGAGGACCCGCAGGAACTGTGCATAGCCCAGGGCGCGGGATGCGGTTTTGCCGCGGCGCAGGCCTTTGGCATCGAGCATCCGGACCTCCTCCAGCAGGCCGGCGTCCACCATCCGGTGCACGCGCGCTGCCAGCCGGTCCCGCAAAACCCCGCGGTCCACGCCGAGGCCCACCTGGACGGCGGGCTGGTGGTACTCCCTCCGCGGCATGAAGGAGCTGAAGGGGCGCCCGGTGAGTTCGTGGACCTCCAGCGCGCGGATGATGCGCCGGGCATCGGAGACCCGGGAGGCGGAGGTGGGATCCACCCTCCGGAGCCTGCCCAGGAGTTCGCCTGTGCCGAGTTCCGCGTGCTCCGCCTCAAGCCGGGCACGCAGCGCAGGGTCGGTCCCCGGGAATTCCAGGACGTCCAGGGCGGCCCGGACGTACAGCCCGGAGCCCCCTGCCAGGATGGCGCGCTTGCCGCGCCCATGGATGTCGTCGATGGTTTCGCGCGCCTGGGCCTGGAAGTCGGAAACACTGGCTTCCTGGGTCACGTCCAGGATGTCCAGGAGGTGGTGCGGAACTCCCCTGCGCTCGGCCACCGTGATCTTGGCGGTGCCGATGTCCATGCCGCGGTAGAACTGCATGGCATCGGCGTTGATGACCTCGCCGTCCAGTTCGAGGGCAAGGTTGACGGCGAGGTCGGACTTTCCGGAGCCGGTGGGACCGACGACGGCGATGACGGGCGGGGCAGCCACCTGTCAGCGGGTGCGCAGCGGCAGTGAGGGCATGCCGAGGGAGACGCCCTTTCGTGCCTCTCCGGAACCGGGGACCGGCGCTCCGCAGGAGTCGGCCTGGGACCTGTCCCACGCGTCCCCTGCCCGTGAACGGCGAAGGCTGTAGTCCTCAGGCGTCGGGTCGGAGACCAGGTGGAAAGCCGCGGCCTCGGTAATGGTGACAGTGACGAGGTCCCCGGGCCTGGGGGCAGGTGCGCCCTCCGGGACCGAGAAATGAACCAGGCGCTGGTCCTGCGACCGGCCGGACAGCCGGTGGGTTTCCTCCGACTTCCGCCCGGACTGTGCAGTCACCATGATTTCGAGCCGGCGGCCTAGCTGCTTCCGGTTTTCCTCCGCGGCGATGCGGTCCTGCAGGGCGGTGAGGCGTTCGAAGCGTTCCTGGACCACGGCCTTGGGAAGCTGGTCGGGCAGTTCGGCCGCGGGCGTGCCGGGACGCTTTGAATATTGGAAGGTGAAGGCGGTGGCGAAGCGGGACTTTTCCACCACGTCCAGGGTGGCCTGGAAGTCCTCTTCCGTTTCGCCCGGGAAGCCGACGATGATGTCGGTGGAAATGGCGGCGTGCGGAATCCTTTCGCGGACCTTGTCCAGGATGCCCAGGAACTTGGTGGACCGGTAGGAACGCTTCATGGCCCGGAGGATGCTGTCCGATCCGGACTGCAGCGGCATGTGCAGCTGCGGCATCACGTTCGGCGTCTCTGCCATGGCGTCGATGACGTCATCCGTGAAGGCGGCAGGGTGCGGGCTGGTGAACCGGACGCGTTCGAGCCCCTCGATCTCTCCGCAGGCACGCAGGAGCTTGGAGAATGCCTGCCGGTCCCCGAATTCCACCCCGTAGGAGTTGACGTTCTGGCCGAGCAGGGTGACTTCAATGGCGCCGTCGTCCACGAGTGCCTGGATCTCGGCGAGGATCTCTCCGGGCCGGCGGTCCTTTTCCTTGCCGCGGAGGGCGGGCACGATGCAGAAGGTGCAGGTGTTGTTGCAGCCCACGGAGATGGACACCCAGCCCGAGTAAACGGAGTCACGTTTGGTGGGCAGCGTTGACGGGAAGACGTCCAGGGATTCCAGGATCTCCAGCTGCGCTTCATTGTTGTGCCGCGCCCGGTCCAGGAGGGCGGGAAGGGCACCGACGTTGTGGGTACCGAAGACTGCGTCCACCCATGGCGCCTTCTTCAGGATCGTCTCGCGGTCCTTTTGCGCCAGGCAACCGCCCACGGCGATCTGCATGCCGGGGTTGGCCGCCTTCACGGGGGCCAGGATGCCCAGGTTGCCGTAGAGCTTGTTGTCCGCGTTTTCCCGGACCGCGCACGTGTTGAAGACCACGACGTCGGCATGCTCGCCCTCGGCCGGGACGTAGCCCGCGGCCTCGAGCAGGCCGGACATCCGTTCCGAGTCGTGGACGTTCATCTGGCAGCCGAAGGTGCGCACCTGGTAGGTGCGGGGCAGGCCTCCGGTTTGCGGCACGGCCCCTGCTTCGACGGAAGGGGTGGCGCCGGGTCGGGGGGAAGGAATGGTCAAACTCACCCGTTAAGGGTACCGGCTTTGGAGGCCCCTGCTGTCGGGGTCCTGCTGGGAATCGAGGACATCGTTGACGATCCGGAACGCCTGCGAGGGCTGGTAACCCTTTCTTGCCAGCATGGACGCCAGGCGCCGCACCGCCTTGTCCCGTTCGACGGGACCGGACAGGTCTGTTCCGGGCCGGAGCTTGCGCTCAACCAGGGCGCGCGCGGCGGCCTCCTCATCGGCGTCAGTCAGTTGTTCCAGCGCTGACGCCGCTGTCTCCTGGTCGATGCCCTTTTCAGCGAGCTCACGCCTCAGGGCGCCTTTGGCCAGCTTGCGGGACTGGGCGCGGCTCCTGACCCACATGTCAGCGAATTCTGCGTCGTTGATCAGCCGGACTTCCTGGAATTTGTCCAGCACCGCCTCCGCGACGTGCTCCGGGATGTTCCGATCGGCCAGTTTCCGGGCAAGCTGCAGCCTGCTCTTGGGCGCCGCCGTCAGCTGCCGGTACACGATGGCCTGCGCCACCGTGAACGGGTCCGGTTCGGCGTCCGCAGCCTGCGGGTCTTCAGGGACTGCATACCCGTCCGGCACCCCTGTTGAGGAGGTGCCGGAACGGGGCCGCCGTGTTCGTGGTCCGGTCAAGGGCTAGAACCCGTCGACAGCTTTCAGCTTCGGAGCGTCCTTGGACTCATCCTCCGCCGGCTTGACCCCGACACCGAGCTTCTCCTTGATAAGGCGCTCCAGCTCGGCAGCCAGCTCAGGGTTGTCGCGGAGGAACCGGCGCGAGTTCTCCATGCCCTGGCCCAGCTGGTCACCGTCGTAGGTGAACCAGGAGCCGGACTTCTTGATGATGCCGTGCTCCACGCCCATGTCGATGATGCCACCCTCACGGGAGATGCCCTGGCCGTAGATGATGTCGAACTCGGCGACCTTGAAAGGCGGAGCCATCTTGTTCTTGACGATCTTCGCCTTGGTCCGGTTGCCGACGGAATCGGCGCCTTCCTTGAGGGTCTGGATCCGCCGGACGTCGATGCGGACCGACGCGTAGAACTTCAGCGCCTTACCACCGGTGGTGGTTTCCGGGGAACCGAAGAACACGCCGATCTTTTCGCGGAGCTGGTTGATGAAGATGGCGGTGGTCTTGGTCTGGCTCAGGCGGCCGGTGATCTTACGCAGTGCCTGGCTCATGAGCCGTGCCTGGAGGCCGACGTGGCTGTCACCCATGTCGCCTTCGATTTCAGCGCGCGGCACCAGGGCGGCCACGGAGTCGATGACGATGACGTCCAGCGAGCCGGAGCCGACCAGCATGTCCATGATCTCCAGGGCCTGCTCACCGGTATCCGGCTGCGAGACCAGGAGGGCATCCGTGTCCACGCCCAGCTTGGCGGCGTAGTCGGGGTCCAGGGCGTGCTCGGCGTCGATGAAGGCTGCGATCCCGCCCGCGCGCTGGGCGTTCGCCACGGCGTGCAGGGCAACGGTGGTTTTACCCGAGGATTCCGGACCGTAGATTTCGATGACGCGGCCGCGCGGGAGCCCGCCAATGCCGAGGGCCACGTCCAGGGCGATGGAGCCCGTGGGGATGGTTTCGATCGGGGCACGGACTTCGTCGCCCAGGCGCATGACCGAGCCCTTGCCGAACTGCTTGTCAATCTGGGCCAGCGCTGCTTCCAGCGCTTTTGCACGATCCGGGGCTGCCGCCATGGTTGACACCTCTAATGCTTTCTCGATGGTGGCCTACGCGGCCGTTTTATTGGTCATCTCTGACGCTAAGGGGACCCACTGACATTCCGGCCGGAGGACGACGGTTATGTGGATAAACCCGATGGAAAAAGCATAGCCTTATCCGAACAGGTATTCGAAGAGTGGAGTTCCTGCGGCGTGTCAGGAGGAAGGATCCCGGCCGCCCTCATCAAGGCCGGCCCGCCGTCAATCGCGGCGCGGGGCGATGTCGCGCCCGAGCCGACGTTCCGCCGGGACGTCCTGGACGTCGCAGACAGCAAGCCATACCCTCCGCGGTTCAATGCCCGCGGCCAGGGCCTGGTCAGCGGTGCGGCCGCCTACGCCGGCAAGGACCAGGGTACTGCTCAGCATGCGGGAGTACCCCGCACCGAACTCGTCATCCATGAGACGCCAGTACTCGCTGATTCGCATCGGTAAATCCTCTCATGATTGCGGACCCTAGAATTGTTGCCATGAGCAACTCCCCGGATCTCCCGCCGCGGCAGGACAAAGGCAACGACGCCGCCGACGCCGCGCTGCAGAATGTCGAACACCAGATCAGCCTCTTTTGGCGGCGGGCCCGGGCCATCTCCAACCAGCTCTCGCGCGAGGTCCATCCGGACATGGAGCCTGCCGCGTATGGGCTCCTGACGGTTATCCGCAGGGAAGGACCCATCCGGCTCACCGATCTTGCCATGAACATCGGGGTGGGCAAGCCGTCTGTCAGCCGGCAGATTGCCTTCCTGGAAAGCCTGGGCCTGGTGTCCAAGGAGGCGGACCCCCTGGACCGCCGGGCGCAGTCCATCCGGCTGACGCCGAAGGGCGAAGAGAAGATGCACCAGGTCCAGGACGCGCGGCGCCAGGTCTTCCAGGAACGGTTGCGCGAGTGGCCGGTGGAGGACCTGCAGGAACTGGCCCGGTGCATGGCCAAGCTGAACTCCACCTATGAGCGTGACGGGTTCGCCAGGGAAACAGCGGACGCATCAACTGCACAGGAAGACGCTCCCGACAACTAAGCGACAGCAGGAAGCCCCCGGCACGGCCGGGGGCTTCCTTATGTTTCCTGGTCCCACCCTGGGGTGGGGCTGCTTTTACCGGGCGCCGGAGAGGAGGCCCGTGGAGAGTTCGTCGTTCAGTTCAGTGTTGAGGTCGCGTTCGAGGTCACGGCCGTAACGCTGGGAAAATTCCTGCGGAACGGTGTCCGGAACTGCGACGCCTTCGGCTACTGCCACGCGGTCACTGACCTCGCGGAGCATGCTTGACAACGGAACATCCAGTGCCGAGCAGATCGAGGACAGAAGCTCTGATGATGCTTCCTTCTGGCCGCGCTCCACTTCGCTGAGGTATCCCAGGGAGACACGGGCACTGTGCGAAACTTCACGGAGCGTGCGCCCCTGACGCTGGCGGACATCGCGCAGGACATCACCGATTTCGTGACGAAGTACTACCATCTTGCGCTCCTTCTGTTCGCTCTTAGCCTGTTCGGCGAGGCCCACATCCTTCCAGCGGACAACGCCGTTTACGGATACGGGCTGCTTTACCATCTGTATCGCCTTGCTCCCTCATTGGTCAGGTCCGCCGCCGGCGAACCCGTCTTGGTCATTTCATCCTAGGCGCCTCCGCTCTCCGGAAGCGACACAATGTAATAACTAATCGGTACCGGCTTTTGTTCCCGGCAACTTTACGCCCGGTAACTTCACAGCCTGCGAGGGTCAGCCGGCCAGGGCCTCAAGCAGTCTTTCCAGGGCGGCGCCGCACGCAGCGGCGCGAATGTCCGGCCTGCTGCCGGTAAAGGTGTATTCGAAACCGGCGGTGCCGGCAGCCGTGGCAATGCCAATGTAAACCCGGCCTACGGGCTTGCCGTCGTGGGCCTCGGGACCGGCGACGCCGGTGGTGGAAAGCCCGACGTCGGCGCCCAGGACAGTGCGCGCCCCGGCGGCCATGGCACGGGCGACGTCGGGGTCGACAGAGCCGGCACGGGCCAGCAGGTCGGCGGGCACGTGCAGCACCGCGTCCTTCACGGAGTTCTGGTAGGCCACCACCCCGCCCTGGAGCATGCCGGAGGCTCCGGGCGTGTCGGCCAGGACCGCGGACACCATCCCGGCCGTTAAAGATTCCGCGGTGGCAACGGTCCGTCCTGACTCGAGCGCCTGCCTGACCGCCTGCGCGGCCAACTGGTGAAGGTTGCTCATGCCTGTTCCTGCCCTTCCACGGTCCCTGCCTGCCGCTTGCCCTTCGCACGGAGGCGCAGGGCTTCAATCACGTATTCAACGCCGGTCCACAGCGTGATCGCCACGGCGGCCATCATGACGGCGAACGCCACCCAGGACATCCACGGCGCGAACGCCCCGAACGGCAGCAGGTACAGGAAGATTGCCGCGGTCTGCACGACGGTTTTGAGCTTGCCGCCGCGGGAAGCGGGGATGACGCCGTAGCGGATCACGAAGAACCGCAGCGCAGTGACGCCCCATTCCCGGACCAGGATCACCAGGGTTGCCCACCAGGGCAGTTCGCCCAGCAGGGACAGCATCACCAGCGCGGAGCCGATGAGGAGCTTGTCGGCGATGGGGTCGGCAATCTTGCCGAAGTCGGTGACGAGGTTCCGGCTCCTGGCGATGTCGCCGTCGAGCTTGTCCGTGTAGATGGCCACAGCAAACGCGGCCACTGCCGCCCAGCGCCACGGACTGGAGGTGCTGTGCAGCCCGGGCGCATCGGCCACGAGGAACCACACAAAGAACGGGACCAGCGCGATGCGGATCATGGTCAGGACATTGGGAAGGTTCCAGACCCCGGCACGGCCCTGGCCGGCGGCGGTTGCATCAGTGCTAGTCACGGTTCTAGGCTACCGGCCTAGCGCCCGGTGAGGGACCAGGCGTCTTCGGAGCCGTCGTCGTCATCGCCATAGCCTCCCGGAGCGGAGTCCGAGCCGTCGTAGTATTCGACGTTCTGCTTCCTCTGGTCCAGGTCTGCAGCGACCAGGTCTTCGGCGTAGCCGCCCTGGGCGATGTTGGCGTTGGCATTGTCGCTGAGCGCGGCGGTCTGCGAGTCAGGCGCCGCAGGGGCTTCCTGGCCCTTCATCGCGGCGAGGACGGCGGCGAGGTCGTCCGGCTTCACCAGGACGTCACGCGCCTTGGAACCCTCAGAGGGGCCCACCACTCCCCTGGATTCGAGGAGGTCCATCAGCCGGCCGGCCTTGGCGAACCCGACCCGGAGCTTGCGCTGCAGCATGGAGGTGGAGCCGAACTGGGTGGTGACCACCAGTTCCGTGGCCTGCAGCAGCACCTCGAGGTCGTCCCCGATGTCGTCGTCGATCTGCTTCTTTTCCGCTTCAGGGGCGACGTCGTCACGGTAGACAGCCTGCAGCTGCCCCTTGACGTGCTCCACCACCTTGTGGATTTCCGACTCCGTGACCCAGGCGCCCTGGACGCGCATTGCCTTGGAGGCGCCCATGGGCAGGAAGAGCGCGTCGCCCTGGCCGATGAGCTTTTCGGCGCCCGGCTGGTCCAGGACCACCCTGGAGTCCGTGACGGAGGAGGTGGCGAAGGCCATGCGCGAGGGCACGTTGGCTTTGATGAGGCCCGTGACCACGTCGACGGAGGGCCGCTGGGTGGCCAGCACCAGGTGGATGCCGGCGGCACGGGCAAGCTGGGTGATGCGCACGATCGAGTCTTCGACGTCGCGCGGAGCGACCATCATCAGGTCGGCAAGTTCGTCCACGATCACCAGCAGGTACGGGTAGGGCCGGATGACGCGCTTGGAGTCGACCGGCGGCTGGACCTTGCCGGCGCGCACGGCCTTGTTGAAGTCGTCGATGTGCTTGAAGCCGTAGTTGGCGAGGTCGTCGTAGCGGGCGTCCATTTCCCGCACCACCCACTGCAGCGCTTCGGCGGCCTTCTTCGGATTGGTGATGATGGGCGTGATCAGGTGCGGGACGCCCTCGTAGGCGGTCAGTTCCACACGTTTGGGGTCCACCATGACCATGCGGACCTCGTCCGGGGTGGCGCGCATCAGGATGGACGTGATCATCGAGTTCACGAAGGACGACTTACCGGCACCGGTGGCACCGGCCACCAGGAGGTGCGGCATCTTGGCCAGGTTGGCCACCACGTAGCCACCTTCCACGTCTTTGCCCACGCCCATGACCATCGGGTGGTCCGTACGGCGTGCGTTCTGGCTGCGGAGGACATCGCCCAGGGAGACGGTTTCGCGGTCCGTGTTGGGGATCTCGATGCCGATAGCGGACTTGCCCGGGATGGGGCTGAGGATGCGGACATCGCTGGAGGCAACAGCGTAGGAGATGTTCTTGGACAGGGCGGTGACGCGCTCCACCTTGGTGCCGGGCGAGAGTTCGATCTCGTACCGGGTGACGGTGGGACCGCGGCTGAACCCGGTGACCGTGGCATCAACGTTGAACTGGGTCAGCGTATCCGTGAGGGCGGCGACGACGGCGTCGTTGGCTTCGGTGCGCTCCTTGGGGATGGATCCGGGTGTGAGGAAGTCCGAGGCCGGGAGGGTGTACGTGACGTCGCCGGCGAGTGAAAGTTGCTCGGTCCGCTGCGGGATGGGGACGGGCGGCGGGGCCGGGGCCACGGGGTTGGAGGGCACGGTTGGCGCCGCAGCGGGCTTGCTGGGAGCAGCAGCCCCCGGGATGACCAGTGGAATGGCCTCGGTGGCATTTTCCGGCGGTGACGCCTGGGAGGCGGCACCCAGGCCCTGGGCTGCCTTGATCTTTTCGACGGCGATCTCCGCCTGGGTGGGCCGGCGCACACCCGGCGCAGGCCGGGCAGGTTCCTGCTCGTCGTCGTCAATGACGGCGTGTTCAAAGGCTTCGTCGCCCACGTAGCCCTCAAGGCCTGCCTCGGTCTCCTGGTCCTTCCCAAAGAGCTTGCGCTTCTTCTTCCGGGGTGCGGCGGGGGCCGTCCGTTCCAGGTAGCTGCGGTCGTGGACGTCGGGGCGTTCCTGGTCTATCAGGTCCACGCCCATGAGGTGCTCGTAGGCCCCGCGGATGCGGCGCGGAATGGCTGTGAACGGGGTGGCCGTGATAATCAGCAGGGACACGAAAGCGAGCAGGCCGTAGAGGGCCACAGGCACGGCGGGGTGGATGGCGGCCAGCGGCGTGGCGGCCAGGAAGCCGAGCATGCCACCGGCTTTGCGGAGGCCGTCGAAGCCGTCGGCCACGGTGGGCTGGCCGCCCAGGATGTGCGCCAGGCCGCAGCCGGCGAACGTCATGATCAGGAAGCCGATGCCCACCCTGTTGTTGCCCCGGCCGTCGGAGGGCTGCCGGAACAACCGGAAGGCGCAGACAAAAAGCATGAGCGGGAGCAGCAGCGAAATCCAGCCGAAGGTGCCGTTGACCACGGCGTAGACGGCGTCCGGGAACCAGCCCGTCAGGCCCCACCAGGCGAAGGTTGCGATGAAGACGCCCAGCGCCAGGTTGAACAGCGCGGCGCCGTCGCGGCGGTCCTCGGCGGGAAGGTCACTGACGTCATGGCCGATGCGGCGCACTCCCCCGCCCACCAGATGGCCCATGCCCAGCCATGCTCCGCCTACGACGCGCAGCAGCCACGGCTGGTGGTGTTCGACGGCGGGAAGCTGGCGGGTGCGTGCGGTGCTGGATGAGCCGCCGCGCCCTGCCTTGCTGGCAGTGGAGCCGGTTCCGCGGGCTGTGGAGCTCCCGGATTTGCTGCCGGAGCTGCCCCTGCCGGTACCTTTGGGCGCGGAAGTAGTACGTGTGGCCATACTAGCCACGGTACCGGAAGCATGCTGTGATTCCGGGGATATCGGGGCCCGGGGAGCGCATCGGTTGGGGGCACCGGCCGCACCGCCCGGACACGCGGAAGGCCCCGGTTCACGGTGAACCGGGGCCTTCCGAACCTGCCCTACGGCAGCGGAGGTAATCTCAGGCCTCGAGCACCACCGGGATGATCATGGGCTTGCGGCGCAGCTTGCGGTTGACCCACGTGCCCACAACGCGGCGCACCACCTGCTGGAGCTGGTGGCTGGTGTGGTCGGCGTGGTTCTGGACTGCTTCTTCCAGTGCCGCGTTGATCTTGGGGATGATGTCGTCGAAGACTGAATCGTCCTCGGCAACGCCCCGGGCGTGGATCTCGGGCCCGGACACTACCTTGCCGGTGGCCCGGTGGATGACCGTGATGATCGAGATAAAGCCTTCGTCGCCCAGGATGCGGCGGTCCTTGAGGTCCGCGTCGGTGATTTCGCCCACGCTGGAGCCGTCAACGTAGACAAATCCAACCTCCACCTGGCCCACGATGTCCGCCTGGTGGTCGCGCAGGTCGATGACCGTGCCGTTGTCGGCAAGGATGACGCTGGCGTCCGGTACACCGGATTCGATGGCGATCTTGCCGTTGGCGATCAGGTGCCGGGTTTCGCCGTGCACAGGCATCGCGTTGAGCGGCTCGAGGATGTTGTAGCAGTAGAGCAGTTCGCCGGCTGCTGCGTGGCCGGACACGTGGACCTTGGCGTTGCCCTTGTGGATCACGTCGGCGCCGAGTTTGAGGAGGCCGTTGATAATCCGGAACACCGCATTTTCATTGCCCGGGATGAGGCTGGAGGCCAGGATGACGGTATCGCCGTCGCCCACCACCACGCGGTGGTCGCCGTTTGCCATCCGGGACAGGGCCGCCATGGGCTCGCCCTGGGAGCCGGTGGACATGAGGACCACGCGGTTGTCCGGCAGGTTGTCGATGTTCTTGATGTCGACGATCAGCCCGGAAGGGACGTCCAGGTAGCCCAGCTTCTCCGCGATGGCCATGTTGCGGACCATGGAGCGGCCCACAAAGGCCACCTTGCGGTTGTGCTTGGCAGCGGCGTCAAGGACCTGCTGCACGCGGTGGACGTGGGAGGAGAAGGACGCCACGATGATGCGCTTGGTGGCCTGGCCGAAAAGCCGCTCCAGCGTGGGGCCGATTTCCTTCTCGGCCGTGGTGAATCCGGGCACGTCGGCGTTGGTGGAGTCGGACATGAAGAGGTCAACGCCCTCCTCGCCCAGCTTGGCGAAGTGGCGCAGGTCGGTGATGCGTCCGTCCAGCGGCAGCTGGTCCATCTTGAAGTCACCGGTGTGCAGGACCGTTCCGCCGGCAGTGCGGATGAACACGGCAAGGGCATCCGGGATGGAGTGGTTGACGGCGACGAACTCGCATTCGAACGGCCCGAATTTCTCCACCTGGCCTTCCTCAACGGTCAGCGTGTAGGGCCGGATGCGGTGCTCCTGCAGCTTCGCTTCGATCAGGGCCAGCGTCAGCTGGGAGCCCACCAGCGGGATGTCGTTGCGCAGGCGCAGCAGGTACGGCACGGCGCCGATGTGGTCCTCGTGGCCATGCGTGAGGATCACGGCCACGACGTCGTCCAGCCGGTCCTCGATGTACGAGAAGTCCGGCAGGATCAGGTCAACGCCGGGCTGGGTTTCCTCAGGAAAGAGGACGCCGCAGTCTACGATCAGCAGTTTGCCGTCGATTTCGAACACGGCCATGTTCCGGCCGATCTCCCCGAGCCCGCCAAGCGGGACGATCCGCAGCGTGCCTTGGGGCAGGCGCGGAGGGGTGACGAGGCCGGTAAGGGCAGTTTGGGTCATAGTGCACTTCTTTCCAGGCGGAAGGGTGCCGGTCTTAGCCTCAGGAGAAGACCAGCCCCGCTTCCGCCAAATCCCCGCGGATGGTTTCGATCTCGGTTTCGTCCGGCTCCACGAGGGGCAAACGGACAATCGAGTTGGGCAGGACTCCCTGCCATTTAAGAATCTGTTTGGCCGCCACGGCCCCCTGGACACGGGTCATGGTTGCGCGGACCACGGGCTGCAGCTCGAAGTTGATCTTGCGGGCAGTCCCAAGGTCATTGGCGTTGACGGCATCGATGAGTTCGCGGAAGCGGCGGGTGGCGACGTGGGTAGTGACACCCACCAGGCCGACGGCGCCCAGCGCCATCCAGGGAAGGGTCAGCCCGTCGTCGCCCGAGTAAAACAGGAGGTCGGTTTCCGCCATGACGCGGGTGGCTGCGGTGAGGTCTGCCTTGGCGTCCTTGACGGCGACGATGTTGGGGTGCTGCGCCAACCGGATCATGGTGTCGGGTTCGATCGGGATCGAGGACCGGCCGGGAATGTCGTACAGCATGACCGGAACGTCGACGGCGGAGGCGATGGTCTCGAAGTGGGCGCGGACACCCGCCTGGCTGGGCTTGTTGTAGTAAGGGGTCACCAGGAGGAGGCCGTCGACGCCGAGGGCAGCAGCCTGCTGGGAGAGGTGGACCGAGTGCGCGGTGTCATTGGTGCCGGTCCCGGCAATGATGGCCGCCCGGCCGCCCACGGCGTCCTTCACGGCGCGGAACATGCCGAGGTTCTCTTCGTCTGTCAGCGTGGAGGTCTCACCGGTGGTACCGGTGACCACCAGGCCGTCACAGCCGTCGTCGACCAGCTTGCTGGCCAGCGCTGCCGCCTGGTCGTAATCCACTGCGCCGTCCTTGGTGAACGGCGTGACCATGGCGGTCAGGAGGGTACCGAGGGCAGGGATGTGCGCGGAAGAGTCAGCCATGGAAAAAACGTTACCCTGTCCCCGGCTGGTTAGGACAATGCCACGGGCGTGACGAACGTCAAATACGGTGCCGCCCCGGCCGTGGCGCGTCCGTCCCCGCGTGGCAATAACGGCCAACGGCCGACTGCCGGAGGCCCTCTGCCCAGGAGGCGAGCCGCTGTGCCGCCCGCACGTAATGGAACAACTCCATGGGCGTCAGGGCATCAAGATCCGTTTCAGCAAGCCTGCGGGCCAGCTCGGCCCCCTCCGGCTGGGCCGCAAGGCTGACACCTTCCTTTTCCCACGCGACGTCCTCGGCGGGCCGCCCCGAGACAAGCTGGCGGAACAAGTAGTCCACCACTCCGGGACTCATTGCCTTCAGCGGCCCATCCGCGGCGCCAGGATCCCCGGGCGCAAGGGCGTCCGGGGTGTACCGGCGCGGCAGGCTCCCGGACTGCACATGGTCCTCCGGCGCGGGGCCTGCCTGAACATGGCCCTCCCGCACGGGCCCCGCCTGCAGACTGCCCGAGTCGGGCCCCGGCTGCCGGCGCCCCTGCCCCCTGGTTTCAGGGGTGCCTCCCCCGGCCGCTCCTCCCCTGGATCCGGATGCTCCGGACGACGTCATTTCCATACCCGACATGCTATTCGAACATATATTCGAATACAAGGCATCCCGGTACTCCCGGCACCGGTACCGGTGGGACGGAGGCAAGGATGGAGGCACAGGATGGACGGAGGCACAGGCGCCCCGGAGCCCTGATGACCGCCCCCGGCTGTGACAAGCGACCCGGGAGCAGCATGTGAGACGATCTGGTCATGACGTCCCGAAGCCCGGCCACCCGGTCCCGCAAGGCCCAAGGCAGGCAACAACCGGGGCGCCTCCGGGGCATCGACGCCGCCCGCGGCGTGGCGTTGCTGGGCATGATGGCCACCCACCTGCTGCCGACGTTCGAATCGAATGCAAACCTCACGCCAACCTGGATTGGCCTCACCTTCTCGGGACGCGCCGCCGCCCTCTTCGCTGTGCTGGCCGGCGTTGGACTTGCCCTGTCCACCGGGAAGGACAAGCCGCTGGAGGGCCCCGGACTCTCTGCCGCCCGGCGCGGCGTGGCGCTGCGCGCCCTGGTGATTGCCGCCGTCGGACTTACCCTGGGCGGCCTGGACGTGAACGTGGCCATCATCCTGGTCCACTACGCCGTGCTGTTCCTGTGCATCCTCCCCTTCCTGGGGCTTGGCCTGAAGCCGCTGTGCGCCTGGGCCGGCGGCTGGATCCTTGCCTCGCCGGTGCTGGCCTACCTTATGCGGCCCTGGCTCCTTGCCCCCGAACCACCCCTGAAGCTGGGCCACAACCCTGGCTGGGAAGACCTCGGAACACCTTCCAGGCTGCTCGCGGATGTGTTCTTCACCGGCTACTACCCTGTGTTCCAGTGGCTGTCCTACCTGCTGGTGGGACTGGTGATCGGCCGCCTGGTTCTCACCAAGGCACTGGTCCCCATACTGTTGCTGGCGGCCGGAACCATAGTGGCCGTGGCAGCCAAGGCCGTGGGGGCAGCGGCCATGGAGGACTGGGGCGGCCTGGCAGCGCTGGAAAAGGTCCTCAATTCCCCGGGGTACCCGCTGGACAGCGTGCTGCAGGTCAACCTGACGGGCATTTCCCAGGAGGGCTCATGGTGGTGGCTGGCATCGGCCGCACCGCATTCGGGAACTCCGCTTGATCTGCTGCACACCTCGGCAGTGGCGGCGGCAGTGATTGGGGCCTGCCTGCTGCTGGGGCGCCTCGCAGAGTGGGTGGACCTGGACCTGCTGCTGCCGCTGCGCGGGGCCGGCGCCATGACCCTGACCCTGTACACAGTCCACGTTTGGGTGGTTTCCAGCTTCTACCTGAAACCCCTGCCCGCCGGCTGGACCGAGGACGGGATGTACTTTGCCCAGGCGGCCACTGCCATCACTGTGGGCATTGTCTTTGCGCGCCTGTCCTGGCGCGGCCCGCTGGAATGGGCGGGCCATGCGGCGGCCGTGGTGGGCCGGGGCGGCTTCAAGGCCCTCTCCTGAGCTGAAATGAAAAGAACCCGCGGCCCCACCGAAGGGTGGGGCCGCGGGTCCCGTTCTAAAACCGGGCGCGGGTGCGTCGGCTGCTACTGCGGGGTCAGGGTGAAGGTGGCCGTCTTGTCGCCGAAGTCATCGTTGACGACAACCTGGGTGGGGCCCTTCTTCACATCAAACGCAATGACGCCCTGGCGGACATCGCCGGCACCGACCTCGTTGGTCGGCAGGGCACCCATTCCATCGTCGAGGTAGACCAGTTCGCCCTCGTTGCCCTCGGCGTCATAGACCTTGAAATTCGAGGGGCTGGAGAAGCTGCTTCCGGTCAGCGTCTCCCAGGAAACCTTGACCGCCAGGAAACCGCCGTTCTTCGGCTGCATGTAGGTCATGCCCGGGATTTCGGCCGTGTAGATGGAATCGAGGACGCTGATCTTTACGGTGTTGCCTTCGGACACGGTGGCCACGAAGGAGTTTGCGCCGGCGGCGGCGCCACTGGTCGGGGCGGCTCCGTTCGACGGGGTTGTTCCACGTGACGGGTTGGGCGCAGCCTGCGAGGCCGACGGAAGCTCGGGAGATACGGGGAGCTTCCGATTGTCCAGGGCAGCCCCGATCATGGCGACGGACATGATGGCCAGCAGGATGCCGGTGATGATGCTGATAAGCCAGACGACGCCGGTGATGATCCAGGCCTTCTTCTTGTTCTCCGGGTAGCCCTCAAGCGGGCGGCCATCCTTGTCCCTGGTGTTTCCGGTCAAGGTGATGATCAGGTCCACGATGGCCCAGATGCCGAGGCCACCGGCCGTCAGCAGCTTGGCGATACCCGAGCCGATCTTGCCAAGGTAGAAGCGGTCCGCGCCGAAGGTACCCAGCAGCAGCGAAAGGATCCAGGTTGTCATGAACGACTTCCGTGGACCGTCCGCGTAGGGACCGCTGCCCAGCGGCCCCGGCTGGTATTCCCCCTGCGGAGCTCCAGGGTACTGCCCCTCAAACGTGGAATGTCCCCCGAAGGTGGACGGGGCCGGCGGAATGGGCGGTGCGGACGGTCCGCTCTGGGATGGGTTGGGGAAATTCGGGTGGCTCATGGATGGTCCTTCTGTCCAAAGGTGCGGGTTCTTGGGTGCACGGGTGCAGGTGTGCGGGCGGGTTCAAGGGTTGGGTTGCGTGCAGCGTCAGGCAGCCTCCGGCTTCCCGGAGCGCTGGTGCGTGGCAGGGATGGGTGCGGTTGCCCGGGGAGGGGCCTGGGGTGCAGCTGGACCACGCCCGTGGCATGGACATGGCCAACCTCATGCTTTCCCCCAAAGCTAAAGAGTCTTTACTAAATAAACCTACCGCGGACGGCAGCGTACTGCGATGGGCAGAAATGCCCATCGCAGTGCACGGTGCAGGAGGCCGCGGAGCGCGGGGCCTGCTGGAGCAGGGCCGGCGCCGGCCGGTATCAGGACGCGGCGGAAAAGAGCCGCACGGCGTCACGCATGGATGCCCGCGCCCGTTTGCGGTCGCCGGCAGCGTCATAGGCGCAGCTCAGCCGGAACCAGGAACGCCAGTCATCGGGAGCGGCCTCGGCTTCGGCCCGGTACTTTTCGAATTCAGCGTCCGCCGCGGCCCGGACGATCCGGCCGCCCGGCGTGCGCGGAAGCTCATCGACGGGCAGCCCGCCTTCGGCTTCCAGGACCTTGGCCATCTGCTCGGTGCGGGCACCGAACATCAGCTCGCGGATCAGGGCCCAGGCACCAACCACAGGCAGTACCAGGTAGGCGGCGCCGATGGCCTTGGCCGTGAGGTTGCTGTCCGTCAGGAGCAGGACTGAGCGTTGGAGCGACACCACCAGGTAGAAGACCAGCAGCAGCGTCACCGCGCCCACCCAGATCTTGGTGCGGTTCTTCCGGAAGCCGGCAAGGAGCCCGTTCACGGCTTAGAGCCCCAGGTCCAGGTAGCCGTCCAGGCCGAAGGTCAGCCCCGGGTGTGCGGCAACGTTGCGCAGGCCCAGGAGCACGCCGGGCATGAACGAGGCGCGGTCGAAGGAATCGTGGCGGAGGGTCAGCTGTTCGCCCGGGCCGCCCAGCAGGATTTCCTGGTGTGCCACGAGGCCGCGAAGCCGGACACTGTGGACCCGGACGCCGTCCACGTCGCAGCCTCGGGCGCCGGCACGTTCACTGGTGGTGGCATCCGGGCTGGGCGGCACCTGCGCTGCCCGGCGTTCGGCGGCGATCAGCTCAGCGGTGCGGACTGCGGTGCCGGAAGGGGCGTCCACCTTGTCCGGATGGTGCAGCTCGATGATCTCCACCGATTCGAAGTATTTGGACGCCTTCGCGGCGAAGGCAGAGGCCAGCACCGAGCCCAGGGCGAAGTTGGGGGCGATGAGAACGCCGGTCTCCGGGTGCGCTGCCAGCAGGGATTCCAGGGCGGACAGCCGCCCCGCGTCCCAGCCGGTGGTGCCCACCACGGCGTGGATGCCGTGCTCGACGGCGAAGCGGACGTTCGCTTCGGTGCTTTCGGGAACCGTCAGGTCCACCACGTAGCGGGCACCTGAGGCTGCCAGCTGCTCCAGCGAGTCACCCCGTCCCAGGGCTGCAACGAGCTTCATGTCGGGCGCGGCGTCAATGGCCTTGACGGCCTCGGCGCCCATGCGTCCATTGGCACCAAGGACGGCCACCAGCTTGGGAACGGAGTGTTGTTCGGTCATGGCGTTAACCCTACCGGCGGGACGGGTGCGGGCAGGAACCGGACGGCGTGCGTTACCTCGCACTCGGGGCGCCGTGCGGGCAGCAGCGTCAGCTGCCTGCGCCGACCCATTCCACGGTGCCGTCCGAGAAGAACTGTTCCTTCCAGATGGGAACCTGTTCCTTGATGCGGTCCACCAGATCGGAGCAGACCGCGAATGCCTGCCCTCGGTGCGCGGCGGACACCGCGCACACCAGGGCGGGGTCCCCGATCTCCAGCATCCCGATCCGGTGAGCCGCCCAGACCCGGACGGGCTGTCCGGGGCCGGCACATGCTTCGGCGTTCTGTTCGGCAACCAGGCCCGCGACGACGTCGGCCATCACCTGGTGCGCCGTGGGGTGCGCACTGTAGCTGAGGCGCTCAACGGCCTTGCCGCCGTCGTGGTTGCGCACCACACCGCTGAAGCTGACCACGGCGCCCGCCGTGTCGCTTTCCACTGCCGCAATTGCCTGGTCCACGGAGATGGGCTCCGCGCTCAGGACCGCGCTCACTACTTCGAATGCTTCAGTGCCCATGTCCGCCTTCCAGCTGGTCACAAAGATGCCCGATCACCGGGTCCAGGACGGTCAACCCGTCCATGACGCCCTTGGGCGACCCGGGCAGGTTCACGATGAAGGTGCGCCCCGCGGCGCCGGCATAGCCCCGGCTGAGGGCCGCCAGCGGGGTCTTGGCAGCGCCGGCGCGGCGAATCGCCTCCATGATGCCGGGGATTTCCCGGTCCAGCAGCGGCAGGGTGACGTCCGGTGTCCGGTCGTCCGGGCTGAGGCCGGTGCCGCCGCTGGTGATGATGATGGCGGGGTGCTGGGTGAGGAGCGCGCGGATGGCGGCGCCCGCGGGATCGCCGTCCGGGACCACCATGGCCGGGAAGACGTCAAAGCCATGCTCAGTGAGCCAGTCGGTGATGACCGGTCCGGTCTCGTCGTCGTAGATGCCCGCGGCGGCCCGGGTGGAGGCGATGACGACGCCGGCCTTCCGCCCCTGCACGTCGCCGTGCCGGTGCGGTTCGGGGACGTCCAGGATGTTGGGGGTGGTCACAGGGCCCAGTCTCCGCTCTTGCCGCCACTTTTGGCCAGCACCTTGATGTCTGTCAGGACGGCATGTTTGTCCACGGCCTTGATCATGTCGTAGACGCTGAGGGCTGCCACCGACGCGGCGGTCAGGGCCTCCATTTCCACTCCGGTGACGCCCCGGGTCTTGACGGTGGAGCTGATGGCGACGGCGTCCTCGCCGAGGTCGAAATCGACCGTGACTTTGGCGAGGGGCAGCGGATGGCAGAGCGGAATCAGGTCCGGAGTCTTCTTGGCCGCCATGATGCCGGCCACACGGGCGACGGCCAGCGCGTCCCCCTTGGGAAGCCCGCCGGTGCCCAGGAGCCGCATCACCTCCGGGGTGGTCCGGACCGTGGCGGTGGCCGTGGCCTCGCGGGTTGTTTCTGCCTTGGCGGAAACATCCACCATCTGGGCGCTGCCGTCCTGGCGCAGGTGCGTCAGTGCGGGGGTTTGTTCTGCGTTCACAGCATCCATACTTCCACCTCGTCGCCGGCGGCGAGCTCCGTTACGCCGGCGGGGACGTGGACCAGGACGTTGGAACCGGCGAGCGCGTGCATCAGGTGCGAGCCCTCGCCCCCCTCCAGCTTCACGGTCCCGTCCGGTTGCAGGCTTCCACGCCGGATCTGGTGCTTGTGGGCGGGGGACGCCAGGGGCTGGTCCAGGCGGGCACGCAGGGGCAGCCTGGGTGCCGGCGCCCCCAGGAATGCTGACAGGGCGGGACGGAGGAACATTTCAAATGACACCAGGCAGCTGACCGGATTGCCCGGGAACCCAAGGAAGGGAACGCCGTCGAATGTGCCGATTCCCTGGGGGCCACCGGGCTGCATGGCCACGTGCAGAAACTCGACAGGCTGGTCGGCCATCGCCTGGCGGACCACCTCGTAGGCGCCCTTACTGACCCCGCCCGTGGTCACGATCAGGTCTGCACGCCGGCTCCCGGCGCGCAGCAGAGCCAGCAGTTCCGCGGGGTTGTCGGTGGAGATGGCGGTGCGCCGGACAGTCAGCCCGGCCTGCTTCATGGCGGCTTCCAGGAGGGTTCCGTTGGAGTCGTAGATCTTGCCCGGCGGAAGGTCCCGGCCGGGATCCACCACCTCGTCACCGGTGGTGACGAGCAGGACGGTGGCGGCCTTGTACACCGTCACTTCCGGGATGCCCAGCGCGGCGAGCAGCCCCAATTGGGCCGGTCCCAGGCAGGTACCGGCAGCCAGTGCCCGCTCTCCCGCAGCGATGTCGCTGCCGGCGGCGCGGACGTAGGTTCCCGGGGCGGTGGCAGGCAGTTTGACTGCGCCGTTCCAGTTCACTGCGCCGTCCGGGCTGGGCTCCGGGAAGCGGTCCGGCTCCGCTTTTTCAATGGGTACGACGGCGTCAGCCCCCTCCGGGATCATGGCACCGGTCATGATGGGGGCGGCCGTACCGGGCGCGAGCGGCTGCGGGCTGGACCCGGCGGGAACCGGGGGCACGATGTTCAGGTCCGTGCCGGCGCCGGACAGGTCGCCGGAGCGGACGGCGTACCCGTCCATCTGCGAGTTGGCGAACGGGGGAAGGCTGATCGGCGCGGTGACATGGTCCACCAGGCCGCGGCCCAGTGCCTGGGTAAGCGGCAGGGTTTCCGTGCGCTCAAGCGAGCGGAGCGGCTGGAGGAGTTCCGCGACGGCGGCGGCATGACCAGCGACGCTCCGCGCATGTTCGGCCTTGCCGTGGGGGTGGCTGGTCATGGGTACGCCTTTGGTCGCGGCCGTCAGGATTTCACGTCCACTCTAACCGTGTGGAATCCCGTTGCTCCGTCCGGCGCCGGCGGCCGCGCCGTTTCGTCCTGGGGTTCACCCAGCAGGTTCGTGGCGCGGACCTGGACCTCGTACTGCCCCGGGGTGAGGTCGACGGCCAGCTTCCACTGGTACCACGTGTCCACCGAGATACCCGGGGCAAGCTCGGCTTCCCGCCACGGTCCCCGGTTGATCCGCAGTTCCACTTTACGGATGCCGGTGTGCTGGGCCCAGGCAACTCCCGCCAGCACCACTGTTCCTGCGCTGACCCGACGCCCGCTGCGGGGAACGTCGATGCGGGACGACGTCTTGATGGGCCCGCGGGCGGACCAGCCCCGCGGTGTCCAGTACCCGGCGTCGTCGGCGAACCTGGTGACTTTGAGTTCCGTAACCCACTTCGTGCCCGAAACATAGCCGTAGAGGCCGGGGACCACCAGGCGGACCGGGAAGCCGTGCTCCAGCGGCAGCGGTTCACCGTTCATGCCAACGGCAAGCAGCGCGTCCCTGCCGTCGGTGAGGACGTCCAGCGGCGTTCCGGCAGTCCAGCCATCGGCACTTCGGGAGAGGACCATGTCCGCCCCCGGCTGGGGACCGGCCAGGGCCAGCAGTTCGCGCACCGGCCAGCCGAGCCAGCGGGCGTTGCCGATCAGGTCCCCGCCCACCTCATTGGACACGCAGGCAATGGTGACATGGCGTTCAACCAGGGGCTTTGCCAGGAGGTCGGCGAAGGAGAGCTGGACTTCCCGGGCCACCATTCCGGTGACTTTGAGGCCCCATGTCTCCGGGTTGACGGCGGGGACGGCCAAGGCTGTGTCGATCCGGTAAAAATCCGGGTTAGGGGTCACCAGCGGCGTCATACCGGCCACGCCCGGCTCTGCGGCGGCCGGAATGGGAGGTGCCGGTGACGCCGGGACGGGAAGGGAGATGCGTGCCCTGGCTTCACTGACCGCGGCGGCGGCGCCGCGCCAGACACCGGCAACCACTCCGATCAGGGCAGTCGCCGCGGCAGTGGCGGCAAGGGATCGGAGGAAACCGCGGCGGGCAGCGGCTGCGGTTCCGGCAGGCCCTCCCCCTCCGGGGCCTGCGTCTCCCGGTTCCAGGTCCTCCCACGCCTGCAGCCTCCGGGCCAGGAAACGCAACAGCACGACGGCGACGGCCGCGGCCAGGAGCGGAAGCATCAGGGCCGCCGGGGTCGCCTGGGACCGTGTCAGGACCGCTGCCACGCCCGCCAGCCCGAAGATGCCCATCACGGCGGCACCAGCGAACCGCCGGCGCCGCTCAAGGACGCCGGCAACTGCGGCCAGCGCGGCAATGGCCAGCGCCATGCCCGCCAGGAGCGCAGCCTTGTCCGCCGTGCCGAAGAGGGCGATGGCCCAGTCCTTGACACCGGGCGGGACGGCATCGATGACAGCCCCGCCCACAGCGGTCAGCGGCGAAAGGGAGGGGCTGGCAAAACCCGCCAACAGCTCCCCCGCTGCGACGCCGCCGGCGGCTGCACTTATTCCGGCAGCCGCAGCCCACCGGGGCCCGGTGCGCAGGACTGCCTGGTGCCGGACGGGACTCTCCACACGCTCCCCAAGGCCGGCGGCGTCGTCGACCGCCCCGTGCTCTTGCCGGGAACTCCTCATAACTTCCAGCATAGGTTCGGCGGTAGTCCCCGTGTGGATGACGTCCCCGGATGGACGGGTGCTTCCGCCACCCGGTCACAGGTGTGATGTGCGGCGCAACGTGGCGTAGCCTGAATTCATGAGTGTCCAGCTAGGCATGCCGCAGCCGCGGGAGGAAGCAGCATCGGCGCTGCCCGGCGTCCCCGCACGCCGGCCCGCGGATGCACCGGCGGGGCTGGCGGACAGGTATGGCCGCCGCGCCACGGACATGAGGCTGTCCCTGACGGACAAGTGCAACCTCCGCTGCACCTACTGCATGCCGGCGGAAGGCCTGGAATGGCTCGCCAAGCAGGCAGTGATGTCGGCCGGGGAAATCGTGCGGATCGTCAAGGTCGGCGTGGAGCAGCTGGGGGTCCGGGAGTTGCGTCTGACCGGCGGTGAGCCGCTGGTCCGGCATGACCTGGTGGACATCATCGCGGCCCTGCGGGCCAACCACCCGGACCTGCCGATCTCCATGACCACCAACGGCGTCGGCCTGGCAAAGAAGGCGGCGGCTCTCAAGGACGCCGGGCTGACCCGCATCAACGTGTCGCTGGATTCGCTGCATGAAGAGACGTTCACCAAGCTGACCCGGCGCCCGTTCCTCAACCAGGTCCTGGCCGGGGTCGACGCTGCCTGGGCTGCCGGCCTGGGCCCGGTCAAACTGAACGCGGTCCTGATGCGGGGCATCAACGACGCCGAGTCGCCACAGCTGCTGGCATGGGCGCTGGAGCGCGGGTACGAACTGCGGTTCATCGAACAGATGCCGCTCGACGCCGACCATGGCTGGACCCGCCGCAACATGATCACCGCCGCCGAAATCCGCGGACTGCTGTCCCGTGACTACGTGCTCACCCCCGATCCCCGGGCACGCGATGGCGCTCCCGCGGAGCGGTTTGAAGTACGACGGCGGGTAGCAGGCCCGGCGGACGGCGCCGGCTCCGCTGACGGTCCCGTCCTTGGGACGGTGGGAATCATCGCCTCCGTCACCGAGCCGTTCTGCGCTGACTGCCGGCGCACCAGGATTACTGCCGAGGGCAAGATCATGAGCTGCCTGTTCTCACGCGAGGAGTTCGACCTGCTGGGCCTGCTGCGGGCGGGCGCCGGCGATGCGGAACTGGCGCAGCGGTGGCAGGACGCCATGTGGATCAAACCAAAGGCCCACGGCATGGACCATGTGGGACTGGACGCTCCGGACTTCGTCCAGCCGGACCGCAGCATGAGCGCCATCGGGGGCTGACACAGATGCTTGTACGCTATTTTGCTGCCGCGCGCGCTGCAGCCGGCTTCGAGGAAGAAAAGTTCCAGCTGCCCGAGGACGCCACGGTGGCGGACCTGCTGGCAGCCATCGCCGCCGTGGAGCGCGCCGAGCCTCCGGCGGGCACTCCTCCGCTTCCCCGGCTTCTTTCGCGGAGCAGCTTCCTGCTCAATGAGGTGGCCGTGCGGGACCAGGCAACCATTCTTGGCCCCGACGACGTCGTGGATGTGCTGCCGCCGTTCGCCGGGGGCTAATCGCTTAGGGCAGCTGGAGCCATGACGGTTTTGACTGTCGGGGTTTCGCGGTAGGGGCTTGATTGTCAGACCCACGCTGGATGATGTGGGTATGGGAATCAGCGGTGGTTTTGGGGCGGTGTTGGAGGGTGTTCATACCTCTGTTGCAGCCCTTGATGCTCTCGCTCTTGAAGACCGGAACCTCGAACATTCTGCGCTGACTGCTGCGGCTGGAGATATTGACGTGCTGCAGCACCGGTACGAGCTGTGCCTGGAAGGGTTGGAGCTTACGGCCCGGTTGGAAGCACAGCTCGCGGCGGTAAAGTCGCGGCAGGTTGCCCGGGCCGTTGAGTTCCAGCAGGCGATGACGCCGCCGGACGCCTCGGCCCAGGACCGCACCTACGCGCAGATGTCGGTGGTGGAGGAGATCGCCGGGGTCCTGACCCTCAGCTCTGCCGCAGCTGGGGCGTTCGTGGAGCAGTCACGGCGGGTCTGCTCCCTGCCGCCCGTTATGAACGCCTTGGCCGCGGGCGCGATGTCCTGGCAGCACGCCCGAATCGTTGCCGACGAAACCGAAGGCCTCACCGCCGAGGACGCGGCGTCGCTGGTGGCGCACTTCTTCGACCCCGACACACCCCACCCCGCCCGCGGTGCCGCCCCCGGTGAAATTGTCCCGTCACGGTTTCGGGCGAAGGTCCGTGGGTGGCGGGAACGCCACCACCCCGAGTCGATCGAGAAGCGCCACGCAAAGGGAGTGGCTGACCGGCGGATGGAATACACCCCAGACCGGGACGGCATGGCCTGGATCTCCCTCTACCTTCCTGGCGATACCGCCTGTGCCATCTGGAACCGGACCACTGCTATCGCACGCGGCCTCCAGGGCCCCGGCGAAGAGCGCACCGTCACCCAGCTCCGCCCCGACATCGCAGCATCCCTGCTCCTCGGCACTAAGAACACCACACAGACCGGGAAATCCACGGAGGTCGGGAAGGTCCCCACCCCGCGGGCCGACGTCCTGGTGATGGTGCCCGTATTCTCCCTGCTCGGCCAGACCGATGAACCCGCCATGCTGGATGGTTTTGGGCCGATTCCGGCGTCCATGGCACGGAGGCTGGTCGCAGACGGGGCTGACTCGTTCTACCGGGTCCTGGTCGACCCACGGGACGGGGCACCACTGGAAATCGGAAGGAAGAACTACCGGCTCACCGAAATCATCAAACGCTGGATCCGGCTGCGCGACGCCAAGTGCACGTTCCCCGGCTGCACCAACCGCACCCCTGACAACGACACCGACCACCTCACCGCCTGGGAACACGGCGGCGTTACCGGAGCAAGTAATTTGGCCCAGCTGTGCCCAAGGCACCACCGGCTCAAACACAACAGCAGGTGGACACCCGGCCCGGCCAACAAGAATGAACCACCCGGCTGGACCTCACCCACCGGACGCCATTACAACCCAGAACACCGGGATGCAGAACCAACCCACTGGCCACTCGCCGCGGGACTCTTGAACGCGTTTCCCGATGTGGAAAGTGCATTGCTGGACACAGGCCCGCAGGAAAAGTTTCTTGAGCCAGAAGCGATCCCCCTCGACGACCCCCTATGGGAAGAGTTTTACTCGCGCCCTTTCGTGCTGCCGCCAGACCCATTGAAGGACTGTTGGAACATGATGCAGCCCTGGCCATAGTGGACCTCGAGCGCTCCGCCTTCACAGTGTGGGCCCTCGACACTCTGGCGAGCAGTTCAATCCGGTCGAAGAACTTCAGGCCCGGTGGAAGACCGAGCGCATGAACGGCCTGTAGGCCGGGCTTCGCCCGTCCGCTGCGGCTTCCGCACCTGCCACGCCGCCGTCGTCGTCCCTGGCACTTGAACGCAACTCGGTGACGTGGGTCAGGACACCGTCACGGAGCAGAAGGGAGTGGTGTGTCCAGCCTGCGTCGCTGGGGCGATCAACGCGGAGGACGCCGTCGCGCCAGGTGCAGCGCGCGGCAGTGCCGGGCGGCACGCCGGTACTGTCCACGTAGTACCAGAGCACGTCGTTATGGACCGGATCGACGGTGAAGATGCCGTGGCCTTCAAAATGGCTGCCGTCCGGTTCGACGTGGCGGTAGCTCTGCACGACGCCCAGTCCCCCGGCTACCTGGCTGTAGGTCACCTCGGCGTCGACGCTGCGTTCGGGCCCCCATGGGCCTGCAGCGACCTGGGTTTGGCCCCGCCAGCGGCCCAGAAGGCCGGACAGGGCAGGATGCCCTTGCTCCATTTCGTGCACCGCCCATCGCCCCGCCTGCAGACATGAACCCCCTGCACTCAGGATGGACTCTTCTGCGTGGCGCCGCCAGCCTCCGTGCCGTATGCAGCCGGTTGGCTACAGCCCGAACGTCTCGTTCTCCTCGAACGGGCCGACCACCGTGACGGTCCGCGGCGCTGCGGCGAGTTCGGCAGCCAGTTCCTGGACCTGTTCAACGGTGACGGCCTTGATGAGGCGAAGCGTCTCATCAATGTCCTGGTATTCGCCGGACACCAGTTCGGCCCTGCCCAGCCGGGACATCCGCGAACCGGTGTCTTCCAGGGCCAGGACGATTCCGCCGCCAAGCTGTCCCACGGCCTTGCGGAGCTCGTCCTCGGAGATTCCGTGTTCGGCGAGCTTGTCCAGCTCGATCGCCAGCAGGTCCAGCACTTGCCGTACCTTGGACGGCGTGCAGCCCGCGTACATGCCGAAATAGCCGGCGTCGGCGTAGGACGAGGCAAAGGAGTAGGTGGAGTACACCAGGCCGCGCTTCTCGCGGACTTCCTGGAACAGCCTGGAGGACATGCCGCCTCCCAGCACCGCATTCAGGACGCTCATGACGTAGCGGCGTTCGTCGGTGGCAACGATAGTGGGGCATCCCATGATGATGTTCGCCTGCTCCACCGCGCGCTTGACCACGTGCAGGCCTGCGGTTCCGGTGATCAGGGCGCGTTCGGTGGAGCGCCGCTGCACCGGTGCGGAGTCCGGTTCCAGTGACCAGCCCGCGGTCTGGAGGGCGTCCACCACAAGTCCGCAGACGACGTCGTGGTCCAGCCCGCCCGCGGCGGTGATGACCAGTTCCTCCGGCTTGTAGTACCTGCGGTAGTGCTCCCATACGGAGTCCCTGGCAACGGCCTTGATGGCTGCGGGGGTGCCGCCGATGGGGCGGCCAAGCGGGTGGCTGCCCAGGACCTTGGCCACGAAGTGCTCGTGGGCAACATCGGTGGGGTCATCGCTGTCCATGGCGATTTCCTCGAGGATGACGTCCCGTTCCTGTTCCATCTCGTCAGGGTCCAGCACGGCGCCGGTGATCATGTCCGCTATGACGTCGATGGCCATCGGCAGGTCCGAGTCCAGGACCCGGGCAAAGTAGCAGGTGCTTTCCTTGGCGGTGGCGGCGTTCGACTCGCCGCCCACCTCATCAAAGGCGGAGGCGATCTCAAGGGCCGTGCGGCGCCTGGTGCCCTTGAACAGCAGGTGTTCAAGGAAGTGGGTGGATCCGTGCTGGCCGGGAGCTTCGTCGCGGGAGCCTACGCCCACCCAGAACCCGATGGTGGCTGACCGTTGGCCCGGCATCGCTTCCGTCAGTACCCGCACTCCCCCCGGCAGCACGGAACGCCGGACCTCGGACCCGCCGTCGGAGCCGTGGACCAGGGTGTCGCCGGCGTGGTTCTGCTCAAGCGGCAGGGGTACAACAGTCATTGATGCCTTTCAGGACGGGCAGCCGGATCTGGCTGCCATCGTAACAGCGGCGGGACCGGTGGATCATCCACCGGTCCCGCC
>NZ_JBWJAR010000001.1:515388-527858 GCF_056389225.1 Pseudarthrobacter sp. rb | reverse complement strand
GGGGCCCGCGGGGGCGCGCCCCCCCCGCCCCGCGGGGCCCCGGGCGCCCCCCCCCCCCCCCCCCCCCCGCTTCATGCTTGTGCCGGGAAGCCCGGGCTGTTAGACGTCAGCGCCTTCGGCAGGCTCCGTGGCGTGGGCGCGCTCGGCGTCGGCCGGAGCCTCTTCCTCGGCGACCACCGGGGCGAGCGAGAGCTTTCCGCGGTCGTCGATCTTGGTGATTTCCACCTGGATCTTCTGGCCGACGGAAACCACGTCCTCCACGTTGTCCACGCGCTTGCCGTTGGCCAGCTTGCGGAGCTCGGAGATGTGCAGGAGGCCGTCCTTGCCCGGGGTCAGCGATACGAAGGCACCGAAGGTGGTGGTCTTGACGACCGTACCCAGGTAGCGCTCGCCGATTTCCGGGACCTGCGGGTTCGCGATGGCGTTGATGGCGGAACGTGCTGCATCGGCAGACGGACCGTTCGTGGCGCCAATGTAGACGGTGCCGTCGTCCTCGATGGAGATGTCGGCGCCGGTGTCTTCCTGGATCTGGTTGATCATCTTGCCCTTGGGGCCGATGACCTCGCCGATCTTGTCCACGGGGATCTTCACGGCGATGACGCGCGGTGCGAACTCGGAGAGCTCGTCCGGGGTGTCGATGGCCGAGTTGATGACCTCGAGGATGTGCAGGCGTGCTTCGCGCGCCTGCTTGAGGGCCGCTGCCAGAACGGATGCGGGGATGCCGTCGAGCTTGGTGTCCAGCTGGATGGCCGTGACGAACTCGGAGGTACCGGCAACCTTGAAGTCCATGTCACCGAAGGCGTCTTCGGCGCCGAGGATGTCGGTCAGGGCTGCGTAGCGGGTCTGGCCGTCCACCTGGTCGGAGACCAGGCCCATGGCGATGCCGGCGACGGCGGCCTTCAGGGGCACACCGGCGTTCAGCAGGGACAGGGTGGAGGCGCAGACGGAACCCATCGACGTCGAACCGTTGGAGCCGAGGGCTTCGGACACCTGGCGGATGGCGTAGGGGAATTCCTCGCGGGACGGCAGGACGGGCACGAGTGCACGTTCGGCCAGGGCGCCGTGGCCGATTTCGCGGCGCTTGGGCGAGCCCACGCGGCCGGTTTCACCGGTGGAGTACGGCGGGAAGTTGTAGTTGTGCATGTAGCGCTTGCGCGTCACCGGCGACAGCGAGTCGATCTGCTGTTCCATCTTGAGCATGTTCAGCGTGGTGACACCCATGATCTGGGTCTCGCCGCGTTCGAAGATGGCGGAGCCGTGGACGCGGGGCAGGACCTCGACCTCGGCGGTGAGCTGGCGGATGTCCGTCAGGCCACGGCCGTCGATGCGGACCTGGTCCTTGAGGATGCGCTGGCGCACAACGTGCTTGGTGACCGAGCGGAATGCTGCGGACAGTTCCTTCTCGCGGCCTTCGAACTGGCCGGCGAGGCCGGCGAGGACCTCGTCCTTGAGTGCGTCGGAAGCGTTGTCGCGTTCCTGCTTGTCGGCGATCTGGAAGACGGCGGCGAGCTTGTCGGCGGCAGCGGACTCGACGGCGGCGTAAGCGTCGTCCTCGTAGTCAAGGAAGACCGGGAACTCGACCGTGGGCTTGGCAGCGCGGGCGGCGAGGTCGGCCTGGGCGTCGCACAGGGCCTTGATGAACGGCTTGGCAGCCTCCAGGCCCTCGGCCACAACCTCTTCGGTGGGGGCGGTGGCGCCCTGTTCCTTGATGAGGTTCCAGGAGTTGTCCGTGGCTTCGGCTTCCACCATCATGATGGCGACGTCGTCACCGGCTACGCGGCCGGCAACCACCATGTTGAACACGGAGTTCTCGAGCTGGGAGTGCTTGGGGAAAGCAACCCACTGCGATCCGTTTTCGTCGGCGACCAGGGCAACGCGGACGCCGCCGATGGGGCCGGAGAACGGAAGTCCGGAGAGCTGGGTGGACATCGAGGAGGCGTTGATGGCCACGACGTCGTAGAGCTCGTCCGGGTTGATCGCCAGGACGGTGACCACGATCTGGACCTCGTTGCGCAGGCCCTTGATGAAGGCGGGGCGCAGCGGACGGTCCATCAGGCGGCAGGCCAGGATGGCCTCGGTGGACGGGCGGCCTTCGCGGCGGAAGAACGAACCCGGGATGCGGCCGGCAGCGTACATGCGCTCTTCGACGTCGACCGTCAGCGGGAAGAAGTCGAAGCCTTCACGCGGGTGCTTGCCGGCGGTGGTGGCGGACAGCAGCGCGGTGTCATCGTCGATGTACACCATGGCCGCGCCGGCTGCCTGCTTGGCAAGCCGGCCGGTTTCGAAGCGGATTACGCGCTTGCCAAAACGGCCATTGTCAATGACTGCTTCCGAGAACTGGATTTCGGGACCCTCCAAGAGAGTCACCTCCGTTTCTTTCTTACGGAAGTCCAGCCGCATCAACCCGGCCAGCATCTGTCTACTGGCCCTGCACCCGGTCATCGATCGAGACCCACGGGCCGCCGGCTTCAGTCAACGAAGCCGTTCCCGGGGATCACTACCGAGGACCGCGAATGCGTGATGCGGTTGATCCTCCTGTTTAGTTTTTCATTTGAAGAAGGCGGCCCGTTCCGGATGGAAAGGGCCGCCCCAAAGCCAGACTAGCGGCGCAGGCCGAGGCGCTCGATGAGCGAACGGTAGCGGGCGATGTCAGTCTTCTTGAGGTAGCTCAGCATGCGCTTGCGGCGACCAACCATGGCCAGCAGACCGCGCTGGGTGTGGTAGTCGTGCTTGTGCTCCTTCATGTGCTCAGTCAGATCCTTGATCCGCTGGGTCAGGACCGCAACCTGGACCTCCGGTGAACCGGTGTCGCCTTCGGCGGTTGCGTATTCCTTGATGATGGACTGCTTTACAGCGGCGTCAAGTGCCACAATAACTCCTTGGGAATGTGCCGTGAGGGCCCAGGTCAGTAACTCACTGCCGGGTCTGCCGTGTTCGTCCGCCCCGGTAATCCGGAAGGGGCCGCCACCAACAGGAACCAGCCGCCACGGACTGCAGCCGGATCCATCGTCCAGTTTACCGGCCCGGGCCTAACCTTGTCGAAACACGTGCGGCGGGATCACCGCCGTGGTCAGCCCTGCAGCCTGTCCCGGATGGCGCCCATGCCGTGAAGCACTTCGGCAAAACTGGTGCTCAGGGGTGACAAGCCCACCCGGATGCCGTGCGGCGAGCGGAAGTCGGGGATGACGTCGCCGTCCCACAGGGCCTCAACGGTAGCCTTGGTGAACTCAGCGTGGTCCACCGTGATGTGCCCGCCCCGCTCCCCCGGATTCCGGGGCGTGGCCAGTTCGGCTCCCAGGGGTGCCAGCCACGCGTCGAAGACCTCCACGGCGAAGGCGGTAAGGTCTTCGGACTTCGACCGGATGGCCGCCATGCCGGCTTCTTCGATGAGGTCCAGGGTTCCCTGCACGGCAATCATGCCGAAGATCGCGGGAGTGCCGCTGAGGAACCCGCGGATGCCGGCGGCCGGCTGGTAGCCGGCGGCCATCTCGAAAGCGTCTTTGCGGCCCATCCAGCCCCAGATCGGCTGGTTCAGCGAGGGCAGGTGGCGGGCGTTGACGTAGGCGAACGCCGGCGATCCGGGGCCCCCGTTAAGGTACTTGTAGGTGCAGCCGGCGGCGAAGTCCACGTCCGCTCCGTCCAGGTCGATCTCCACCGACCCCGCCGAATGGCAAAGGTCCCACACCACCAGGGCCCCGGCGTCGTGCACTGCCGCCGTGATGCCCGGCAGGTCCGCAAGGTGGCCTGAGCGGTAGGCAATCTGGCTGAGGAGGACGACGGCGGTGCGGGGCCCGGTGGCCTGGCGCACCTGCTCAAGGGTCACCCCGGCTGCGGGGTCCGGTTCGATCCAGCGGAGGGTCAGGCCTTCCTCAAGGGCGATGCCCTCCACCAGGTAGCGGTCGGTGGGAAAGTTCTCGGTGTCCAGCACCAGTTCGTTGCGGTCCGGGTCCTGCACTGCCGCAAGGGCGGCCCGGATCAGCTTGTACAGGACCACGGTGGTGGAGTCGGCGATGATGGTCTGTCCCGGCGCTGCCCCCAGGACGGCACGGCCCAGCTGGTCCCCGATGGCCTGCGGCATGGCCAGCCACTGTTCGTCCCAGCCTCGGATCAGGCGGCCGCCCCACTCGTCCGTGATGAAGGCAGCGACATCACCCGCCGTCCGCTTCAGGGGCCGGCCCAGCGAGTTGCCGTCGAGGTAGGACAGGGGCGTGTCGGTGCCGATGAAGTGGTCCCGGCAATGCGCCAGGACGTCCCGTCGGTCCAGCTCTTCGGCGCGCTGCCGGAGCGTTTCCGCTGTCACGCCGGCGATGTTTTCCTGGTGGATGCTCATTGTCCGATCTCCGTCCTGACCGCGAATAGTTCCGGGAAGAAAGTCAGTTCCAGGGCCTTCTGCAGGAAGGTCACCCCGCTGGACCCGCCGGTGCCGGTCTTCATGCCGATGGTCCGCTGGACGGTCCGCAGGTGCCGGAACCGCCAGAGCTGGAAGTTGTCCTCCAGGTCCACCAGTTCCTCGCAGGCCTCGTAGGCCGCCCAGTTGTCAGCGGCATTCTCGTAGATGTGCTTGAAGAGCGGTACCAGCTCCGGGGCGAACTCGTGGGCGCGGGTCACGTCCCGGTCCAGGACTGCAGGCGGAACGTCGAACCCCTGCCGGGAGAGGTAGGCCAGGAACTCGTCATAGATGCTGGGGGCAGCGAGCAGTTCCTCCAGCATTGCGTGGGCCTCAGGATCGGATTCGAAGACCGGGAGCATCTTGCGGTTCTTGTTCCCCAGGACGAATTCGACGGCCCGGTACTGTGCGGACTGGAACCCTGACGAGTTGCCCAGGAAGCCCCGGAACTGCGAATACTCGGTGGGTGTCAGGGTTGCCAGCACGGACCACTGCTCGGTAAGGGTCTTCTGGATGTGCTTGACCCGGGCGATGCCCTTGAGCGCCGAACCGAGGTCGTCTTCGCGGAGCCAGGCGGCGGCGCTGCGCAGTTCATGCAGGACCAGTTTCAGCCACAGCTCCGTGGTCTGGTGCTGGATGATGAACAGCAGCTCATCGTGGTGCTCGGGCTGGCTGACCGGCTGCTGGGCGCTGAGCAGGGTGGGAAGCTGCAGGTAGGAGGCGTAGCTCATCCGTGAGCTGAAGTCGCGGACAATCCCCTTATCCAGCTTGCGGGTGTTCTTCTCGACGGACACGTCCTGCCTTTCGTTGTTGTCACCCGGGCCGTACTGTCAGCGGCCGCCCAGGAGCTGGTGGGCCTGGGCCACGTCCAGCCGCATTTGTTCCACCAGGGCCTCAGGGCCACGGTAGGCCACCATGCCGCGAAGCCGCTCCACGAATTCCACGATCACTGTCTGGCCGTACAGATCGAAGTCCTCCACGGCTTCCTTGGGCCGGTCGATCACGTGCGCCTCCACCTGGCGGCTGACGCCGTCGAATGTGGGGTTGGACCCCACCGAGATGGCCGCGGGCCAGCGCTTGCCGGCCTGGTCCACCAGCCACCCGGCGTAAATGCCGTCGGCGGGAATCAGTCCTGTGGCGTTGGAGGCAAGGTTCGCGGTGGGGAACCCCAGTGCCCTGCCGCGTGCAGCGCCGTGGACCACCTCGCCGCGCATCCGGTGCGGCCGGCCCAGGACCGACGCGGCGGTGGTGACGTCTCCGGCCTGCAGCGCTTCGCGCACCCAGGTGGAGGAACAGCGGCGGTCCGTGCCGTCGTCGTCATGCAGCGGGTAGCCTTCGGCGCCGAATTCGCTGATCACCTGGACATCGAAACCGAATTTTTCCCCGAGCGCCTTCATGGTGTCCAGGTCGCCGGAGTTGCCGCGGCCGAACCGGGCGTCGTGGCCGATGACCACGTGGCTGGCGTGCAGGCAGTCCACCAGGTACTGCTCCACGAACTCTTCGGCCGTGAGGCTGGCGAGGTCCAGGGAGTACTTGACCACCAGGATGGCGTCCAGGCCCAGCTCACCCAGCGCGTCCAGCTTGTCATCCAGGCCCATGATGAGCTCCGGCGCGGCCTCCGGCCGGTGGATCACTGCGGGGTGGGGGTCGAACGTGACGGCCACTGCCTTCGCTTGGGAGAGGCGGGCCGACCGAATCAGCTGGGACAGCACCTGCTGGTGGCCGCGGTGAACGCCGTCGAAGTTGCCGAAAGTGACAACAGATGGGCCGAAGTCCGCCGGGACATCGGACGGATCGTTCCAGATGTAAACCATCACCCTCGCCTTAAGCTGCCTGAAAGCATCAACGTTCCGGGACCCTTCCGGCCGCGGAACTCTTCAAGGTTACCCGGATTCACTGCGCAGCTTTGCCCGTCACTGCGCAGTCTTCGCCTGTGAGGGCCGGCGCCGGTACAGCCACACCAGTCCCAGGATGGGCAGCAGCAGCGGGATGAAACCGTAGCCGCGGCCAAACAGCGACCAGACGGTCTCGTGCCGGAACTGCACGGAGTCCAGGATGCTCAGGGTCCCCACCACCAGGACGCCGGCCAGTTCCACCAGCACCGCCGCAACCGAAACCTTGAACCATGTGGTTCCGGCCTTTGCCAGTGACACCGTGGCCAGGATGTACACCAGGGCGGCAAAGGCGGAGAGCAGGTAGGCCAGCGGTGCCTCGGAGAACTTGGTGAGGATCTGGTAGCCGGCGCGGGCAGTGGCCGAGATGGCGAACACCCCATACACCGCGATCAGGAGGCGGCCCGGTCCAGTGTTGCGGGTGTTGCGGACGGGTGTTTTTCCGCTGGCCGCCTGGGCCTGCTGGTCTTTCATTTCTGCTGCTTCTTCCACTTCAGTACCAGATCTGGTTCATTCGGGCGGCCATCACCAGCGCCGTGACGCCGACGGCGGCCAGGACAAAGTTGCTCCACCGCGTGCGCTCCAGGATGGACCAGTAGATGGCGGCGGGCGGCAGGAGCATCGCGGTGGCCATGTAGCCCCAGAACTCCCAGGCCTCCCCGGCGATCGGTTCACCGGCGATCACGCGGACGATCGAACCCACCAGATAGACCACCAGGGCCACTTCGACGGCCACGACGGACAGGATGGTGATGTCGTTGGGTGCCTTCTTCAGGATGCCCGCGCCCAGGCACACCACGGTGGACACCAGGCCGACGACCAGGATGATCCAAAAGTATGCGTCCACGCCTATGCCTCCGCCGCGGAGGTTGCTGCCGCCCCGTCACCAGGTCCAGTCCCGGCGCCAGGCCCGGTGCCGGGGGCGAAGACGAGGACCGGTTTGGCGTAGCTGCCCGCGTCGGCGAGAAGGGCCACCAGGCTGCCGTCCGGAGCGAAGGCCGCGGCAGGGCGCTCCACCGTGGCGGCGCCGGGCGTACCGGCTGCAGCACCGGCCGCGATCCGCCGGCCGAAGGAGATCTCGGCGGTTTCTTCGGCGGTGAGTTCGCGGTTGGGCATCAGCGCCCTGGCGGCGAGGGACATGTCCAGGACATTGAGCTCATCGGCGAGCTGTTCGAGGGTGCGCGCCTGGTCAAGTGAGTAGGGGCCCACCTGGGTCCGGCGGAGCGCTGTCAGGTGGCCGCCGACGCCGAGGGCATCGCCCAGGTCCCGGGCGAGGGCGCGGATATAGGTTCCGGAGGAGCATTCCACCGTCACCTCCAGGTCCACCACACCTGCTGCCGCGTCCCTGCGGATGCCATGCACGTCGAACCGGTGGATGGTCACGGGGCGTGCGGCGAGCTTGACGTCCTCGCCGGACCGCACACGGGCGTAGGCGCGTTCGCCGTTGACCTTGATCGCGCTGACGCTGCTGGGCACCTGCTGGATGTCCCCCGTGAGGGCCGCAACGCCGTCGTGAATCTGCTGGTCGGTGACGCCGTCCGCGCTGGTGGTGGCCGTGACCTCGCCCTCCGCGTCGTCGGTCACCGTGGACTGGCCCAGGCGGATGGTGGCGGTATAGGTCTTCGAGGTGCCCACAATGTAGGTCAGCAGGCGGGTGGCTTTGTTGATGCCAAGCACCAGAACACCGGTGGCCATGGGGTCAAGGGTTCCTGCGTGCCCCACTTTCCGGGTCCCTGCGAGGCGCCGCATCCGACCAACCACATCATGGCTGGTCCATCCCTGCGGCTTGTCCACTATCACCAGTCCAGAAAGCACGCCTCCCAGTATATGGGCGCAGGTTGGGACGCATGTGCAGGGTACCGGCAGGGAGCGTACGACGGCGGCGGCCCACCATCGCGGCCGCGTCACCGGGCGGGGCGGAGGCAGGGCAGGGGACGGCTAGGATGGCTGGCATGCCTGAGCTTGCCGCCCACATCCGCGACGTGCCCGTCAACCAGATCCGTGAGATTACCGAGGCCGCCTGGCGCACTCCCGGCGCCGTGGTGCTCAGCATCGGGGAGCCGGGCTTCCCCCTCCCCCGCCACGTCCTGGACGCCGGCATCGCCTGCCTGGACCGCGATGAAACCAACTACACGCCCAACGCCGGGATCCCGGCCCTGCGCGAAGCGTTCGCCGCCAGGTTCCGGGAGGAACAGGGCGTGGACGTCGGTGCGGAGCGGGTGTACGTGGTGTCCGGCGCCCAGCAGGGCCTGCACTTCGCCATGAGCCTGCTGCTCTCCCCCGGCGACGAGATCCTGATCCCAAACCCGGGCTACCCCACCTTCGCCATGACCAGCCGGTTGCTGAACGCCGTTCCCGTCGGCTATCCCCTGCACCCGGACCACGGCTTCCAGCCCCGGGTCGCCGACGTGGAAGCCCTCATCACCAGCCGCACCCGGGTCCTGGTGCTCAACTCCCCGTCCAACCCGCTGGGCGCCGTGCTCAGTGAGGACCTGGTCCGTGAGCTGGTGGAGCTGGCCCGCAGGCACGACATCTGGGTCATCTCGGACGAGTGCTACGAGGCATTCACCTACGATGTCCCGCACGTCAGCCCGGCAAGGTTCGACGGCGGCATGGCGGAGGATGCGCGGGTATTCACCTCGTTGACGCTGTCCAAGACCTACGGCCTGACGGGCCTGCGGATCGGCGCGCTCATCTGCCCGCCGGGGCTTGAACAGAAGATGGACAACGTCATGGAATCGATCGTCTCCTGCGTGGCGTCCGCCCCGCAGTACGCGGCGCTCGCAGCCCTCACCGGGCCGCAGGATTACGTGCGCCACGCGCACCAGCACTACCGGGACAACCGGGATGCGGCGTCCGCGGTCCTGGCGGCGAAGGGCATCCGCTACCTGCCGGCACAGGGGGCGTTCTACCTGTGGGCGGACATGTCCCACGTAACCGGCGGCGATGTGCGGTCCTGGGTCCGGCGGTTCCTGGCCGACTCCGGGGTAGCGCTGGCTCCCGGGACTGCCTTTGGGTCCATCGGCGAGGGGTGGGTCCGGATCGCGCTGTGCGGCCGGAAGCAGGATCTGTTGGAAGGACTGTCCCGGCTTCCTGCCGCCAGCGGGTAAAACCCGGCCCAGGCAGTATCAGCTGCGGGCGCCGGCCAGCGCTTTGTCCAGCCAGGACCGCAGCGCCTCCGCCGGCGCGGCGCCTGCCTGGCGGGCGGCGACCTTGCCGTCCACGAGCACCATCAGTGTGGGGATGGCCTGCACGTCGAACCTCCGCGACAGGCCGGGCGACTTGTCCACGTCCACTTTCACCAGCTTGATCTTCCCCGGCCGTTCCCGGGCCAGCTTGTCCAGGACGGGGCTGACCATGCGGCAGGGTCCGCACCACGCCGCCCAAAAATCCACCAGCACGGGAACTGAAGACTGCTCCGCCACGGCCGCGAAGTCACCATCGCCCGCGGACACGATCCACGGCAGGTCTGCCTTGCAGTTGCCGCAGCGGGGGTGGCCGGCAGCCTGTGCCGGCACCCTGTTGGTCTTCCCGCAGCTGGGGCAGCTGAGGAGTGTGGGTTCCATGGCTAGTATTCCTTCCTGCTGTCAAAGGCGCGCCACGTCTGGAAGGGGACGTCCGACGTCGGGATGTCACCCCTGGTCACCGGCATCAGCTCCGGCGCGGCACCGTTGAAGTAGTCGTAGAAAAGTGCGTCGTCAAAGCCGGCGGCGGCTGCCCCGTGCCGGTCGGCGGCGAAGTAGACGTGGCCGATCCTGGCCCAGAGGGCGGACGCCAGGCACATGGGGCACGGCTCGCAGCTTGCGTAGAGAACTGAGCCGGTGAGGTCGAAATTCACCGTGGCCGCCGCCGCGGCCCGGATGGCCACCACCTCGGCGTGGGCGGTGGGGTCGTTGTCGCGGGTCACCCGGTTGACCCCTGCGTGGACGCGCCCGTCGGGGGTCACCACCACCGCTCCGAAGGGACCGCCGCCCTCGCCGACGTTCCGCGTGGCGAGGTCCACGGCCTGCCCAAGGTATTGGCTCAACTCAGGGTCAGTAGAGGGGCTGTTGCCGTGGTCCGCGGAGGTCATAGCACGATCCTAGCCACGGGCGCCCCGCAGGGGGATGGAAAGGGGGCCAAAAAGGGGAGATGCCACCAACCACTACCAGCCGGTAGAGGCCTACGCTTGCGCCCGGGGGATCCATTTTGCCTCCGCGGAGGCTCCATATCCAGCCCGCAAGGGCCCGCACCCCGGAGTACCCAATGAACAAGAGACTCGCACTCTTAGCCTGTATGGCGGCCTCGGCCGCTGCCATCGCGTCCACAGGCCCCGCCGCCGCTTCCGCCAACACGCCGGATTACGATGTGCTTGCAGGAGGCTTCGTCTCGCCGCTGCATGTCACTGCCGGACCCGGGAAATCGGTCCTGATGTCCCAGGATTTCGCCGGGAAGGTCACCCGGATCGACCGTGACGGGTCCACGGAAGACCTTTCCACGGACACGGCCCAGGGTTGGGAGGTGGCCGGGGCCGACACCCGCGGCAGCACGACGTACTTCCTTGAAAGCGTGGGCGCCGGCCAGGGTGACCCCGCAGGGCTGCACGGGTACCTGAAGTCCATCGACGCCCGGGGTGATGTTGAGACCATCGCCGATTTTGCCGATTACGAGCGGAGCCATAACCCCGACGGTGACCAGCACTACGGATTCGGCGACGACGTCAGCGCCCAGTGCCTCGCGGCGTGGCCGGAGTTCCCGCCTCCCAGCTACAAGGGCATCGTGGATTCCCATCCGTATGCGCTGGCGGTCCGCGACAACACTGCCTATGTTGCGGATGCAGGCATGAACGCCGTGCTCAAGGTGAACCTGAAAACCGGTGATATCGACACCGTCGCCGTGCTGCCGCCGCGCCCGGCCGTGGTTCCGGCGGGTCTGCGGATTCCCACGGACATGATGGGAAACACGGTGGAGGTGCCCGCGTGCGTGGTGGGTTATGAGTATGCCTTCGAACCGGTTCCCACGGATGTGGGGATCGGACCTGACGGGATGCTGTATGTGACGTCCCTGCCGGGCGGCCCGGAAGGACCTGAACTCGGTGCCCGCGGTGCCATCTTCAGGATCAATCCGTGGAACGGCGACACCGACCTCTGGGCAGAGGACATCCTCAGCCCCACGGGCCTGGCCGTTGCAGGCAACGGTGATGTCTATGTGGCATCGCTGTTCGGCGGCGAGATCCTGAAGTTCACCTGTGACGGGGACCGCTCCCAATTCCTGGCGGTGAACATGCCGGCAGATGTCGACATCAGCGGCCACACGCTCTACGCCACCATCGACGCCCTGGGTGACCCGTCGCAGCCGCCTGCGGGCAAGGTCATCAAGGCCGACCTCCGGTAGCGGCAGCCTCCCCCGCCGGCAGGGCACGGCGGGGATCAAATGCACCAGGGCCCGGGATGCGTTCCCGGGCCCTGGTGTGCGTCTTTACTTGTGGCCGTCCTCGTCAAGGTCCTCGTCGTCGGTGAGGTCCAGGTCCTCTTCGTCGAAGTCGTCCTCGTCGATTTCCACGTCACCGGACGCATCGGTCTTGTACGGGTCGGCGTCACCTGCGTGCCGGGCGTTGGCGGCAAGGGCGGCAACCTCGGCGTCACGCTTGCGGGCCTCCCGCAGCAGTTCCTCCAGGTTGGAGGCGTTCACCGGAATCTGGTCGGCCACGAACTCAAGGGTGGGGGTCAGGCGTACGGTGATGTTCCGGCCCACCTCCTGGCGGAGCACACCCTTGGCCTTCTCAAGCCCCTTGGCGGCATCAGCCTGGACGGCCTGGTCACCAAAGACGGTGTAGTAAACAGTGGCGTGCTGCAGATCATTGGTCACGCGGGCATCAGTAACAGTAATGCCCTCCAGCCGAGGATCCTTGACCTTCCGGCCCAGAGCCTCAGCAACAACAACCTTAATCCGCTGCGCCAACTTGGCAGCACGTGCCGGATCAGCCATGAACAACTCCTATAAGAAGAAAAATTTGGGACGTACGACGGCGGCGAAGGCTGCCAGGGCACGTTTCAGTTATCTGCCACGCACTTGAGGCGGTTGCCACGCGCTGAGGCGAGTGGACGACGGACCTCCGTTGGATTTTTCCGGCGGCCTGGGAGTGGCATCGGGCCTGCCGGAGCTGGGGGGGCCAGGGGCGCCACATGCGTTGGCCCCCCCCGCACGGGGGG
>NZ_JBWJAR010000001.1:266450-515378 GCF_056389225.1 Pseudarthrobacter sp. rb | reverse complement strand
CTGGGCGGCAAAGGATCGCAAGATCCTTTGCCGCCCAGCGAAGGGGCGGGGCCGCCGGAAAAATCCAACGGCCCCGCACCTGGCACTGCTGACTGCCCGAAGGCGGACCAGCTTAGACGCGCGGCTTCTCGCGCATCTCGAAGGTCTCGATGATGTCGCCTTCGGTGACGTCGTTGTACGACCCCAGACCGATACCACATTCGAAGTCCGTGCGGACCTCGGTGGCGTCGTCCTTGAAGCGCTTGAGCGACTCAACGGTGAGGTTGTCACCGATGATCTTGCCGTCGCGGCTGACGCGTGCCTTGGCGTTGCGGCGGATGATGCCCGAGCGGACGATCGAGCCGGCGATGTTTCCGAACTTGGAGGAGCGGAAGACTTCGCGGACCTCGGCGGTGCCGAGCTGGACTTCTTCGTATTCCGGCTTGAGCATGCCCTTGAGCGCCATCTCGATGTCATCGATTGCTGCGTAGATGACGGAGTAGAAGCGCATGTCCACGCCTTCGCGGTCTGCCAGTTCGGCAACCCGCTCGGCGGGCTTGACGTTGAAGCCGATGATGACGGCGGAGTCGACCGTTGCCAGGTTGACGTCGTTCTGGGTGATGGCACCCACACCGCGGTGGATGACGCGCAGCTGCACGCCTTCGCCGACGTCGATCTTGAGCAGCGCGTCTTCGAGGGCTTCCACGGCACCGGACACGTCACCCTTGAGGATGAGGTTGAGGGTGTCGATCTTGCCTTCGGCGACGGCCTGGTCGAAGTCTTCCAGGCTGATGCGCTTGCGGCGCTTGGCCAGGGCGGCGTTGCGGTCGGCTGCTTCACGCTTCTCGGCGATCTGGCGGGCGGTGCGCTCGTCAGCGGTCACGAAGAAGGTGTCGCCGGCGCGCGGCACGTTGGACAGACCCAGCACCTGGACGGGGCGGGACGGGCCGGCCTCGGTCAGGGCGCTGCCGTCGTCGTCGAACATCGCACGGACGCGGCCGTGGGCCGTGCCTGCCACGATGGTGTCGCCGACGCGCAGGGTGCCGGACTGGACCAGGACGGTGGCAACAGCACCGCGGCCCTTGTCCAGGTTGGCTTCGATCGCGATGCCGCGGGCGTCCTTGTTCGGGTTGGCGCGCATGTCCAGGGCAGCGTCCGCGGTGAGCAGGACAGCCTCGAGCAGCTCGTCGATGTTGAGGTTCTGGCGGGCAGAGACCTCCACGAACATGGTGTCGCCACCGTATTCCTCGGGAACCAGGCCGTACTCGGTCAGCTGGCCGCGGACCTTGTCCGGGTTGGCGCCTTCCTTGTCGATCTTGTTCACGGCCACGACGATCGGCACGTTGGCCGCCTGGGCATGGTTGAGGGCCTCAACGGTCTGGGGCATGACGCCGTCATCGGCTGCGACCACCAGGATGGCGATGTCGGTGACCTTGGCACCACGGGCACGCATGGCGGTGAACGCCTCGTGGCCCGGGGTATCGATGAAGGTGATCTTGCGGTCATTACCCTCATGGTTGTGAGTGACCTGGTAGGCACCGATGTGCTGGGTAATGCCGCCGTGTTCGCCGGCCATGACGTCGGACTTGCGGATGGCATCGAGCAGCCGGGTCTTACCGTGGTCGACGTGGCCCATGACGGTGACTACTGGAGGACGTGCCTCAAGGTCGTCGTCGCCTTCGGCTTCGAGCTCAGCGTCGAAGTCGATGTCGAAGCCGGAGAGCAGCTCGCGCTCCTCGTCCTCCGGCGAGACAACCTGGAGCTTGTAGCCCAGTTCCTCGCCAAGCAGGGCGAAGGTCTCTTCGTCCAGCGACTGGGTGGCCGTGGCCATTTCACCGAGGTGGAACAGCACGGTGACCAGTGCGGCGGGGTTTGCCTCGATCTTGTCGGCGAAGTCCGTGATGGACGAGCCACGGCGAAGCCGGATGACGGTGTTGCCGTCGCCGCGGGGTACGCTCACGCCACCCAGCGACGGGGCACTCATCTGCTCAAGTTCCTGGCGCTTTGCGCGCTTGGACTTGCGCTGCTTGCCACGGCCTGCGCCGCCCTTGCCGAATGCACCCTGGGTGCCGCCGCGACCGCGGCCGCCCTTGCCGAAACCGCCGCCGGCGGGAGCACCGCCGCCACCACCGGGACCACCGGTGCCGGGAGCGCCACCGGGGCGTCCGGGACCGCGGCCGCCGCCGGGACGGCCTGCACCTGCGGGTGCGGGACGCTCAGTGCGGTTGGGCATCATGCCGGGCGTGGGACGGGGACCACCGGGACGCGGTGCACCCGGACGGGGTCCGCCTGCACCTGCGGCGGGGCGGGGCCCACCGGCACCGGCTGCGGGACGCGGCCCACCGGGACGCGGTCCGCCTGCACCTGCAGCGGGGCGCGGCCCGCCGGGACGGTCGCCGTCGGTGCGGCTGCCGCCGGGACGGGGCATGCCCTGCGAGGTGGCGAACGGGTTGTTGCCGGGGCGCGGGGCGCGCTCACTGTCTCCGCCGCGGCCCCGGGGCATGCCCTGGGAAGTGGCGAAGGGGTTGTTGCCCGGACGGGGTCCGCCGGGACGGGGACCGGAGGCGCCCGGTGTTGTTCCACCCGGACGGGCGGAGGGAGCCGGGGTCTCGGCCTTGGGGGCCGGGCGTGCACCGGGCTTGGCACCCGTGGAAGGAGCACCCGCAGACGGTGCTGCGGGAGCGGCAGGCGCGGCGGGAGCCGGCGCTGCCGGTGCAGCTTCCTTGGCAGCGGGCTCGGCGGGGGCGGCCGGAGCCGGGGCCTCAGCCTTGGGGGCCGGAGCCTTGGGCGCAGCCGGGCCGGGAGCCGGGGCTGAAGGACGGGTACCTGCTGCGGGAGCGGGTGCCTTGGGGGCAGCGGCGGGCGCTGCGGCCGGTGCTGCCGACTTTGCGGCAGCGTCGGGGAAGGCGTTGCGCAGTTTACGCACAACGGGGGCCTCGATGGTTGACGAGGCGGAGCGAACGAATTCGCCCAGTTCCTGCAGTTTTGTCACTGCATCTTTGGAAGTTATACCGAGCTCTTTGGCGAGCTCATGTACGCGGACCTTGGCCACATTTCTCCTGTCTCGGTCCGCACCGAGCCAGGCACGAACCGTCTACTTCTTACTGCGGACCCCAGCCGCTGTTGATGCGAAGGGGCCCATTGCAGAGCGCAACAAAGTTGTCATCGTTACGCACTCATCGCTGGGAACTCATCGGGTTTCCATCAGATTTCTGACCCGCTTTCAGGTTGGACGGTTGGTGTTGCAGCCACCGGGGCGGCGTCAACGTTCGGGCCTGACGTGATCCGGTGTTCGACGGCGGCGGTCCCGGTTGCGCCCTGGAGGGCACGTCCGAATGCTCGCCGCTTGATCGCCAGAGCCAGGCACGATGCGCTGGGGTGCAGCCATGCACCCCGGCCAGCCATCCGGCGTCGTTCATCCACCAGGACAGCGGTTGACCCGCTGCCTTCGGCGACGAGCCGGAGCAACTGCGACCGCGGCCCCTTCTTCCGGCAGCCGATGCAGGTACGTTGGGGCTGATTCCCGGTGGAAAGCATTTCTGCCACGGTCATCGTCCTGACGTTCCTTCTGCTGGCCGCAGGTTTTACCGTTTCCGCAGTCACGGAAACGAGCACGCCCAAGGCACACGGCTACCGGCCGTTAGGCGCGGTCTTATCTATTCTAGCCCCTCCGGGCCGTTCTGCCCGAAACCGGGTGGCTGGTGCGGTGCATCAGCCACCCTGCCCGGACCTCACTTATCGCGGTTGCCCGCGGCGTCGGAGACGATGTCGATGCGCCACCCGGTCAGCTTGGCCGCCAGGCGCGCGTTCTGGCCTTCCTTGCCGATGGCCAGGGACAGCTGGTAGTCGGGGACCACCACCCGGGCGGAGCGCGTGGCTTCGTCCGTGATGGTGACCGAATTCACGCGCGACGGCGAAAGGGCGCTGGCAATGAACGTGGCCGGGTTCTCGCTGAAGTCGACGATGTCGATCTTTTCGTCGTTCAACTCGGTCATGACGGCGCGGACGCGGGAGCCCATTTCACCGATGCAGGCACCCTTGGCGTTGATTCCCGGGGTGTTCGCCTTGACGGCGATCTTGGTGCGGTGCCCGGCCTCGCGGGCCAGCGCCACGATTTCCACGGAGTGGTCGGCGATCTCGGGTACTTCGAGTTCGAAGAGCTTCCGGACCAGGCCCGGGTGCGACCGGGACAGCGTGACGGACGGGCCCTTGGTGCCGCGGTGCACATCGATGACCAGGGCGCGCAGCCGGTTGCCGTGGATGTACTTTTCACCGGGAACCTGCTCGGGCGGCGGCAGGAGAGCCTCGATCGAACCGAGGTTGACCTGGATCATGTGCGGGTTGTTGCCCTGCTGGATGGTGCCGGACACCAGCTCGCCTTCGCGGCCCTTGAATTCGCCCAGGACGTTGTCGTCCTCAACATCGCGGAGGCGCTGCAGGATGATCTGCCGTGCGGTGCTGGCGGCGATGCGGCCGAAGCCCTCCGGGGTGTGCTCGAATTCGCCGATGGGAGCGCCGTCGTCGTCAATCTCGACAGCCCAAATGGTCACGTGGCCGCTCTTGCGGTCCAGTTCCGCGCGTGCTTTTTCGAAGGCGCCGGGTGACTTGTGGTAGGCCACCAGGAGCGCCTGCTCGATGGTGGGGATCAGGAGGTCCAGCGGGATTTCACGCTCACGCTCCAAAAGTCTCAGTGCGCTCATGTCAATATCCATCAGGCCTCCTCAGAAGGTCCATTGTGTTCAGGTTCCAGACCGTCCTCCGGGAGGTGGCTGAATTCGATCTCGACTTTTCCGTTACGGATCCTGTCGAAAGGAAGTCTTACTGGGTCACCCTGCCGTGGCTTCATGCCCTTCTTGACGGGCACCTCGGGGATAAGCGTCACTCCCCCGCCGTCCACGGCGTGGATGCGGCCGGTGACGTTTTCGCCCTGGACAACGTTGACCTTGACCATCCGTCCGCGGGCGCGGTGCCAGTGCCGGGGTTCGGTCAGGGGACGCCCGACGCCGGGTGAGGACACCTCGAGGTCGTAGGGCCGGCCGTCGTCGTTGGGGTCGTTGTCCAGCACGTCAGAGAGCACCCGGGAGATGTCGGCGATGACGTCTAGGCTGACCCCGCCGGTCTCCTCCTGCGGCAGGTCCACCACAACGTGGACCACCCGGTGGGAGCCGGGGATGATGGCAACATCCTCAAGGTACAGTCGGTTGGCCTGGACTGCGGGTTCCAGGAGGGCCCGGAGCCTGGCAGCTTCAGGATTGTGGGCCGGCGCGGATCCGCTTCCCGTACCGGTATGGTCTGGTGAAGCCGTGGCTTCTGCATTGCTCACGATGCCGGCCGCCCTCCCTATAGATGATGTGGTGTTTACTAGCGTAGCTATTTTACCGGTCCAGTGGTGCACCGGGGTGCCCCCTCAGCGTGACACCATTGTCTGTTGTGAAAGCCCGCCGCCAGGACACCGACCCCCGCATGCGCCCGATCCGATTTGCCGTCTTTGCCCTTGCTGCCCTGGTTGTCCTGAGCCTCGGTTTCGCCCTGATTCCCGCGGAAAAACCCGCCCCTGCCGAGCCTCCGTTTTCCGAGCGGGCCCCGGCGGCAGCGCTCAGTGCGGCCCTCGATCTGCGGGCCGCCGGAATGGAGCTCGCTTCCGCCGGCGCCGCGGATTCCACCGCTGTGGACCCTGTTGTGACCTTGCTGACCATCCAGGCCAGGGCGTTGATGTCCCCGGGCGCGGCCTCCATGACCGGTTCCGCCACCGGGCCCGCGGCCGGGTCCCCCCAGGCTTCGCCGCAGGCAAGCCCGTCAGCAGCTTCCACCGCCGGTCCTCGAAACGCCGCGGAGCTGGTCCAGGCCCTGGCCACCAGCGGGGCCACCCGGCTCAGGGACGCTGAAACGGCCGACGGCGGGATGGCACGGCTCCTCGCGGGCGTCGGCACCGCGCAGCTCATCGCGGCCGGGCGTCTTGCCGCTGCCACCGGGGTCCCCGCGCCGCAGGGAACCCCAGGACCGGACGCCGAGGCGCCGGGGACACCAGCAGCCGCTTCTCCGTGCCCCTCGCCTTCGGTCCCGGCCACATCGTCCCCGGCCGCTTCAGGCCCGTCCGCCTCAGCCCCGTCCGCGAAGGACAGCGCGGCGCCCGCCACTCCCCCAGGCACGCGCCAGGCCCTGGCCGCTGCCGTTTCCGCCGAGCAGCAGGCCGTCTACGGCTACCAGGCGGCGCTCCCCCGCCTCGCTCCCGCGGAGGCCGGTCCGGCGTCGGAATTCCTGGGCGCGCACAAGGAGCTGGCTTCGGCCGCGGCGGAACGTCTCCGGGCGGCCTGCGGCGGCCCCGTGCCGCAACAGCCCGGATACGTCCTCGATCCGGGCTTCCTGGCTGCCCCGGCGGCCGGGTTGGGCAAACTTGAAGCGGCAACGCTGTCCTCGTATGGCGACGCTGTGGCCGTCTCGCAGGGCCAGGACCGGATATGGGCCCTGGCAGCCCTTCGCTCCGCCGCAAGCCGTGCCTTGCGCTGGGGAGCAGACCCCGGGCCTGTGCCGGGCCTGACCCTGGACATCGGGCAACTGCCTGCCCTTCCCGCCGGGGCCGGCCGTCCCACCGGGACCGGACTGGCGCCGTCGCCCGCTGCATCCTGAACCCCGTGGCGAAGGGGCCGCCTTTCCCACCCTGGATCCGCTCTCGAAGGAAGGCCTTGTGGAGGGTGGCATTGGGCTGGCGGGGGTGGTTTGCTGAAGGGATGAACGCGGACGAACCGGCCGATGCCCCGGGGACCAATGCAGCCGGCCCGGATCTGAACCGCCACCTGGAGACGGAACCGCACGGCGACGACACGGCGCACCGGCTGAACTGGCTGCGCGCCGGTGTCCTGGGCGCCAACGACGGCATCGTCTCCGTTGCCGCCATCGTCGTGGGCGTGGCCGGGGCCACCGCCGAGCTGGGCCCCATCCTCACGGCGGGCGTAGCCGGGGTGGTGGGCGGTGCGGTGTCCATGGCGCTGGGCGAATATGTTTCCGTCAGCAGCCAAAGCGACAGCCAGCGGGCCCTGATCGAGAAGGAGCGCCGCGAGCTGGCGGAAGATCCGGAAGCGGAACTGGCCGAGCTGACCGCCATCTACCAGGCCAAGGGCCTCACCCCGGAAACTGCGGCCAAGGTCGCCGGCGAGCTTACGGCCCACGATGTCCTGGCAGCGCACCTGTCCGCCGAGCTCAACATCGACGAAGCGGACATCGTCAGCCCCTGGCACGCGGCTTTCGCCTCAGCCATTGCCTTCACCATTGGCGCCATCCTGCCCATGCTGGCCATCCTGCTGCCACCGCCGGGGATCCGGGTCCCGCTGACGTTCGTATCGGTGCTGGTGGCCCTGGCGCTGACAGGTGCACTCGGTGCCTGGATTGGCGGCAGCTCGAAAACCAGGGCCGCTGTCCGCGTGGTGGTGGGCGGGGCCCTGGCACTCGCGGCAACGTTCGTGATCGGCAACCTGCTCGGGGCCTCCGGTGTTGTCTGATCCCGTGGTGCCCGGCGCCTTGTCACCGGACCGCTTGCCATCTCCCGTTCCCGTTCCCCCGGACCTCGCTTCCCGCTATGCCCGCAGCAGTGCGGGACGGGCCTGGCTGGACAGTCTTCCGGGCCTGCTGGCGGACCGCCTGGAGCAGTGGCACCTGGAGGTTGACCTGGCCCCGGGCTGCTTTCCCTGGAGCGGCCACGGTGGCCTGGTCGTCCCGGTACGGCAGGATGACGGCTCGCCGGCAGCCCTCAAAATCGCTTTTCCCCATGATGAGGCGACGGTGGAGCGGCATGCGCTGGCCCTCTGGGGCGGCCGCGGCGCCGTTCTGCTGATGGCCTCGGACAGTGGATCCTGTGCCATGCTCCTGGAACGCCTCGACGCCGGCCGGTCGCTGGCGGACCTGCCGCTGGAGGAGGCAGCGCAGGTGTGGGGCGGATTGGTGCGCCAGCTGGGACTCGTCCCGGACCACCGCCCGGAATGGCAGGAGTTCACCCACATAGCTGCCCGGGCCGAACAATGGAGCGATGACCTGCCCGCGGACTGGGAACAGCTGGGACGGCCGTTTCCGCGGTGGCTGTTGGAAGCGGCGCTGGAGGTGTGCCAGACCCGCGGCGCGGTGGGACGCCGGTCCGCCCGGGATCTCCTGGTCCACACGGACCTGCATTTCCTGAACATCCTGGCCCGGCCGGGAACAGCGGGGGCAACCCCGGCCGGCTATGCGGCGATCGACCCCCAGCCCATGATCGGCGAGCCGGAGTTCGCGGTTGCGCCGCTGCTCTGGAACCGCCTGGGAGACCTGCCCGCCGCCCGGCCCGGTCCAGCGCTCCTCAGCCGCTGCCACGACTTCAGCACCGCCGCCGGCCTGGACCCTGCCGCGGCGCGGGAATGGGGCATCGCCAGGGAGGTGGAAAACGCGCTGTGGTACGCCGGGAAGGGGCACCGGGGCGACCTGGCGCGGTCGCTTTGGGTAGCCAGCACCCTCGCCGGAAACACTTTGGAGGACCTGCCGCATCCCCATTCGCTGCCGGAACCTGGACAGGGCGGATAGGGTCCGCCCTGCTGCCGGAAGGCGCGCACCGGCGCTGGATGGTCAGGAGTTCCGCACCGCGGCCAGGGCTGACCTTACAGCGTCCACTGCCGTGGCCACATCCTCCCCCGCCGTGTGCCAGTTGCTCACCGAAACCCGGAGGATGTCACGGTCCCGCCAGTGCGAACCGGACATCCACACCTTTCCCTCCTCGATGATGCGGGCGGTGACTGCGCGGGTGGTCTCGTCATCCCCGAATGCCAGGCACACCTGGGTGTAGCCGACGTCATTGAGTACCTCCACCCCGTCCAGGGCCGCCACCCCCTCCGCGATGGCCGTTGCTGCCGCGGCCAGGCCGCCCACCTGCGCGGCCACCCCGTCGCGGCCGAGGCTTTTCAGGGCCGCCCAGACCGGAACTCCCCGTGCGCGCCGGGACAGCTCGGGGACCTTTTCGAAAGGGTCGCCCGGGCCTTCGGCGTCATGCACCAGGTAGCTCGCATGCAGGCCCATCGCAGCCCGCAGTGCCGACGGGTCCCGGACGATGGCGATTCCGCAGTCGTAGGGCACGTTCAGGGTCTTGTGGGCGTCCGTGCCCCACGAATCCGCCTCTTCAAACCCCCGGGTGAGATGCCGCAGTTCCGGCACAGCGGCAGCCCACAGGCCGAAGGCACCATCGACGTGGACCCACGCGCCGTGTTTGCGTGCGACGGCGATGGCCTCGGCAAAGGGGTCAAAGGCACCCGAGTGCAGGTTGCCGGCCTGGAGGCACACCAAAGCGGGTCCGGCGCCATCAGCAAGGGCCACATCGAGCGCTGCAGGGACAAGGCGGCCCTGGCCGTCGGCGTCGACCTCCCTTGGCTTACCAAGGCCCAGGTAGCGCAGGCCAAGGTCCACGGTGTCGTGCCGTTCCCGTCCCACGAAGCAGCGGATCCGGGGTGCACCGGAGAGGCCGTCCCGGTCCAGGTCCCAGCCGGCGTCCGCGAGCAACCGCCACCGGGCAGCGGCCATTCCGGTGAAGTTCGCCATGGTGGCGCCGGTGACGAAGCCGACGTCGGCCCCCTGCGGCAGCCCCAGCAGCTCCAGCACCCACTGACCGGCGGCTTCCTCGATGGCTGCCGTCGCCGGAGTCGCGTAGCGGAGACCGGCGTTCTGGTCCCAGGCACTGACCAGCCAGTCGGAGGCCAGGGCAGCGGGCAGCGTGCCGCCGATGACCCAGCCGAAGAACCGGCCGGAGGGCATGGCCATCAGCCCGGGCTCGGCCTGCGTGGCCAGGAAATCGATCACCTCAGCAGCGGGCATGCCCGCTGCGGGCAGCGGCCCGCCAAACACGCCGGCAAGATCAGAGGCATGCAGGCGGGGTCCTACAGGGCGGTTCCGGAGGCTGGCCAGCCAGGCCTGCGAATGCCCTGCTGCGGCCGCCAACGCCGCGGCATACCCGTCGTCGCCGTGTGCCATACCTGCATGCTACGCCGGGCAGGCCCGCGTCACGAGGACCAGTTTCCGGGACGGGATCAGGCGAAGTTTTCCTGCCAGACGTCGTAACCGAGCTTGACGATCAAGGCCCCGACAACCACCAGGAAGACCACCCGGACAAACTTGCTGCCCTGCTGCACCGCGGTCCGGGCGCCCAGGTAGCCTCCGGCCATGTTGGCTGCTCCGAGCAGCAGGCCGATGCCCCACAGGATGGAGCCGTGCGGCAGGAAGAACAGCAGCGCCCCGGCGTTGGTGGCCATGTTCACGATCTTGGCCTTGGCGCTCGCTTCCAGGAATGCATACCCCATGGCGGACACCAGGGCGATGACCAGGAAAGACCCCGTCCCGGGGCCGATGAGCCCGTCATAGAACCCAATCACCGCACCGATGAGGCAGGCGACCACATAGTGCCGGTGGCCTTCGTGCCGCAGTGCCGTCAGCTCGCCGACGCTGGGCTTGAGGGCGGTGAAAAGCGCGACGGCGACCAGCGCCACCACGATGATGGGCTTGAAGACCCCGGCCGGCAGGGTGGCCGCCAGGCTCGCTCCGCCGAAGCTGCCCGCGAGGGCTATGACGGCCATGGGGACCGCCGTCCGAAGGTCCGGCCCCACCCTCCGGTAGTAGGTGGCGGCGCTGGTGGCGGTCCCGAAGATGGAGCCCATCTTGTTGGTGGCCAGCGCCTGGACGGGCGCAATGTCGGGAACCAGCAGCAGTGCGGGAAGCTGGATAAGGCCTCCGCCGCCCACCACCGCGTCAACCCAGCCGGCTGCGAATCCAGCCACCACGATCAGGATGATGGTGGTGAGCTGGATCGACTCGAAGCCGGAGATCACTGGTTGCGGACGGCGTTGACCACGTAGTCGACGGCCTTGTCCACCTCGATGTTCTCGGCTTCACCGCTGCGGCGGTCCTTGATCTCCACCACGCCGTCCACCAGCCCGCGGCCCACGGCGAGGATGGTGGGAACGCCCACCAGCTCCGCGTCGCCGAACTTCACTCCGGGCGAGACCTTGGGACGGTCGTCATAGATGACCGACAGGCCTGCTGCTTCGAGATCCGCCGAGAGTTTCTCCGCTGCCTGGAAGATCTCCTCGCCGCGGCCCACGGCCACCACATGCACGTCGGCGGGTGCCACGGTGCGGGGCCAGACCAGCCCACGGTCGTCATGGTTGGCCTCAGCCAGCGCGGCCACGGCACGGGTGACGCCGACGCCGTAGGAACCCATGGTGACCACTACCTGCTTGCCGTTCTGGTCCAGCACCTTGAGGTCCAGGGCTTCGGCGTACTTGCGGCCCAGCTGGAAGATGTGGCCCATTTCGATGCCGCGGGCGGTCTCCAGGGGGCCGGAGCCGTCCGGCGAAGGATCGCCGGCGCGGACTTCGGTGCACTCAATCACGCCGTCCCAGGTAAAGTCGCGGCCCGCGACCAAACCGAAGACGTGCTTGCCGGCCTCGTTGGCACCGGTGATCCAGGCGGTGCCGCTGACCACGCGCGGGTCCACCAGGTAGAGGAGCTTTGTGGCGCTCTCGGCGCCGAGGAGGGCGTGGTCCAGGGAAAGGCCCGGGCCCAGGTAGCCCTTGACGATCAGCGGCTGCTTCTTCAGGTCCTCCTCGCCGGCCTGCTCGAGTCCGATCTCGCCCGCAATGGGCAGGAAGGCGCCGATGTTTGCTTCGACGCGCTTGAGGTCCACCGCGCGGTCGCCGGGAACACCGATGACCACCAGCTGCCGCTCACCGGTGGGCAGCGTGACGGCGAGGACCACGTTCTTGAGCGTGTCAGCGGCAGTCCAGGCGCCGCCGTCGGCCTCTGCCCGCGGGGCAATCTGGTTGGACGCGGCAACCAGGGTCTCGATGGTGGGCGTGTCCGGGGTGTCCAGGACTTCCGCGGCCGGGGCATTGGTAAAGTCGATCGGCTCGGGGACCACCGTGGTGACAGCCTCCACGTTGGCCGCGTAGCCGCCTGCGGAGCGGACGAAGGTGTCCTCGCCGATCTCGGTGGGGAACAGGAATTCCTCGCTCTTGGATCCGCCCATGGCGCCGGCAGTGGCCGCTACCGGCACAACTTCGAGTCCGAGGCGGTCGAAGATCTTCAGGTAGGCGGCGCGGTGCGCTGCGTAGCTGGCATCCAGCCCGGCGTCGTCGACGTCGAAGGAGTAGGAATCCTTCATGATGAACTCACGGCCGCGGAGGAGCCCTGCCCGGGGACGGGCCTCGTCGCGGTACTTGTTCTGGATCTGGTACAGGCTCAGCGGCAGGTCCTTGTAGGACGAGTACAGGTCCTTGACCAGGAGGGTGAACATTTCCTCGTGCGTTGGGGCCAGCAGGTAGTCGGCGCCCTTGCGGTCCTGCAGCCGGAACAGGCCCTCGCCGTATTCGGTCCAGCGGTTGGTGGCCTCATACGGTTCCCGGGGCAGCAGGGCCGGGAAGTGGACTTCCTGGGCGCCGATGGCCGTCATTTCCTCGCGGATGATTTCCTCGACCTTGCGCAGGACGCTCAGCCCCAGCGGCAGCCAGGTGTAGATGCCGGGGGCGGCGCGGCGGATGTAGCCGGCGCGGACCAGAAGCTTGTGGCTGGCGACCTCGGCGTCGACGGGGTCTTCGCGCAGCGTGCGCAGGAAAAGCTGGGACAGTCGTAGGACCACGGGTGGTATCCGTTTCTGGGGAAGTGCTGGGTCAGCAGGGCCGGACAAATTCGTCTGGGTACTAATCTACCGGCACTCAACCGGCGGGACTGACTGGCGATGGCGGGAGCGCCTGGGGCCACCCCCGGACACAGTAGAGCCACGCCCGGGAATACAAAGCCCCTGGCCCCCCAATAGGGCTGGTCATCGCATCCGGGCGTGGCTCAACGCCGTTATCGCCTGAGTACTGGTGAGGACTGGTGAGACCGCCCACCCCACTTCCAGCGCAGCTAGATCGAACTTATGTGATCGTGCACACGTTTGACAAGTGTTTTATTTTGGGAATCCGTTTGCCGCCGGTTGCTGATTCCGTTGCCGGTTGTTACTTCACCAGGGCGGCCGCGGAGTCAAGGAGCGCACCTGCCCGCTGGACGGCGTCGGCCTCGCTTGCGCCGCCGGACGCAACCGAGGTGAGCACGACGCCCTGGTGGACAAGTTGCGCCGTGATCGTGGACTGGGTGCGGCCGTCCGGCAGGGCACTGTCCGTGCGGTAGGCGACCGCACCGGGCTGCGTACCGGCGTCCACCGGCGTGATGGTGACCGAGATGTCCATGCCGGAGGCAGTCATGGTCATTGAGGAGCACTTCGCCAGCTGCTCCGACGGGTCGGCAACCTTGCTGAGGAAACTTTGGTCCAGGCCGGCAACCAGTGACAGGGCGGTGACAGCGCCTGTGGACGCATCATTGCTCATGCCCACGGCCATGGCCGCTCCGTCGACCGAAGGCACGGCGCTTGCCGCAGCCAGCGCCTTGCACTCCTCCGGCTTGACGTCGATGGAAGCGAGCATCGCCTTCGTCTGCTCCAGCGTGGTGTTGATATCGGCACTGGGCAGGACGGAGAGCCTCCGGTCGGCCGCGTCCCGCACCTGGCTCACAATGGCGGCCAGTTCTTCAGCCGTGTATGCCTTCGCCGTCGGGCTTGGCGTTGGAGTTGCCGTGGGGGTGGGGGCGGCGGCCGTGGTGCCGGAGCCCGCGGACGGTGCGGGAGAGGACTGTGCGGCCTGCGGCCCGGGTCCCCCACACGCAGAAACTGCTGCGGCCAAAAGGACTGAAGCCCCGAAAGTTCCCAGCACCGATGTCTTCACTTTTCCCCCAATATTCTGCTTGGAACCGGCGACCGCCGGCTAGAAGAGAACTGTAGCGAAGGTGCCCACCTGGCGGAAGCCGACGCGTTCATACGTGGATCTTGCCCTGGTGTTGAAGCCGTTGACATAAAGGCTGGTCACGGGTGCTATCTGCTGGGCCTTTTCGACGACTGCCGACATGTAGCCGGCACTCAACCCCTGGCCGCGGAAGACCGGGTTCATCCAGACCCCCTGGACCTGGGTGACATCGTCCGTGACCGCCCCCAGCTCGGCTTTGAACACTACCTCCCCCGCGTCATTGAGGTGGACCATGGAATGACCCTGCCTGATGAGGCCCTCGACGCGGCGGCTGTAAAACTCCCTGCCGCCAAGGTAGGGCGAGTAGCCCACCTCCTCCTCGAACATGGCGGCGCAGGCCGGAAGGATGCGGTCGAAGTCGGCCAGGTTCCCCAGGGCCAGGCCGGGATCGGGCTGCACCAGGGGCGGCCCCTCGATGACCATCAGTGGCTGGTCGGCCCGGACCTCGTGGGCACGGTGGCCGAGCTCCGCCAGTTCGGCATGGAGCGCCAGCACCGCGTCTGCCGGACCGAAGGCAGACGCATACCGGCGCCCTGAGCTGTTGGCGGCCTCGGCCACCAGGGGGGCCAGGGCGGGATCGAGCTGGACCGGAACCAGGTTGGCTCCGGCCCAGCACGCACCTGCAAGGATGCCGTCGTCGAAAACGCCGATGACCCCGGCACCGCCGCTGGTGGGGGCCGCCGTCCCCGTGGCACGAAGGTGCGCCAGGATGAACACGTTGGTCACCGGGTCCTGCCCGGCGAGCGATTTCAGCGCGGGGGTGTCCTGGCCGTCGAGGGTACGGACGGAAAGCCCCGCGGGGTCTGCCGCGTCCTTACGAGACGCTAACCACGGGGCTACCTTTGACAGCATCTTCGCCATCGGCCTCCCCCATCTCTTCCGCGATACGCATAGCCTCTTCGATCAGTGTCTCAACAATTGCGCTCTCGGGAACAGTCTTGATGACCTCGCCCTTCACGAAGATCTGGCCCTTGCCGTTGCCGGAGGCAACACCAAGATCAGCTTCGCGGGCCTCACCGGGGCCGTTGACGACGCATCCCATGACTGCCACGCGCAGCGGGATCTCCATCCCTTCCAGCCCGGCCGTGACCTGTTCTGCCAGAGTGTACACGTCAACCTGGGCACGGCCGCAGGAAGGGCAGGACACGATTTCAAGCTTGCGCGGACGCAGGTTCAGCGACTGGAGGATCTGGTTGCCCACCTTGATCTCCTCCACCGGCGGCGCGGAGAGGGACACGCGGATGGTGTCGCCGATGCCGCGGGAGAGGAGCGCCCCGAAGGCCGTGGCGGACTTGATGGTGCCCTGGAAGGCGGGGCCGGCTTCGGTGACGCCCAGGTGCAGGGGCCAGTCGCCTTTTTCCGCGAGCATCTCGTAGGCGGCCACCATGATCACGGGGTCGTTGTGCTTCACGGAGATCTTGAAGTCGTGGAAGCCGTGTTCTTCGAAGAGCGAGGCTTCCCAGACCGCTGATTCAACCAGCGCTTCCGGGGTGGCCTTGCCGTACTTCTTGAGGATGCCCGGCTCCAGGGAGCCCGCGTTGACCCCGATGCGGATGGAGGTGCCGTGGTCCTTGGCGGCGGCGGCGATCTCCTTGACCTGGTCATCGAACTTGCGGATGTTTCCGGGGTTCACGCGCACTGCCGCGCAGCCTGCCTCGATGGCTGCGAAGACGTACTTGGGCTGGAAGTGGATGTCCGCGATGACCGGGATCTGCGATTTCCGGGCGATGATGGGCAGCGCCTCGGCATCGTCGGCGGACGGGCAGGCCACGCGGACGATGTCGCAGCCGGACGCGGTGAGCTCGGCGATTTGCTGCAGGGTGGCGTTGATATCCGTGGTGGGCGTGGTGGTCATGGACTGCACGCTGATGGGGAAATCAGATCCTACGCCTACCGAGCCGACTTTGATCTGGCGCGTCTTGCGGCGGGGGGCAAGGACGGGCGGTGGTGCTGACGGCATTCCCAGGCTGACCGAGGTCACGTGGACTCCTTGAGTTGAAAGGGTAAAAAAGCGGCTACGCGGCAATCCCGGCCAGCATGCCGGTTACCGGAGACCATTCCGTGATGCGGGTTCCGGCGATCACACCGGCTTCAGCGAAAGGGTCCTGCTTGAGGATCGAGTTGAGGGCGCCTTCATCCGACGCCTTGAAGATCAGCAGGGCACCCGCGCCGTCGCCGTAGGGGCCGCTGGCCACGATGACGCTGTCCTGTGCCAGGCCGCCTGTCCATTCCCGGTGCGCGGGGCGGACCTCATTGCGGGTTTCGGTGGAGTTGGCGGCATAAACGTACTCAACGGCAAAAACTGTCATACCGCTACCCTATCGCCATGGCCGCCCTGGTACTGTCCCAATCCCCAGTACCGGAGGATGTGCCGGGGCCGAGCGGACGTCGCACAGGGGGCTGCGGTCAGTGCAGGAAGAGGACTTTGACCGCGGCAGCGGTACCGGCGGCCCAGAGCATGGAAGTAAGGGTCCCGATGATGAAACGCTCAGCGGCAACCGGCGTCTCCTTCAGCTCGGCAAACCTGCCCAGGCCCTTGATGGCAACGATGTAGGCGATGGCCACGGGCTGGCCTGTGAGGATTGCCAGGCACACCCCCAGCCGCTCCAGCACGCCGATGATGGCCCCGCCGCGCAGGATGCGCTGGCTGGGTGCGGCCGGTCCCGCTGCGGCGGCGTTCGACGCCGGCCGGCCGGGAGGGGCGGTCAGCTCGCTGTCCACTGCCTGGTTGCCTGCGCCGCCGGCCGCGTCATGAGCCGGGCCTGCGCCAGGAACCGGGTCTGCGCCCGCCACCGGCACGGTGCCTCCGCGCGGCCCCGGGGATGCGGGGGAAGGGTCATCGACGGTGACGTCGGCCGACGGGTCCTCTTCCGCCGCCCGGGCTTCCTCCGCGGCCTTGGCGGCATCTGCCTTGTCGTCGATGGTCCGGGCGAGCTTGAACACCAGCGCAGTGACCGGCCAACCGGCAAAGCCCGCCACCACCAAGGCCACTGCCACCCACAGTGCGGTCACGTGTCTCCTTCAATCCGGTCCGCTTCAACGTCAAGCCGGGCCGCCGGCTTTTGCTGGGCAGGCACATGCTGTTGCACGGTCATAGGCTGCTGCGCAGGGACATCCTCTTCGGCCTGGCCCACCCGGGAGTCGGCAAAACCAAGAAGCATGGACGCGGCGGGCCTGGCTGCCCATTCTTCCTGCCACCCGGAGCGAAGCACGGTACGGCTCACCGACTGCTCCGAAATTCCGAGTTCAAGCGCCACGTGCTTCTGGCTTCCGTGCCGGCCCTGGCCCTGGCCCCGTCCACCCAGGCGGCGCAGGGCGTCCACCACCCGCCACTGGGCTTCCGTGCGGTCCTGGACAAGCCGGCCCAGCAGCCTGAGCACCGCCTCCGCATTGGCACAGGCCTGCACCCCCTCCCCTGCAGCGAACCCCTTGGCCGCTTCCCCTGCCATGATGCCGGGCACCACCGACAACGGCACCTGGGAACCGGCGCCCTTGGCAAGCTCAACAGCCTTCCGCGCGGCAACAAAGGCCGTTCCAGTTCCTTCCCGGGGGCTGGCATGGGGCGGCAGGACTACGGTCCCAACACCAATCCCGACGTACCAGTGGCCGCCGCGGAGCGCGTGCAGGGCTATCTCCACCACGGCGGAGGCGTCCCGCACCACTCCCTGGACTTCATCCCCTACGGAACGCTCGAAAACCGGCTGTTCCGCGTCGGGCAGCTCAAGGCCGGCGAGCTGGTCGAGCAGGGCCGGTACACGGTCCTGGTCACCGGTGCTTCCGCGTTGATCGATGGTCATGACGAACATCTCTCAACCATAGTCGGTTGAGACTCATCGATCAATCAGATTTGGCTGATTTTTGAAAGTCAACCGATGTGGGGCGACTATCCGAACAGGTTGACCGGCTTGACGATGTCCGCGTAGATCAACAACGCGCTCATGCCCATCAACAGCGCTGCGACCACGTACGTGACGGGAAGCAGTTTGGCGATGTCGAAGGCCCCGGGGTCCGGCCGGCCGCGGAGCTTTGCCACCCGGCGCCGGACGCCCTCGTACAGGGCGCCCGCAACGTGGCCGCCGTCCAGCGGGAGGAGCGGGACCAGGTTGAACACCGCAAGTGCGAAGTTCAGGCCGGCCAGCAAGCCAACCAGGGTTGCCACCCGGGACTGCATCGGCACGGCCTCCATGGCTGCCACCTCGCCCGCAACCCTGCCCACGCCAACCACGCTGATGGGCCCGTTGGGGTCGCGCGGCTCTTCGCTGAACGCAGCCTTGGCCACGCCCACCACGCGGGCCGGCAGGTTGAAGACAACACCGGCCACCTGGCGGATGTTCTCCCCCGCCATGGGCAGGACGGACGACGCCGGCTGGGGCACCAGCGCCGTCTGCGCGCCGATGCCAAGGAATCCGACGTCCTGGTACTGGAGGTTGCCGGCGGCGTCGGTGGCCTGGCGACCGTCGGTTCCCATGACCGGCCGGGCCGACAGGACGGGGGTCACGGTGGTGGATACCGGGTTGCCGTCCCGCTGCACCGTAATGGCAACTTCCTTGCCGGCGGAAGCGCGGATCCACTCCGTCAACTGGTCCCACCTGGTGACGGGCTTGCCGTCGAAGGAGGTGATGGTGTCATTGGGCTTCAAGCCGGCCGCGGCGGCGGGCGTCAGCCGGCAGTCGGCAGAATCGGGGTCGACGGTCTGCCCTGCGGCCACCTGGCACTTGGACACGTCGGAAATGGTGGTGGTGGCCGTCGCAACACCGAAGCCCATCAGCAGCACGGCGGTGAGCAGCACGCCAAGGATCATGTTCATGGCCGGGCCGCCCAGCATCACGATGACCTTCTTCCAGACCGGCAGGCGGTAGAAGACCCGGTTTTCGTCGCCGGGCCCCACTTCCTCGTGGGCCATGGAACGGGCCTCGGTGGCCAGCGTCTGGAACATGCCGGTGCTCGAAGGCCGGACCGAGCCGTCCTCCTTGTTCGGCGGATACATACCGATCATGGAGACGTAGCCGCCCAGCGGCACGGCCTTCACGCCGTACTCGGTTTCGCCCTTCCGGCGCGACCACAGTGTGGGGCCGAACCCGATCATGTACTTGGTGACGCGGACCTTGAAGAGCTTGGCGGGGACCAGGTGGCCCACTTCGTGGAGCGCAATGGACACGGCGATGCCAAGGGCGACGAAGACGACGCCGAGGATGAAAAGTAGGACAGGGGTCATGGAGGTGCTGCTGCTTCCTAGAGACTGCTGACTGCTAAACGTTCGTGGGCCCGGGCGCGTGCCCAGCTTTCAGCATCCAGCACGGATTCCACCGTCAGCCCGGAGGAACCTGAGTGTTCGCTGAGCACACTGTCCACGGTGTCGACGATGTCGGTGAACCGGATCCGGCCGGCATGGAACGCCGTGACCGCTTCCTCGTTGGCCGCATTGAAGACAGCAGGGTAGGTGCTCCCCTGCTTCGCGGCATCCTTGGCCAGTCCGACGGCAGGGAAGGCGTCCGTGTCCAGCGGTTCGAAGGTCCAGGTGGCGGCCTGGGTCCAGTCGCACGGGACGGCGGCGTTGGGCACGCGGGCCGGCCAGCCGAGCCCCAGGGCAATGGGCAGGCGCATGTCCGGCGGGGAAGCCTGGGCGATGGTGGAGCCGTCCACGAACTGGACCATGGAATGGACCACGGACTGGGGGTGCACGACGACGTCGATCCGGTCCAGGGGAATGTCGAACAGCAGGTGCGCCTCGATGACTTCCAGGCCCTTGTTCACCAGGGTGGCCGAGTTGGTGGTGACCATGACGCCCATGTCCCAGGTGGGATGGGCCAGGGCCTCCCGGGGGGTGACGGAGTGGAGCTCCTCGCGGCTCCTGCCCCGGAACGGTCCCCCTGAAGCTGTGAGGATGAGCTTGTCCACCTCATCGGCATTGCCGGAGCGCAGGCACTGGGCGATGGCGGAGTGCTCCGAATCGACGGGGACGATCTGGCCTTCGCGGGCTGCGGCCTTGACCAGGCTGCCGCCCACGATCAGGGACTCTTTGTTGGCAAGGGCAAGGGTGGCCCCGGACTTGAGGGCCGAGATCGTGGGTGCCAGGCCGATGGATCCGGTGATGCCGTTGAGCACCACGTCCGCCTCAATCGCGGCAATGCGGGCGGACGCGTCCGGGCCGGCCACGATCTCCGGCCGGTACCCCGGGCGGCCGGCTGCAGCGGCGGCGTCGCTGATCAGCGACGCCAGCCGGGCAGGATCCCCGCCGGCAATCCCCACCGCAGCGGCGCCGGTGTGGACCGCCTGCCGGGCCAGGAGTTCCAGGTTGCCGCCCCCGGCACTGAGCGCCACCACCTCGAACAGGTGCGGGGCGCTGTCGACGACGTCAATCGCCTGGGTGCCGATGGAACCGGTGGATCCGAGGAGGACGATTCTGCGTGGCTGCATGGGTTAAGTATCCCGCACCCGTCCGGGCCCCTTTGACGCCCCCGGCCCTGCTGCGCCCCGCCTGATGGTGCACCTTGACCCCCACGTGACCGGGCGTAACGTGGAATCCGTGGACTGGCTGTGGTGGTTTGACGCGCCGGAATACGGGTTCGCCCGGCAGGCGCTGCAACGGGGTGTGGCGGCGCTGTATTTTGTTGCGTTCCTGTCCACGATGAACCAGTTCCCCGCCCTGCTCGGCGAGCGCGGCCTCCTCCCGGTGCCTGCGTTCCTTTCCGCGTTCTCCCGTTTTCGCCGGCCCACACTGTTCCGCTGGCGGTACTCGGACGGGCTGCTGCGCGGAGTCTGCGCCGCAGGGCTGGTGGTGTCGGCGCTGCTGGTGGCCGGAATCCCGCAGCTGGGACCGCCTTGGGTGCCGCTGGTTGCGTTCCTGGCCCTGTGGCTGCTGTACATGTCCATCGTGAACGTGGGCCAGACCTTCTACGGATTTGGCTGGGAAATGCTGCTCCTGGAGGCGGGCTTCACCGTTGGCTTCCTGGGCTCCAACCAGACGGAGCCGCCCCGGACCATCCTGATCCTGATTGTGTGGCTCGTGTTCCGGCTGGAATTCGGCGCGGGGATGATCAAGATCCGCGGCGGCAGGGAGTGGCGCGACCTGACCGCCCTGTACTACCACCACGAAACACAGCCCATGCCAGGGCCGTTAAGCCGGCAGGCCCACCTGCTGCCCAAGCCGCTGCACCGGATCGAGGTGGTGGGCAACCACATCGCCCAGCTGGTGGTGCCGTTCCTGCTGTTCGCACCCCAGCCGGTGGCAAGCGTCGCGGCGGGAGTGGTGGTGGTGACCCAGCTGTGGCTGGTGGCCAGCGGCAACTTCGCCTGGCTGAACTGGATGGCGATTGTGCTGGCGTTCGCGGCGGTCAGCGACCCCGTGGCGCACGCCGTGATCCCCGCCATCCCCGCGGACTGGAATGCCGCCACGGGCGCCCGGCCGGAAACCCCGCTGTGGTGGCTGGCCATCACCCTGGCGGCCTCCCTCCTGCTGCTGGCGCTGAGCTACTGGCCGCTGCGGAACCTTTTCTCCCGCCGGCAGCTGATGAATGCCAGCTTCAACCGGTGGCAGCTGGTCAATGCCTACGGTGCGTTCGGCACGGTGACCAAACAGCGCATCGAGATCGTGGTGGAGGGCACGCTGGATGAGGACCCCGATGACAGCTCGGACTGGCGCGAGTACGGCTTCAAGGGCAAGCCCGGTGATGTGCGCCGGATTCCGCGGCAGTGGGCCCCGTACCACCTGCGGCTGGACTGGCTGATGTGGTTCCTGCCGCTGCGGACCGTGCACGAGGAATGGTTCTATGCGTTCCTGGGCAAGCTGCTGGCGGCGGACCGGCAGATGCTGCGGTTGCTGCGAAAGGACCCGTTCGACGGCGCCGCGCCACGCTGGGTGCGCGTGCGCAGCTTCCATTACCGCTTCGCCAGCCGGAAGGAGTTCCGGGAAACAGGGAACCGCTGGGTGCGGACACTGCTGTATGAGCCGATCCCGGCCACGTCCCTCCGGCGGCCGGAGGGACGGCAACGGTAGCTATGCCTCCACGGCGGCGCGGCGGACGATCTCCTGGGCGTGCTTGAGGATGGGGCCGTCAATCATTTTTCCCCGGTACTTGAAGACCCCGGATCCCGCCGACGCGGCAGCGTCCAGCAGGGCAGTGGCTGCGGCCACCTCATCGTCCGAGGGCGCATAGGCCTTGCGGACCACGGCGGCCTGGCTGGGATGGATGCAGGCCTTGGAGCTGAAGCCGGAGGCCACGGCGTCGGCCGCCTCGGCGGCGAGCCCGTCGAGGTCCGGGATGTTGGTGTACACGGCGTCCACTGCTTCCTTGCCGTGGGCCCGCGCTGCCAGCAGCACTGACGAGCGGGCGTGCAGGGCCACTGCCCGGTAGCCGCCGTCGTCCTTTCGGCTGGACGTACCGCCCAGGCTGGCCAGCAGGTCCTCGGCACCCCACATCAGGCCCACCACGTTCGGCGCCGCGGCGATGGCCGGGGCGTTGAGGACGCCCACCGCTGTTTCGCACAGGGCGATCACCTGGTATCCCTCCAGCGCCTTGAGCTGTTCGGCAGACTCCGCCTTTGCCAACATCACGGTGCGGTAGGGCGTGTGGGCCAGGCAGTGCAGGTCCTTTTCGAAGTCCTCCGTACCGACGGGGTTGACCCTGACAATGGTGCAGCTGGGCTCAAGCTCGGGCTCCACGCCGGTGGTGCCCAGTTGGGCCAGGATCGCGCCGCGGGCCCGCTGCTTGTCCGCCGGCGCCACCGCGTCTTCGAGGTCCAGGATGACGGCGTCCGCGCGGGCGGCGGCCTTTTGGTAGCGCTCGGGACGATCGGCGGGGCAGAAGAGCAGGGCGGGGCCCATCACAAAGGTCATAAGGCTATTCTCCGACGTTTTGGCTGCTCTGCGCGTTCTGATGCGCTTCCCGGGTCCACATCAGGCAGCTGCGGGTGGCGCGTGCCACCACGGCGCCGTCCTGGTTGCGGCCGGTGTGCTCCATGGTAACGATGCCCTGGCCCGGGCGTGAGGCCGAAAGCCTCCTGCCGGTGATGACCGTCTCCGTGTACAGCGTGTCCCCGTGGTAAAGCGGGTGCGGGAAGGAAACGTCGGTCAGGCCCAGCTGGGCGATGATGGTCCCCTGGGTCAGCTGGGTGACGGACTGGCCCACCATGGTGGCCAGGGTGAACATGGAGTTCATCAGCCGTTGCCCAAAGGGCTGGCCGGCGCTCCAGGCGGCGTCCAGGTGCAGCGCCTGCGTGTTCATGGTCAGGGTGCTGAAGAGGACGTTGTCCGTCTCCGTCACCGTCCTGCCCGGACGGTGCGCATACACCAGGCCGTCCTCAAGTTCGTCGAAGTACAGCCCGCGCTGCTCGATGACCCGCCGGCCGCCGTCCACCGCGTGGTTGCCGTCTATGGGGTTACCGTCTGTTGGGTTGCTGCCGGTCATACGGTGAGTTCCCTGTCTTCCTCGAACAGGTCCGCGCCGGTGGCGGCCACCACATCTTCGACGGAGACGTTGGGGGCCAGTTCGCTCAGGACCAGCCGTGATCCGCTGCCGTCCCGGACCACATCGATGACGGCCAGGTCCGTGATGATCCGGTCCACGCAGCCCTTTCCGGTCAGCGGGAGCGAGCATTCCTGGACGATCTTGGGGTTGCCGTTGCGGTCGACGTGCTCCATCATCACGATCACGCGCTTGGCCCCGAACACCAGGTCCATGGCCCCGCCCATGCCCTTGACCATCTTTCCCGGGACCATCCAGTTGGCCAGGTCCCCGTTGGCGGCCACCTCCATGGCGCCGAGCACGGCCACGTCAACGTGGCCGCCGCGGATCATGCCAAAGGACGTGGCCGAGTCGAAAAACGCCGCTCCCCTGTTCACGGTCACGGTCTCCTTGCCGGCGTTGATCAGGTCGGGATCGATGGCGTCCTCTGTTGGGTAGGGTCCGACGCCGAGGATCCCGTTCTCGGAGTGCAGCACCACTTCCACGCCCGCCGGGATGTAGTTGGGGATCAGGGTGGGCATGCCGATGCCCAGGTTCACGTACTGGCCGTTGCGGAGTTCCTTGGCCACGCGTGCGGCAAGTTCGTTGCGCGTCCAGCCTTTGGTCTCCGCCGCCGGTGTGGAATCACCGGGCCCGGCATGCTGCTGGGAACCGGCCCGCCGGTATTCCGCGCGTACGGCTTCGGGCCGGGGCGCTTCGGGGCTGTTGGGATCCATGGTCATGCTCCTGCCTGGTTGAGTGCCACCGTCCGCTTTTCGATCCGCTTCTCCCCGTCCTGCGCCAGGACCACCCGCTGGACGAAGATCCCGGGCGTGTGGATGTGCTCCGGGTCCAGTTCGCCGGGCTCCACGAGTTCCTCCACCTCGGCGATGGTGATGCGCCCTGCCATGGCGCACAGCGGGTTGAAGTTCATGGCGGTGGCGTGGAAGACCAGGTTGCCGTGCCGGTCGCCCTTCCACGCGTGCACCAGCCCGAAGTCAGGGGTAAGTGACTCTTCCAGGACGTAGTCCACTCCCCCGAAGGAGCGCACTTCCTTCGGAGCGGAGGCAACCGCGATCCCGCCGTTGGCGTCGTACTTCTGCGGCAGGCCGCCGTCGGACACCTGCGTGCCAACCCCCGCCTTGGTGTAGAACGCCGGGATCCCGGCCCCGCCGGCCCGCAGTTTTTCAGCCAGCGTGCCCTGCGGGGTGAGCACCACCTCGAGCTCGCCGGCCAGGTACTGGCGGGCGAACTCCTTGTTCTCGCCAACGTAGGAGCTGATGGTGCGGCGGATGCGGCCGTCACGGAGCAGGATGCCGAGCCCCCAGTCGTCCACGCCGCAGTTGTTGCTGACGGTTTCCAGCCCCGAGGTGCCGGCCCGGTGGAGGGCGTCGATCAGGGCCACCGGAATTCCGCAGAGCCCGAATCCGCCCACTGCCAGCGACGCGCCGTCGGGAATGTCCGCAACGGCTTGGTCTGCACTGGCAACAACCTTGTCAATCATCATTGATCCTTTCGGGCCGGCTAGAGTCCCAGTTCGCGGGCGATCAGCATCAGCTGGACCTCCGTGGTGCCCTCCCCCACTTCAAGGATCTTGGAGTCGCGGTAGTGGCGTGCCACGGTGAACTCGTTGATGAAGCCATAGCCGCCGAATACCTGGGTGGCATCCCGCGCATTGTCCATGGCCGCCTCGCCTGCGACCATCTTAGCGATGGCCGCCTGGGTCTTGAACGGCTTGCCGGCAAGCATCCGGGCGGCCGCGTCGTAGTAGGCCAGGCGCGCCGTGTGCGCCCGCGCTTCCATCCGGGCGATCTTGAAGGAAATGGCCTGGTACTTGCCGATTTCGTGGCCGAACGCCCGGCGCTCGCGGGCGTATTTGACGGACAGGTCAACGCAGCCCTGCGCGGCACCGGTAGCCAGTGCGGCGATGGCGATCCGGCCCTCGTCCAGGATGGACAGGAAGTTGGCGTAGCCGCGCCCCTCGGTCCCCAGCAGGTTTTCCTCCGGCACCCGGACGTCCTTCAGGGTGAGGGGGTGGGTGTCCGAGGCGTTCCAGCCGACCTTGTTGTAGGGCTTTTCCGCCTTGAAGCCGGGCGTGTCGGTGGGTACCAGGATGGTGGAGATGTCCTTCTTGATGCTGCCGTCGGAGCGTTCCTGCTGCCCGGTAACAGCCGTGACGGTGACAAGCCGGGTGATGTCGGTTCCGGAGTTGGTGATGAACTCCTTGTTGCCGTTGATGACCCACTGGCCGTCCTCGCGCCGGGCATGGGTCTTGGTGCCCCCGGCGTCGGAGCCGGCCTCGGGTTCGGTGAGTCCGAATCCGGCGAGCGCCTGGCCCGAAGCCAGCATGGGCAGCCATTCCTGCCTCTGCGCGTCCGTGCCGAACCGGTACACCGGCATGGCCCCCAGGGAGACGCCCGCTTCGAGCGTGATGGCGACGGACTGGTCCACCCGGCCCAGCTGCTCCAGCGCGAGCGCCAGGGCAAAGTAGTCCCCACCCATGCCGCCGTACTCCTCAGGGAACGGCAGCCCGAACAGGCCCATCTCCGCCATCTGCTTCACCACTTCATAGGGGAAGCTGTGCTCTTCGTCGTGCTTGGCGGAGACCGGGGCCACCACGTTGTCCGCGAAGTCGCGAACGGTGTCGCTGAGGTCCTGGTATTCCTCGGTAAGTTCAAAACCGGTCATGGTCAGGCTCCTTCGCCTTGCTGTGTGTCTGTGTCTGTATCTGTGTCGGTGTCCGTGGAAGCACCTTCCGCACCGGTGGGATGCGGGTGGATGGTGGCCAGGATCTGATCCGCCTTCACAAGGTCACCGGTGCGGGCGGTCAGGTGGACCGTTCCTGCCAGGGGGGCCACCAGGTGGTGCTCCATCTTCATGGCCTCCACCGATACCAGGACCTCCCCGGCCTGGACCGGGTCTCCGTCGCTGACCGGGACGGCCACAACCGTTCCCGGCATCGGCGAGCGCACCTCGGGGTCGGCTGCACCTTCCTGGCGCTGTACGGCTGCCAGTACCCGTTCCAGCCGCGCTTCACGGGTCAGGAGTTCCAGCCGGCAGGACCAGCCGCCGTTGCCGAGGAAGAGCTGGAGCGGCTGCCCGGGCGATACGGCCACCTGGTACTCCCGTGTCGCCCCGCCAAGGGTAAGGACTGCGCCGCCGTCCTCCGCCAGGCGCAGCGCCGCGGCCTGCCGGGCGCCGCCGTCAACAGCAACCACGGCAGTGTCGGTTCCGGTGGGACTTCCGCTGACCTGCACTGTTGCCACACCGCCGTCGGGCGTTCCCAGGCTGATCCGGCGCGGCGCGGGCGCACCCAGGCGCCACCCGCTGCGGGCCTGCCACGGTCCGCTGGCCGGAGCGGGGTGGTCCTGCGCCTCCCGGGAGAGGGCGTAAAGGGCGGCGGCCACCAGTTCGGGGGCGCCGACGCGCCGGAATTCCAGCGCCGGCTGCTTCCGTTCGATCAGCCCAGTGTCCAGGCGCCCGGCGCGGACATCGGAATCGTTGACCAGGAGCCGCAGGTACTCGACGTTGGTCTCAATGCCCAGCGCCGTGTAGCCGGCCAGCGCCGCGTCGAGGGATTCCAAGGCCTCACCGCGGTCCCTGCCCCAGGCGATCACCTTCGAGATCATGGGGTCGTAATTAGCGGAGAGCTCCAAGCCCTCCACCAGGGATGAATCCACCCGGACGCGGTTGTCCGTTGCGTGCGGCAGTTCGTCCAGCTGGAGCACCGTCCCGGTTGACGGGAGGAAATTCTTCTCCGGCACCTCGGCGTAGACCCGCGCCTCCACCGCATGGCCGGAAAGGCTGACGTCAGCCTGACGGACGGTCAACGGTTCACCGGCGGCGATCCGTACCTGCCATTCCACCAGGTCGATCCCGGTGACCATCTCCGTGACAGGGTGCTCCACCTGCAGCCGGGTGTTCATCTCCATGAAGAAAAACTCATCCGGTGCATTGTCCGAGACCAGGAACTCCACGGTTCCGGCCCCTGTGTAGTTCACGCTGCGGGCGGCGTTACAGGCGGCCTCGCCTATCCGTGCACGGACCTCCGGACCGTTGGGGAGGCTTTCCAGCAGGGGCGAGGGGGCTTCCTCAATGACTTTCTGGTGCCGTCGCTGCAGGGAGCATTCGCGTTCGCCGAGGTGGATGACATTGCCGTGCCCGTCCGCCAGCACCTGCACCTCGATATGCCGCGGTGTGGTCACCAGGCGCTCCAGGAACAGGGTGTCGTCCCCGAAAGCGGCTGCGGCCACCCGCCGTGCGGTGGCCAGGGCGGCGGGCAGGTCCGCCTGCCTTTCGACGACGTGCATGCCTTTGCCGCCGCCGCCGGCTGAGGGCTTGATCAGGAGGGGATAGCCGACGGCGGCAGCGGCTTCCACCAGTTCGCTGTCCGTCATGCCGGGCCTGGCAATGCCGGGGACCACCGGCACGCCATACCCTGCCACATGGTTCTTGGCGCGGATCTTGTCGCCCATGACATTCAGTGCTTCCACGCCGGGACCAATGAAGGCAATGCCGGCCTTTTCGAGGGCACGGGCGAAGTCCGCATTTTCGCTCAGGAAGCCGTAGCCGGGGTGGACAGCGTCCGCGCCGGACTGCCGGCACGCCTCCACGATGGCGTCGATGCTGAGGTAGCTTTCGGCTGCCGCGGCGGGGCCGATACGCACGGCAGTGTCAGCCTCGCGCACATGGCGGGCGCCGGCGTCGGCATCGCTGTAGACCGCGACGGAACGGATTCCCAGGAGGCGCAGCGTGCGGATGACGCGGCACGCGATTTCACCGCGGTTGGCCACCAGGACGGCGCTGAAGAGGGGGCCTGCGCCGGCTTCCCTGGCTTCGGCGCCGGAAGTGCCGTGCTGCATGGCGGTGTTGGTCTGCATGGTCATTGCTGGCTCACATCCGGAAGAGGCCGAAGGAGGTCTCCGGCAAGGGGGTGCGGGAGACGACGTCAAGCGCCAGTCCCAGGACGGTGCGCGTATCGGCGGGGTCGATGACACCGTCATCCCACAGCCGCGCGGTTGAGTAGTAGGGGCTGCCCTGGTCCTCGTACTGCCGGCGGATTGGCGCTTTGAAGGCTTCCTCGTCGTCGGCCGCCCATTCCTCCCCCGCCGCTTCGTACTGGTCCCGCTTCACGGTGGCCAGCACGCCGGCCGCCTGGTTGCCGCCCATCACCGAGATCCGGGCAGCGGGCCACATCCACAGGAACCGCGGCGAGTAGGCACGGCCGCACATGGAGTAGTTGCCGGCGCCGAAGGAGCCGCCGATGACCACTGTCAGCTTGGGGACGCGGGCCGTGGCAACGGCGGTCACCATCTTGGCCCCGTTTTTGGCAATGCCGCCCTGCTCGGCGTCCCTGCCCACCATGAAGCCGGAGATGTTCTGCAGGAACAGCAGCGGGATGCCGCGCTGGTCGCACAGCTCAATGAAATGCGCGCCCTTGAGCGATGACTCGCTGAACAGCACGCCGTTGTTGGCCACGATGCCTACGGGGTGTCCATCGATCCGGGCGAATCCCGTGACCAAGGTGGTGCCGTAGTCCTTTTTGAACTCGTGGAATTTACTGCCATCCACCAGGCGCGCAATGACCTCATGGACGTCGTAGGGTGCGTTGACGTCCGTGGGCACGGCGCCGTAGAGGCCTTCCGGGTCCACGGCCGGTTCGACGACGGGTTCCACCTGCCAGGCCGGCGCGGCAGGAGGCGGCAGGGTGGCAACGATGTCCCTGATGATCTGGAGGGCATGTTCGTCGTTTTCGGCCAGGTGGTCCGTCACTCCGGAGACCCGCGAGTGCACCTCGCCGCCGCCCAGTTCCTCCGCGGTGACGATTTCCCCGATGGCTGCCTTTACCAGCGGCGGGCCGCCCAGGAAGATGGTGCCCTGGTTCCGGACAATGACGGTCTCGTCACTCATGGCGGGGACGTAGGCTCCGCCGGCCGTGCAGGAGCCCATAACGGCGGCGAGCTGCGGAATCTTGGCTGCCGAGAGCCGTGCCTGGTTGTAGAAGATCCGGCCGAAGTGCTCCTTGTCCGGGAACACCTCGTCCTGCTTGGGCAGGAAGGCGCCGCCCGAGTCCACCAGGTAGATGCAGGGCAGCCGGTTTTCCAGCGCAATCTCCTGGGCGCGGAGGTGCTTCTTCACCGTCATGGGGTAATAGGTTCCGCCCTTGACCGTTGCGTCGTTGGAGATAACCAGGACCTGGCGGCCCTGCACCAGGCCGATTCCGGCGATGACTCCTGCGCCGGGTGCGTCGTCACCGTACATCCCGTTGGCCGCAAGGGGCGCAATTTCCAGGAAGGGGCTGCCGTCATCCAGCACTTGGTCGATCCGGTCCCGCGGCAGCAGCTTGCCCCGGGCCACATGGCGGTCCCGCGACTTTTGGGTCCCGCCCAGTGCGGCATCCGCCAGCTTCTTCCGCAGCTCCCCGGCAAGCGAGAGCTGCTCGTCCCGGTTGGCGCGGAAGGACTCGCTTGCTGGGTCGAGCCGGGTGGCCAGGGTCTCCATCGACGTTCCGTCCTTGTGTGGGTCCGGGCGGCCGCCAGGCCAACTCGGTTAGTGACTAATAACTGAAATTCAGGTTAGTCTCGATTAACTGTGATGTCCAACACATCGCCGCGTTGCTAGACTCTGGGCTGGCCCAAGGAGGAAAAGTGTCCAGCAATACAGCGCAGCCGGCCCCTGCCGCCCAAGCACCCACAGCGCAGGCAGCCACGGCCCAAGCCGCCACACCCCCCACGCCAACCACCCAGCGCGGGAGGGCCAAGGAGAGCCGGCGGCAGGCCTTATTGTCCGCCGCTGCCACGCTGTTCGCGGCCAACGGCTTCAACCGGGTTTCGCTGGAGGACCTCGGCGCGGCGGTAGGCGTCAGCGGACCTGCGGTGTACCGCCACTTTTCCGGCAAGCAGGCAGTCCTGGCGGACCTGCTTGTCACGGTGAGCCAGGAACTGCTCGACGGCGGGCGCCAGGTTGTGGAGCGCACTGCCGACCCCCAGGCCGCGCTCCGCCAGCTGGTGGAGTTCCAGGTGGACTTCGCCCTCGGCAAGCCTGACGTGATCCGGGTGCAGGACCGGGACTTCTCCAACCTGTCCGAGCAGGACCAGTTGGCCGTACGGACCCTCCAGCGCAGCTACGTAGAGGTATGGGTGGACGTCCTGGCCAAGGTCCATCCCGCGACCGACCACGCTGAGCTGCGGATGCGCGCCCACGCCACATTCGGCCTCATCAACTCCACACCGCACTCCGTCCGCAGCCATGGCAGGCGCATGGCGGCCGGCGTCGCCCGTCCCTTGCTGGAACGGATGGCGCTCGCGGCCCTGACCGTGCCCCCGGCCTGACCCGCCCGGCACCGGGCACCATACGAACGGCCCCGGTCCGCACAACCGGCCCCTGGCAGCACCGCCTTATGCGGCTTGGGGCCCGGTGATGTGCAGGCCAGGAGCCGCTACACCATGGTGAGCACCATCCCGGGCTCGGCCAGGATGGCCCCCACGTCCGCCAGGAACCGGGAGCCTTGCTCCCCGTCCACCAGGCGGTGATCGAAGGACAGGCTCAGCGTGAGCACCTGGCGCAGCGCTACCTCGCCCCGGTATTCCCATGGCATGGTGCGGACCGCCCCAAGGCCAAGGATCGCGGCCTCCCCCGGATTGAGGATGGGGGTGCCTGCGTCGATGCCGAAGACGCCGATGTTGGTGATGGAGATGGTGCCACCGGAAAGGTCCGCCGGCGTGGTCTTGCCCGCCCGCGCGGTTTCGGCGAGCGCCGTGAGCGCCTGGGCCAGCTGCGGGAGCGGAAGGGCCTCGGCGTCCTTGATGTTCGGAACCGTGAGTCCGCGCGGCGTCGCGGCCGCGATGCCCAGGTTCACGTAATTGAAGGTGACGATCTCCTGGTTTTCTTCGTCCCAGCGGGAGTTCAGTGCCGGGTTGCGGCGCAGGGCGACCAGGAGGGCTTTGGCGGCGAGCGTCAACGGGGTGAGCTTGATACCCGCGAATTCCCTGCTGTTCTTGAGTTTGGCCAGCAGCTCCAGGCTCGGCGTGACATCCACGGTCAGGAATTCGGTGGCATGCGGCGCGGTGAAGGCGCTCTGCACCATCGCGGCAGCGGTGTGCTTGCGTACCCCCTTGATGGGGGTCCGGGTCTCCCGCTCCCCCGGCCTGGCTCCACCTGGGGACGCGGCCCCCTGCGCCTGCATGGCAGGTTCCGCGGCGTGCCCGGAAAACTCCTGCACGTCCTCCCGCGTGATCAGGCCACCGGGACCGGTCCCGGGAACCAGGGCGAGGTCCAGGCCAAGGTCCTTGGCCAGCTTGCGGACCGGGGGCGTGGACCGGGGACGTTCGGCGGCCTTGCCCTCCACAGGTGCTGGTTGGACAGCTGCAGGCTCGACCAGGCCGGCCTCCGGGGCCAGGGTTCCCCCCGCCTCAACCACCGTGGCAAAGTTCCGCGCCCGGCGCGTGGGGCGCCCGGAACCTTCGACGACGGCGCCGTACCCCACGAGGTTCGGTTCCCTTTTCGGGGTGTCCACCGCAGCCTCCCCGGACCCCGCGCCCGCGGTGCCGGACGGCGCCGAAGGTGAGGGCCCGGCGTCGTCCGCCACCTCGAAGGAGACAATCGGCTTGCCCACCTCCACCACGGAACCGGGCTGTTCATGAAGTTCTTTGATGACCCCGGCGAAGGGCGACGGGAGCTCCACCACGGCCTTGGCGGTCTCCACCTCGGCGATGACCTGGTTCAGGCTGACGGTGTCGCCGACGTCCACTTTCCAGCTGAGGATTTCAGACTCCGTAAGTCCCTCCCCCAGGTCCGGGAGCCGGAATTCCTTGATCATGGTGGCGCTCATCCTTCCAGTCCACTCAGGGAATTGGGGCGGCCCAGGGCACGGTCCACGCCGTCCAGGATGCGGTCCAGGCCCGGGAGGTGGTGCATTTCCAGCTTGGAATAGGGGTAGGGAATGTCGAACCCCGTCACCCGGACCGGAGCGGCCTCGAGGTGGTAGAAGCACCGTTCGGTGATGCTGGCAGCCACTTCCGCTCCCAGCCCGCCGGACTGGGCAGCCTCGTGCGTGACGACCAGGCGCCCGGTCTTGCGCACCGAGGCCACCACCGGTTCATAGTCCACGGGGGCAAGCGAGCGCAGGTCGATGACTTCGATGGAGATGCCCTCGTCCGCGGCGGCGGAGGCTGCGTCCAGGGCGGTCTTGACCAGTGGCCCGTAGGCCACCAGGGTCACGTCACTGCCGTCGGTCAGCACCCGGGCCTTGTCCATGGGCAGGGCCGAGGCAGGATCTGCGTTTTCGTCTACCTCGCCTTTGTCGTGGTAGCGGCGCTTGGGCTCGAAGTACAGGACGGGATCGTTACAGGCGATGGCCTGCTGAATGACCGTATAGGCGTCCTGCGGGTTGGCAACGGTGACCACCCGCAGCCCCGAGGTATGGGTGAAGTAGGCTTCCGGGGATTCGGAATGGTGCTCCGGTGAGCCGATGCCGCCGCCGAACGGGACCCTGATGGTGATGGGCATCTTGACGGCCCCGCGGGTGCGGTAGTGCAGCTTGGCCACCTGGCTGACGATCTGGTCGAAGGCCGGATAAATGAACCCGTCGAACTGGATTTCCACGACGGGCCGGTAGCCGCGGTAGGCCAGGCCGACGGCGGTTCCCACGATGGCGGACTCCGCCAGCGGGGTGTCCACCACGCGGTGGGTGCCGAAGTCCTTTTGCAGGCCGTCCGTCACGCGGAATACACCGCCCAGGGCGCCGATGTCCTCGCCGAGGAGAACCACTTTGGAGTCGTTTTCCAGCGACTTCCGGAGACCGGCGTTGATGGCGCGGGCAAAGGTCAACTGGGTCATCAGCGTGCACCTTCCTCTGAAACGGCACCTGCGGGATCGACGAAGGAGGCCAAATACCGTGCGTAATGGTCCTGCTGGCGTTCCAGCCAGGAGTTGGGGGTGCTGTAGACGTTCTTGAAAATGTCCATGGGGCTGGGGTCCGGCATGGTGGTGCAGCCGCGGCGCATCTGCGCGGCCACGGTGTCGGCTTTGTCCTTGACCTGCTGCTGCAGCTCCGCGGTCAGCAGCCCCTTGCGCTCCAGGAGGCCGGCCAGCCGGCTGATGGGGTCCTTGGCGGCCCAGTCCTCCAGCTCATTGGCGTCCCGGTACCGGGTGGGGTCATCGGCGGTGGTGTGCGGCCCCATGCGGTAGCTGACAGCTTCGATGAAGGTGGGGCCGCCACCTCGCCTTGCGCGGTCAAGGGCCAGCCTGGTGGCGGCCATGACCGCCAGGACATCGTTGCCGTCCACCCGCATGCTGGGGATTCCGAAACCGGTGGCGCGGTCCGCGAGCTGGATGTGGGACTGCAGGCGCACGGGCTCGGAGATGGCCCAGTGGTTGTTGGTGCAGAAGAACACCACCGGGACCTGGAAGCTGGCGGCGAACACCATGGCCTCGTTCACGTCGCCCTCACTGGTGGCACCGTCGCCAAAGTAGGTGACGGCCACGGCATCGGCACCGTCATTCTGGATGCCCATGGCGTAGCCCGTGGCGTGCAGGGTCTGGGCGCCAATGATGATCTGCGGGGTGGCCATGTTGATGCTGTACGGGTCCCAGCCACCGGAGGCGTTTCCCCGCCAGACCCGCAGGAGGTCCGTCAGGTCCACGCCGCGGCAGTACGCCACGCCGTTCTCGCGGTAGCTGGAGAACACAAAGTCGTCCGCCCGCAGTGACCGTCCGGATCCGATCTGGGCCGCCTCCTGGCCGAGGAGCGGGGGCCAGAGGGCCAGCTCACCCTGCCTCTGCAGGGCGGTGGCCTCAACATCAATCCGCCGGATGACGGTCATGTCCTCAAAGAGGGAGCACAACTGATCATCGGTGATGTCCCTGACCCAGAAATCGAACTCGGGGTGGCTGATCCGTTCACCGGCCGGGGTGATCAGCTGGAGGAATTCCGGCCCGGTTTCTCCCGGACTCCCTGCGCTTTGGGGGGTGTTAGCGCCGTCATGGCCCGTTTGGTCTGTAGACACGATTGCCGCAACCTTCGAACGTCGTTGACCCGTGGTTTGCGGGCTTTTGGCCCCCTGCCGCCACCGGCCTTCCGGGCGTCATTGCCCCAGATACTGTGACCCTACTCACAATAGCCAGGGGGTACAACCACCGCCGCTGTTTCTGAGCAAAGTGCCCTGTCCCGCGCCCCGGCACCGTGCTAGCGTTGCGCATTATGCGAGCTTTGGATGGCACTGACACCCGCCTGCTGTCGGCGTTGGCGCAGGATCCGCGCCGTACCGTAGTGGCCCTCGCCCAGAAGCTTGGCCTGTCCCGCAATACCGTCCAGGCGCGCATGGCCCAACTGGAAAAGAAGCACGTCTTCCTCTCCTTCGAGCGGCGCCTCAACCCGGTGGCACTGGGGTACCCGCTGATGGCGTTCATCTCCGTCCACGTCCAGCAGCAGAAACTCGGGCGGCTCGCTGAGGAAATCGCCGCCATCCCGGAGGTCCTGGAGGGCTACGGGCTGACGGGGTCGGCAGACCTGCTGCTGCGCGTGGTAGCCAGGGACGCCGAGGATCTTTTCCGCATCAACGGCAAGATCCTGGCGTGCGACGGCGTGGAGCGGGCAGACACGGCACTGGCCATGGGCGAGTTGATCCCCTTCCGGGTGCAGCCCCTGCTGGACCGTGGCTCCGAAGCCAGCTAGCAGCAGCGGAGCGTCGGGTGCGGCACTCCAGGCACGACGGCGGCGGGCCGGGTTATAGGCTGGTTCCAGTCATGTGCCGGGCCGGGAAGGTCCGGCGCAGTCCGCCGGGCGCCAGAGCGCCTGTTCCACGAAAGGCCCACCCTTGAGCAGTCCCCAGGATCCGTACCGGCAGGGCCAGGCGGGCTTCACGCCACAGCAGTTTGGCCGGCTGCCGGAGCAGCCCGCGCCGTTCGGCCTTCCCGGCGAGCCACCACGCCAGCGGAGCCGGCGGAAGCTGTGGATCATCCTTGGCAGCATTGGCGGGGTGCTGCTCCTGGTGATCCTCGGCATCGTGATCCTGGTGAACGTGGTGGGAAGCGCCACCAACCAGGCACGGGGCCTTGCGGATGATTTCACCAAAAAGGTGATTGCCGGCGATTCTTCCGGCGCCTACGACGAGTACCTTGACCCGGACCTCAAGAAGCAGCTTTCCAAGGAGGCCTTCATCTCCGGCGTGAAGAGCCTGGAAATGGACGGTTCCTGCCAGCCGGCCTACAACAACCTCAAAGTTGCCACCGATAACGGCGTGAAGTCCGCCGAGGTGGTGGGCCAGATCAGCTGCACCGGAAAGAAGGTTGACCTCGCCTACCGCTTCCAAGGCACCGACAAGCTGCTGATGACCAACATCAAGCTGCGCCCCGCGGCCTAGGAAGGACCAGCCGGACGGAAAAATGGAAAGGGTACTGATCTTTTCACCCATCCGGCCCCGGCAATGATCCGAATCGCTTCCGAGGGCCCCACCCGGGGGCCCATATCCGGCGGGACAATCCACCCGCCCTGAAGGAAGGATTCGGACCATGCGCAACTCACCCAACCGCCTCGTCGCCACCATTTTCGGAGCCGTCTACCTGCTGGTGGGCCTCCTGGGCTTCGCCGTAACGTCAGGCGTCGGTTTCGTCGCCACAGAGGGCGCGAACCTCATCATCTTCGAGGTCAACCCGCTGCACAACGTCATCCACCTGGCCATCGGCGCCGCACTGCTCTTCGCCGGCCTCCGCGGGACTGACAGCGCACGCACCGTGAACTCCTCCGTCGGCGCCGTCTACCTCCTGGTGGGCATTGTGGGGCTGTTCCTGCTGAATTCGCCGCTGAACATCATCGCCCTGAACGGTGCCGACAACGTCCTCCACCTCGCCAGCGCCGTGCTCCTCCTCGGCGTGGGCCTGTCCCTGGACAAGTCCCCGGCCGCTGCCCGCGCCTAGCATGCCAAAGTCCGGCATGGTTTCGCTCCGGCCCACGGCACTACCGGCCCATCAGGTGATGGTGCACTCCACTGCGCCCCAGGCGGACTCTTCGGTCCGCCTGGTCACCGGGTTCGCCGGCTTCGGTGCGGGCTCAGTCAACCTGGCCATCTCCTCCAGCTTCCTCGCGGCAGGCTCCCCTGGACCGGCAGGCCTCCTCGCGGGCGTGGTGGCCGGCCTTTGGGGCGCCGCGCTGCTGGCCGGAGCCGTGGCCTTCCTGGCCAGGGACCGGCTGGCCGGCAACCGGTGGGCGCGGTACGCCCTGGCAGGCGCAGCCGCGGCCCACCTGGCCGCCATCGCTTTCCCCACCTCAGGGCTCAGCCTGACGCAGCTTTCGGCGCTCCTGCTGACGCTGATGATCATCGCCTCGCTCGGGTGGCTCCAGCGGCACAGCGGACAGCAGGACAGCGCACAGCAGGACAGTGCGCAGGAGGCGGCAGGGGTGCGCATGCGCCCGGGGAGGCTGTTGCTGGCAGCGTTCGCCGGCGCCGTGCTGGTGGCAGGAATTACGACGCCGGGCCTCGCCGCCTCGACGGCCGGCCAGTACGCCGTGCCGCATGGTGAACACGGGAATCCGGCACCGGGCGGGCACCACCAGCGCTGACCGCCCGCAGGAAAACACGCCGGGTCCGTCCCCAACGAAAGAGCCTCCGTGCCGCAGTCCGCGGCAGGAGGCTCTTCACGTTGTGCCGGAACAGGTTCGGCGCTGGTTGGTGCAGTCCCTGTTTCAGGGCCTCCCTGTTCCGGCGTGTCCCGGTTCGAGGGTGTCCGGTTTAGTGGTCCACAGCCTTTTCCGCACCGATGCCGGTCAGGGAGCGGACCTCCATCTCGGCCTGCTTGGCAGGATCCTCCCGCCGCTTGTCCAGGGTGGTGCCCAGCCAGCCAAGGAAGAAGGCCAGCGGGATGGACACGATGCCGGGGTTGCTAAGCGGGAAGAGGGCGAAGTTGGCACCCGGGATCATCGAGGTCTTCAAGCCCGAAACCACCGGGGAGAACACGATGAGCAGGATGGCCGAAGCCAGGCCCCCGTACATGCTCCACACCGCGCCCTGGGTGGTGAACTTCCGCCAGAACAGGGAGTAGATGATGGTGGGCAGGTTCGCCGATGCGGCGACGGCGAAGGCCAGCGCCACCAGGAAAGCCACGTTCTGGCCGTTGGCGAAGATCCCGCCCAGGATGGCCAGGATGCCGATGACCACCACGGTGCGCCGGGCCACCCGGACTTCAGTGGCGGCGTCGGCCTGGCCCTTGGCGATGACGTTGGCGTAGATGTCATGCGCGAACGATGCTGCGGCCGTGATGGTCAGGCCGGCCACCACCGCCAGGATGGTGGCGAACGCCACCGCGGAGATGAAGCCCAGCAGCAGTGGCCCGCCCAGGTGGAAGGCCAGCAGCGGGGCGGCAGCATTGACGCCGCCCGGCGCGGACTTGATGGTGTCCGCTCCCACCAGGGCAGCTGCACCGTAGCCCAGCACCAGGGTGAACAGATAGAACAGGCCGATCAGCCAGATGGACCAGACCACGGACTTGCGTGCTTCCTTGGCCGTGGGCACGGTGTAGAAGCGCATCAGCACGTGCGGCAGGGCGGCCGTGCCCAGGACCAGGGCCAGGCCCAGGGACATGAAGTCCAGCTTGGAGGTTTCCGTCTTGCCGTACTGCAGGCCCGGGTTGAGGACGGCCGGGTTGTTGGCAGTCTCCACGGCGCCGCCCAGCAGGGCCGAGAGGTTGAAGCCGTAGATGGCCAGGACCCAGAGGGTCATCACGGCGGCGCCTGCGATCAGCAGCATGGCCTTGATGATCTGGACCCAGGTGGTGCCCTTCATGCCGCCGATCAGGACGTACATGATCATGAGGGCGCCGACGACGATGATCACCAGGGCCTGTCCGGTCCAGTCGCTGATGCCCAGCAGGAGGGAGATCAGGCTTCCCGCCCCGGCCATTTGGGCCAGCAGGTAGAAGAAGCAAACCGCGAGGGTGGAGATGGCGGCGGCGATCCGGACCGGGCGCTGCTTCAGCCGGAAGGACAGCACGTCCGCCATGGTGAACTTGCCGGTGTTGCGCAGCAGTTCAGCCACCAGCAGCAGCGCCACGAGCCAGGCGACGAGGAAGCCGATGGAGTACATGAATCCGTCGTAGCCGTTGATGGCGATGGCCCCGGTAATGCCCAGGAAGGACGCGGCGGACAGGTAGTCACCGGCGATGGCGGTGCCGTTCTGCGAGCCCGTGAACGACCGTCCGGCGGCGTAGTAGTCGGCGGCGGTCTTGTTGTTGCGGCTGGCGCGGAACACGATCACCATGGTCACGGCCACGAACAGGCCGAAGATGCCCATGTTCAGAAGGGTGGTGTCCTTGAGGGCGGCGACATCCACCGCGGCGGGAATTGCGATCATTTGTTGGCTCCGCCCACTCGGTTTCCGTGCTTATCGAATTCGTGCCCCTCAATCTCGTGCCTGATCTCCGTGGCGATGGGGTCCAGCCGCTTGTTGGAGTAGTGCACGTACCAGCCGGTGATGGCGAAGGTCGAGACGAACTGGAGCAGGCCCAGGATCAGGCCGACGTTGATGTTGCCCCAGACCTTGGTGGACATGAATTCCACCGCGTAGTCGGCGAGCAGGACATAGGCGAAATACCACAGCAGGAAGGCCACTGCCATGGGGAAGACAAAGCTGCGGTGACGCTTGCGCAATTCCTGGAACTGCCCGGTCGACTGGACTTGTTCAAAGTCCACGGACGCCGCTGCGTCCGGAGTATGGGCATCATTACCCATCGTTCCTCCTCATTGAGTTGCCGGAACACACCGGGCGGAGGGCCCCGAACTGCTGGACAGGGAGCCTGGCCGGCAGCACCACGCAGGGGCACCGCAGATGTGACACCAATCACTTTGCCGCCCGCGCGCCGCCGTGTTCCAGCACTTCACCGCCCACTGTCGCTCAACGGTTGCGATGCTGCGGCAAGCGGCACCCGCCGCTACGCTGGGCACCATGCCGGACTCCCCCCTCCTCACCGCCGCTGCCGTCGCGGTGATCGCCATGGCCATTGCCGTCGTCGTCGGCGTGGGCCTGAAGGTGCTCCGCTCCTTCCGTGAGCTGGGCACTGACGCAGAACGCGCCACGTACCACACGCTCCACGCTGCCTCCCAGGCCGGGCAGCACCTGCGCCGCGGACTGAACCCGGCCGGCGCCGCGAAAGCCAGCCGCCAGCTGCGGGCCCTGCTGGCCTGCGATGCCCTGGCCATCACGGATACCAACGGTGTCCTGGCCTGGGACGGCGGTGCCGAGGACATCAGGCCACGCCTGATGGAACTCGCAGCGGATGTCCTGGCATCCGGCCGGACAGCAGTTCTCTCCCCCGGTGCAGACGGAACCGGCAGCCACCTTGCCGGAGTCATCGCCCCGGTGCGGGCGGGCACCCGGGTGGTGGGCGCGGTGGCAGCCTTCGCCCCTTCCGCGGGGGCAGGCCTGGTCAGGGCAACGGGGGAAGTGGCCGACTGGGTCGCGGTACAGGTGGAACTTGCCGAACTGGACGCCTCCCGCACGCTGCTGATGGAAGCGGAAGTCCGGGCGCTGCGCGCCCAGATCAGCCCGCATTTCATCTACAACTCGCTCAACGCCATCGCATCCTTCATCAACACCGATCCGGAGCGGGCCAGGGAGCTGGTGGTGGAGTTCGCGGACTTCACCCGCTACTCGTTCCGCCGGCACGGAGACTTCACCACCCTTGCCGAGGAACTCCGCTGCATTGACCGCTACCTGCTCCTGGAGCGCGCCCGGTTCGGCGAGCGCGTCCAGGTCAGCCTGCGGATCGCCCCGGAGGTGCTGGGCACCGTCATCCCCTTCCTCAGCCTGCAGCCGCTGGTGGAGAATGCCGTCCGGCACGGGCTCGAGGCCAAGGCGGGTCCCGGGCACATCAGCATCACGGCGGAGGACGCCGGGGCCTTCGCTGAGGTCACCATCGAGGACGACGGCGTGGGGATGGATCCGGAGCATCTCAGGTCCGTGCTGGCAGGCCATACCGACGGGGACCATGTGGGGCTGCGGAATGTGGATGCACGCCTCCGCCAGGTGTACGGCAACGATCACGGCCTGGTGGTGGAAACGGCGCCCGGCGAGGGAACGCTGATCACCATGCGGGTGCCGAAGTCCCAGCCGGGGCACGATGCGTGAGGAGCGCCGTGCCGCTGGAAGTACCCTAGGAGAATGATTAACGTCCTCGTCGTTGATGATGAGCTGCCCGCCGTTGAGGAGCTGGCCTTCCTGCTGGGCAGGGACGAGCGCATCGGGAAGGTGCTGCGTGCCACGTCCGGCGCTGAAGCCCTTACGGCCCTGTCCGCCGGCGGCATCGACGCCGTATTCCTGGACATCCATATGCCTGCGGTGTCAGGCCTGGACATCGCCGGTGCCATCGCCCACAGCAGCAATCCGCCGGCCGTTGTTTTTGTCACCGCCGATGAGGACCACGCCCTGGCTGCGTTCGAACTCGCCGCCGTGGATTACCTGCTCAAGCCGGTGCGCGCCGAGCGCCTGGCACGTTCCGTTGGGCGGATCAGCGAACTGCGCGACGGCGGGGCGGCACCGGAGATGATCACGGTGGACCAGGGCGGGACCACCAGGATGATCCGCCGGGACGACGTCACCTACGTCCAGGCGCAGGGGGACTACGCGCGGCTGCACACCGCCGACGCCAGCTACCTCATCCGGGTGCCGCTGGCAGATCTTGAACAGCAGTGGGCGGACGCCGGCTTCATCCGTACCCACCGCTCCTATCTGGTGGCGCTGAAGCATGTGTCCTCGATGAAGCTGGCGGCCGACGGGCCGCGTGTCACGGTGGCCGGGGCCGGCCTGCCCATCAGCCGCCGGCACCTGCCCATCGTGCGGGAGAAGCTGGAGGCAACCAGGATCAGGCCGCACGCATGACCCGGGTGCGGGTTACGGCCCCGCGCGCGTCTGCGCGCACGGCGGTGCGCGGCACGCCCCGCGCGCTTGAGTCGCGGGAAGCGGCGCAGGACTCCGAGGTGGGACAGGTGTTTGTCCGGTCACTGATCAGGTCCCAGCTGCGGCTGGCCCTGGTGGTGGCGGGCGGCTTCCTGCTGATCCTGGCCGCGTTCCCGCTGACCCTGGTGGTGGTTCCCGGCCTGGCCGATACCCGGGTCGCCGGCATCCCGTTCGGCTGGCTGCTGCTGGGCGCGGGAATCTATCCGGTGATCGGCTTGAGCGCATGGTTGTACGTCAGGACGGCGGCACGCAATGAGGCGCGGTACCGGGACCTGGCAGGTGAACAGTGATGCGCAGGTGAATGCCGGCGTCGCCATCACAGCGGTCGCGGTGGTGTCCCTCGCCACGGCCATCATCGGGTTCTATGGGCTGCGGATCTCACGCACCACCGGCGACTTCTACGTTGCATCCCGGACCGTGCGGCCCTGGTGGAACGCATCGGCGATCGGCGGGGAGTACCTGTCCGCAGCCAGTTTCCTGGGTGTGGCAGGCCTCATCCTGCTGTCCGGGACGGATGCACTCTGGTTCCCGGTGGGGTACACCGCCGGCTACCTGATGCTGCTGCTCTTCGTTGCCGCCCCGCTGCGCCGGTCCGGCGCCTACACGATTCCGGACTTCACCGAGTCGAGGCTCGCTTCCCGGACGGTCCGGCGCGTCACCAGCCTGGTGGTGGTGATGGTGGGGTGGCTGTACATCGTGCCGCAGCTGCACGGGGCAGCGCTGACCATCCACATCGCCACGGGACTGCCGTCCTGGGTGGGTTCCGTTGCCGTCGTGGTGGTGGTGTGCCTCACGGTGGTGGCAGGCGGGATGCGGTCCATCACGTTTGTCCAGGCCTTCCAGTACTGGCTAAAGCTGACGGCCCTGGCCGTGCCCATCCTGTTCATCGTCTTCGTACTGGCCGGCAAGGGGGCGGAGCCCCAGTCCCTGCCCGCGGTCAACCCCACGGGCGTGGCACCGGCCGGGCTGTACCAGAACGTGTCGCTGTTGGTGGCGCTGCTGTTCGGCACCTTGGGACTGCCGCACGTGCTGGTGCGTTTCTACACCAACCCGGACGGGCACTCGGCCCGGCGGACCACGCTGATCGTCCTGGGCCTGCTCTCCGTGTTCTACCTCTTCCCCACGGCGTACGGGCTGGTGGCCCGGATGTTTGCCCCCGATCTGGCCCGCTCCGGGCAGCCGGACGCCATGGTCCTGCGGCTGCCCGGCGAACTCGTGGGCGGGGTGCCCGGCGATCTGCTCTCCGCGCTGGTGGTGGCCGGGGCGTTCGCGGCGTTCCTGTCCACCACCTCCGGCCTGGTGGTCTCCCTGGCGGGCGTGATCAGCCAGGATGTCCTGGGCGGAAGCGTCCGCGGGTTCCGGCTCGCCGCCGTCGTCTCTGCCCTGGTTCCTCTCGGCTTTGCGTTCATGACCGGTTCCCTGGCACTTGCCGGCAGCGTGGGCCTGGTTTTCGCGTTCACCGCGTCCACGGTCTGCCCCGTCCTGCTGCTGGGCATCTGGTGGCGCGGCCTGACCGACGCCGGGGCCATCGCGGGCATGGTGACCGGCGGGGTGCTGTGCGGTGGGGCGATGATTGCGGGCGCAGTATCGGGTTCGGGCCTGACGCCGCCCTGGCTCGCGCAGCCGGCGGCCTGGAGCGTGCCTGCCGCGTTCGCCGTGATGGTCATCGTGTCCCGGGCCACTTCCCACCGGATCCCGGGCACCATGCCGCGGATCATGACCCGCCTGCACACCCCGGAACGGCCGCTGGCAACCGAACGGTGATCGGGAGGACAATAACGCCATGTCCATCGAGGACGGCGGCACCTCCCACCAGCACGGCGGGGTCCCTGCCTCCGTGCGGGCCCAGCTGCTCGCCACGGAGCACTGGGGCCTGCTGGCATCACGCAGCACGGCCCAGGGCGAGGTGCTGACCCGCATCAGCATGTTCCTGACGTTCACCTCGGCCAGCATTGTGAGCGTGGCGCTGGTGGGCCAGGCAACGGGCTTTTCGGATGCCTTCGTTTTGCTGGCAGTGGTTGTCCTGTTCATCGATGCGGCGATCGGGCTGCTGACCCAGCTCCGGGTGATGAACGTGGCCCACGAGGACCTGATGTACGTCACGGCCATGAACAGGCTGCGGGCCGCGTATGTGGACCTTGACCCGGGCGTGGCGCCGTACCTGATGGCCGCGCACCACGACGATGAGGCCGGTTCGGTGCAGACCTACTATTTCTTCGGCAACCGCGGTTCGTTCAGCCATGTGGCGGGCAGCAGCATGATCTTCATGACGACGGCGAACGCTGCCTTGATTGCCATTGTTGCCGGGCTGCTGGTAACCCTCGCCGGGGCAGGGACAGCGGGCGGGCTCATCGTGGGGGCCCTCTGTGGCGTGGCGTTCCTGGCGGTGTCCGCCGTCCGCGGGTACCGGGGCTACCGGGATGTGTGGCGCCGCTTTACGCCGCTTTCCCCCACCCCGCCGGCCGGGGGCTGAAAGTCCCGGGGACCAAGACGCGTCAGTCGATGGCCGCCATCAGCTCGACAACGCGGTCCAGGAAGGCGTCCACCTGTGATTCCTCGTAGCCGTCGCGGCCCACTGCGGGACGGAAAACGGCGCGGCGCACGCTGTCCACGCTCAACGGTTTGTCCTGTTCGAGGTAGGCGACGAGCTCGCGGCACAGCCGGTCGACGTCGTCCGTGTTGTAGCTGCGGGCCTTCTTCTTGGTGGGACGCCGGAAGCGGTCTCCGTCAGGCCGGTGCAGGCGGCCCCGGAGGATGCCGGAGAGGCTCCCGATCTCGCGCAGCCAGGCTTCCTCCCCGTGGGCCGCGATCAGTTCGTCCCGCTCCCGGCGGGCGAAGGCGTCCTCAAGCCGGTCCAGGGCGGCGTCCACGACCGTGGCAGAGTAGCCGCCTTTGACGGGGTCGAAGGACACGGCCCTGACGTCGGCGCTGTTGACGGGGTCGGTGGCGGCCTGGGGTGTTTCCAGGGAGATCCGTGCCCGCTGCAGGAACTGGTCAACCTGCCTGGCGTTGTACCCGTACTCGCTGCGCTCCACGCGCTCAAAGGACGCAGGGATCTGCCGATGAATGTCCAATGCCACTTCGTTTCCTTCAATGCTCTTCAGCGGTAGTGCTTCCGCACCAGTTTAGGGGCCGCGATTGGTGCGGCCGCCCGGGACCATGTTTGTGTCGGATGCCCGGGCGCACCGGGCAGGAGGGGTCAGGCGCCGGCCACCAGGCCGTACAGGATGAACGCCACCGGGGAGGCGAAGACGATGGAGTCCAGCCGGTCCATCACTCCCCCGTGCCCGGGCAGGATGCTGCTCATGTCCTTGACGCCCAGCTCACGCTTGACCATGGACTCGGCGAGGTCGCCGGCGGTGGACGCTGCCACTGTACCGACGGCGAGCACGGCGCCCACCCACCACGGTTTGTCCAGCACGAAGAGGGCCGCCAGGATGCCGATCAGCATGGCGCCTGCCACCGACCCCGCGAAGCCCTCCCAGGACTTCTTGGGGCTGATCTTCGGTGCCATGGGGTGCTTTCCCAACGACGCACCCACCAGGTAGCCGAAGGTGTCGTTGGAGACCACCAGCAGGAGCATGACGGCAATCTCCCACGCCCCGATGGGGGCCATCCCGTCCGGCCAAAGCCCCAGCGGGGTGGTGCCTGCGGCGTGCAGCGGCAGCGCGGCGAAGCTGATGAAGAAGGGAACCCACCCCAGGGTGAAGACACCGGCGAAGATGCTGTTGGCCGAGCCGGCGGCACTTTCGATCGAGCGCCACAGCAGTACGGCCACGGCACTGAGCAGCAGCGCAAACAGCTGGCTCTCGATGCCGCCAAAGTAGGCGGCGAAAGGCATGGCCAGCGTGCCGGTCATGACAGGCACGATCGGCATCCTGGTGCCGTTGGCTTCCAGCGCCCGGTAGATCTCCCACACGCCAAAGACGGCGAAGGCCGTGACGATGGCTACGAACGCCAGCGGGAGGAACAGCAGCCCGCCGAGTACCGCGATAAGCATGGCCAGGCCCACCACGACGGCGGCGGGCAGGTTCCGCCCGGCCTTTGGCGTCGGGTTGCTCCTGGGCTGCTTCCCCCGTGTGCGCGCCCGTGGTGCGGGGGCCTGATCTGCCTGGCCCATCAGACTTCGAGCAGCTCTGCTTCCTTGCGCTTGAGCAGTTCGTCGATGCCGTCCACGTGGGCCTTGGTAAGGCTGTCCAGTTCCTTTTCGGCGCGGTTGCCTTCGTCTTCGCCCGCCTCGCCGTCCTTCACCAGGCGGTCCAGGGTTTCCTTGGCCTTGCGGCGGATGTTGCGGATGGAGACCTTGGCGTCCTCGCCCTTGGTCTTGACGATCTTCACGTATTCCTTGCGGCGTTCCTTGGTCAGTTCAGGAATAGTGATCCTGATGACGTTGCCGTCGTTGGACGGGTTGGCTCCGACCTCGGAATCGCTCAGGGCGCGTTCGATGTCCCGCATGGCGGTCTTGTCGAACGGGGTGATCAGGATGGTGCGGGCGTCCGGGATGGCGAAGGAGGCCAGCTGCTGCAGCGGCGTGGGCGAGCCGTAGTAGTCCACCAGGACCTTGTTGTAAAGGCCCGGGTTGGCGCGGCCGGTGCGGACGGCGGCGAAGTCTTCCTTGGCTACCTCTACCGCCTTGTCCATCTTTTCTTCGGCTTCGAGCAAGGTTTCTTCGATCACGGTCTCTCCTGACGGTTCTGGTGCAGTCCGGGGCGCCCGATCCATGCACTCACGTGGTTCTTTGTTGCTGGTTCCGTCCCCGCCCGAACGGGCGGGGACGGAACTGTCCTGAAATCATCCTAGCCGCAGCTAGGCGGTGACCAGCGTGCCCAGCTTTTCGCCAAGGATGGCGCGGGTGACGTTGCCTTCACCCTCCATGCCGAAAACCACCATGGAGAGGTCGTTGTCCTTGCACATGGTCATGGCCGTCTGGTCCATGACGCGGATGTCGCGGCGCAGGGCATCGTCGTAGCTGAGGGTCTCCAGCCGCTCCGCGGTGGGGTCCTTCTTGGGGTCCGCGGTGTACACAGCATCCACCCCGCTCTTGGCCATGAGGACCACGTCAGCGTGGACTTCCAGGGCGCGCTGGGCGGCCACGGTGTCGGTGGAGAAGTAGGGCAGGCCTGCGCCGGCGCCGAAAATAACCACGCGGCCCTTTTCCATGTGGCGGATGGCGCGGCGCGGAATGTAGGCCTCGGCCACCTGGCCCATGGTGATGGCGCTCTGGACGCGGGTTTCCACGCCCGCCTGCTCCAGGAAATCCTGCAGCGCCAGGCAGTTCATGACGGTTCCCAGCATGCCCATGTAGTCGGCGCGGGAGCGGTCCATGCCGCTCTGGGACAGTTCGGCGCCGCGGAAGAAGTTTCCGCCGCCCACCACAATGGCCACCTCCACTTCGGGGACGGCTGCTGCGATCTGCTTGGCGACGTTGCGGACGGTCTCGGGATCGACACCGAGCTTCCCACCGCCGAAGACCTCGCCGGAGAGCTTCAGGAGGACCCGCCGCCGGCTCTTCTCCGAATGCGTGACAGTGTTGACGGCTTCCATGATGCCTTCCCGTTGGTGACTCTGAAAAAAGGGTATCCTGCCGGATCCGGTGCCCGGAACCGGCAGCGGTCCAAACGGACTGGACTGCCAGCCGTTTGGGCGCATGCAAAAGGGGCGGCCACCGAAGTGGCCACCCCCTTGCAGTTTCGGCTAGGAGCCGACGCGGAAACGCGTGAAAGCAGTTCCCTTGACACCGGCCTCTTCGAGGACCTGTGCCACGGACTTCTTGGCGTCCTTTGCGAATGCCTGGTCAACCAGGACCTCGCCCTTGTAGAAGCCCGTCACGCGGCCTTCCACAATCTTGGTGAGGGCAGCTTCCGGCTTGCCCTCGGCCTTGGCGGTCTCTTCGGCGATGCGGCGCTCGGACTCGACGAGCTCGGCCGGAACGTCCTCACGGGTGAGGTAGTTCGGGGCCATGGCGGCGATGTGCACGGCAACGTCGTGGGCAGCGGCCGTGGCGGCTTCGCCTTCACCGTCGACAGCGAACAGAACGCCGACCTGGGCCGGGAGGTCCTTGGAGGTCTTGTGCAGGTAAGCGTCAACCGTTGCACCCTCAACGCGGGAGATGCGGCGGACAACAACCTTCTCGCCCAGGATGGCGCCTTCTTCGACGACAACCTCGGAGAGCGGCTTGCCGTCAACGTCGGTGGCCAGCAGGGTCTCGAGGTCGGCAGCGCCGGACTCGACGGCCACGGCCAGGACCTTGTCGGCCAGCTGGATGAACTTGTCAGCCTTGGCGACGAAGTCGGTCTCGCAGTTGACCTCGATCATGACGCCGACCCCGTTGCTGACCTTGGCGGCCACGAGGCCTTCAGCGGTGGAGCGGCCTTCGCGCTTGGTAGCGCCCTTGAGGCCCTTGATGCGGATGATCTCGATGGCCTTCTCGGCGTCACCGTTGGCTTCGTCAAGAGCCTTCTTGACGTCCATCATGCCGGCGCCGGTGCGCTCGCGCAGGGCCTTGATGTCCGCGGCAGTGTAGTTCGCCATGTGAACCCCTCTGTCTAGAAATGTGTGGTGGTGTACGGACCGACAGGACGGCAGCCCACGGGGGTGGGCCGCCATCCTGTCAGCAGCTCCGGCTGCGGACAGCGCGGAGAATCCGGATTTTGCGTGTGTTACTTGGCGTCTTCGGCGGGAGCCTCGGCAGCTGCCGGAGCTTCCTCGGCGGCCGGAGCTTCAGCGTTCTCAGCCGGAGCGGCAGCAGCTTCTGCCTTGCTGCCTTCGAGGAGCTCGCGCTCCCACTCGGCCAGCGGCTCTTCCGGAGCTTCGGTGGCGCCCGTGCCGCGGTTGTTGCGGGCGATCAGGCCCTCGGCAACAGCGTCGGCAACAACGCGGGTCAGGAGGTTCACGGAGCGGATGGCGTCGTCGTTGCCCGGGATCGGGAAGTCGACTTCGTCCGGGTCGCAGTTGGTGTCCAGGATGGCCACAACCGGGATGTTCAGCTTCTTGGCCTCGTCAACGGCGAGGTGTTCCTTCTTGGTGTCAACAACCCACAGCAGGGACGGAGCCTTGGTCAGGTTGCGGATACCGCCCAGGTTGGACTCCAGCTTGGTGAGCTCACGCTTGAGGAGCAGGAGTTCCTTCTTGGTGTAAGCGGAACCGGCGACGTCATCGAAGTCGATCTCTTCGAGTTCCTTCATGCGCTGGATACGCTTGGCAACCGTCTGGAAGTTGGTCAGCATACCGCCGAGCCAACGCTGGTTGACGTAGGGCTGGCCCACGCGGGTTGCCTGCTCGGCAATTGCTTCCTGGGCCTGCTTCTTGGTGCCGACGAAGAGCACGGTGCCGCCGTGGGCAACAGTGGCCTTGACGAACTCGTAGGCGCGGTCGATGTAGGACAGCGACTGCTGCAGGTCGATGATGTAGATGCCGTTGCGCTCGGTGAAGATGAAGCGCTTCATCTTCGGGTTCCAACGGCGGGTCTGGTGTCCAAAGTGGACGCCGCTGTCAAGCAGCTGGCGCATGGTTACGACGGGCATTCCGGCGCTCCTTATTTTCCGGCAGGTCATTCATGAGAAAACCCGGAGGCTTCTTACCCTGCCAATAGTTGACGGTTGATCAGCGTGGCCCGGACGGGCCGTGCTCCTGGCATCCCCCGCCCTTCCCATCAGGACGAAAGCCTGACCGCAGGAAGAGCGATCCTCCATGGACGACGCCGGGGCGTTCGCTGCCGGAGGGCTGGATGCGCGTAGTCAGCCGCCGCTCCCCCACACTCCTGAATGAGATGTGCCGACGCGATCCGGACAGGGGGATGCACCGCGGGGGTGGACCACTGGGACGTAACGCGTTGAGGGCGCAGCAAACTGCTCCATCAAGTGTACTACAGGCACCCCCACCCGCCGGACAGGTCGTGCCTGTCCGGGCCGTTGTCCACATAGCCGGAACCGGCCCTGCCGGCGCGCGATGCAGGCGGGCAGGCTGGTCGCATGAAGACATCAGTCCTGCTGGCCGCCTTCCTGCTGCTGCCGGCGTCGATTGCCACCCCGGGCGCCGGCCTTCCGAACAGCGCAGCCCTCCCCTACAGCGCAGCTCTTTCATACAGCGCAGCTCTTTCATACAGCGCCGCCGGCTTCGGCCCTACGGCGGCCGCCAGCCAGCAGGGAAGTACGACGACGGCCGCCCGGGCGGGTGCTGCCCCTTCCTGGCAGTGGCCCCTGGCACCGCGGCCGCGGGTGCTGCGCCCTTTCGATCCACCGCCCAAGCCATGGCTGAGCGGACACCGGGGCGTCGACCTTGAATTCACTGCAGGCACGCAGGTCCTGTCACCCGCGGCCGGAATGGTGAGTTTCGCGGGCGTGGTGGTGGACCGTCCCGTCATCACCATCGACCATGGCGGCGGCCTGCGCAGCAGTTTCGAGCCAGTGAAAAGCACGTTGGCCGTGGGCGCCACCGTAGCCCGGGGTGAGGTCATCGGCACCGTGCTGCCGGGGCACTCCCCGGCGGCGCAGTGCCTGCACTGGGGCGTGCGGGAAGGAGAGGACTACGTCAATCCCCTGCAGTTCGTCCTGGACCTCCGCCCGTCCATCCTGCTGCCGCTGTCCGGTGGCCCATAGCCACGGAGAACGCAGGCATGGCCCCGGAACATCAATTAGTCAGACAACTGCCCGTGTGGGCGTCCCGCCTAGACGATGGCCGAGATACCGGTGATGGCCCGCCCTGTCACCAGGGTGTTGATTTCTGCCGTGCCCTCGTAGGAGTAGATGGCCTCCGCGTCGGCGAAGATTTTGGCCATCCCGTAGTCGGTCACGATGCCGTTGCCGCCCAGGATGCTGCGGCCCAGCGCCACACTCTCCCTCATGCGGTCGGTGGCGAAGGCCTTGGCGAGTGCAGATTGTTCGTCCTTCGCCTCCCCGGCGTCCTCCAGCTGGGAGAGCCGGACCATCATGCCCATCGAGCTGACCGTGTTGCCCAGGATCCGGACCAGCTGGTCCTGGATGAGCTGGAAGGAGGCCAGGGGGCGGCCGAACTGCTGGCGCTCCACGGCATAGCGGCGGGCAACATCGAAGGCGGCCATCTGGAGGCCCACGGCCTGCCAGGCAACTGACAGGCGGGTGACTTTGAGCACCTTGTTGACGTCGCGGAAGCTGTTGGCGTTGGCGAGCTTGAAGTGGTCCGGTACCACGACGTCCGTCAGGACGATGTCGGCGTTCTGGACTGTCCGCAGAGAGATCTTGTTCTCGATCTTTGTTGCGCTGTATCCGGCCAGCGTGGTGTCCACCATGAAGCCCTTGACCTGGTTGTCCGCCACGTCGCGTGCGTACACCACCACCCAGTCGGAGAATGTGGCATTGCCGATCCAGCGCTTCGCGCCGTTGAGGATCCAGTTGTCCCCGTCCCTGCGCGCCGTGGTGCGAGTTCCGCCGGCCACGTCGCTGCCGCCCAGCGGCTCGGTCAGGCCGAAGGCCCCGATCTTCTTCAGCGCGTAGATATCGGGAAGCCATTCATCCTGCTGCTCTTGGGATGCCAGCAACTCAATGGAGCCGGTGAACAGCCCGTCGTGCACGCCCAGGAAGGTGGCGATGGAGGCGTCCGCTCGGGTGGCTTCGGCGTGCAGCATGCCGGCGAAGAGGTTCGAATACCCCTGCCGCCGCACCGGGCTGACCAGGTCCAGCCCGGCAAGCTTGGGCACCAGGTCCATGGGGAACTCTCCGCGGTTCCAGCAGTCCGCCGCAATGGGCTTGACCTCACGCGCCAGGAAGTCGCGGACTTCGGCCAGCCGGTCCTGCTCCTTGGCGGAGAGAAGCTGCTCGAAGGCGAAGAAGTCGCCGTCGGCGTAGGGAAGCTCTGGGAAATCGGCTGCGGAGGTGGCCATGGTTACCTTCTTTGATGATCAGCGCTGACCATGCCGCGGAGCGGAGCACGGTATGTTACTTGTCAGTAACATACCGCAGGGTGCGGGGTTAACCAAGAAAACCGCGGCCAACGAAAACTCGTCGGCCGCGGTCGAGGTAGGGCTACTCGGACTTGAACCGAGGACCTTAGGATTATGAGTCCCGCGCTCTAACCAGCTGAGCTATAGCCCCCCAAGCCCCGGGAGCAGTGTTCGGGCGCCGTGCTCCGGCAGGGCAAAAACACTCTAGCAAACCCGGGAAAGGGTTCAGACCACTTTGTCATCGTAGGAGGCGCCGCGGTACAGGTCCTCGAAGGTCTGCAGCGTCCCCTGGATGCTGTGGGGCTCCACCATCTGCCGGCTGGCGCGGCCCATGGCCTGCTGTTCGTCCTTGGGCAGTTCCAGCACCTGCGTGATCTTCTTGGCGAGGTCGTCACTGTCGTTGGGGGTGAAGAGGTACCCGTTCCCGCCGTCGCGGACCAGGTGCGGCAGCGCCATGGCGTCCGCCAGGACCACGGGGGTGGAGGCGGACATCGCTTCCAGTGTCACCAGGGACTGCAGTTCCGCCGTTCCGGGCATGCAGAAAAGGTCGGCACGGATGTAGGCGGTCCGCAGTTCCTCGTCGCTGGCAAGGCCCAGGAACTTGACCCGGCTGGTGAGGCCGAGCCGCCTCACCAGGTCCTCCAGGGCGGAGCGCACTTCGCCGCCGCCCACGATCTCGAGGTGTACGTTCAGCTCCGGCGGCGTTTTGCCGATGGCCTCGATCAGCACGTCCACGTGCTTTTCCTCGGCGAGGCGGCCGGCGAACAGGACGGTGGGGTGGGCGTGCGGCTCGATGTGTTCACCGGGCTGCAGTTCGTAGGCGGCGGAGTCGATGCCGTTGGACAGGGGCAGGACTTTGCGGAGGAACGCGTGCTCGTGCATGGCCCGGGCGGCAAGCGGCGTGGGCGTTGTCACCACGTCCGCCTGGCTCATGACCTTGCCCATGTCCTTCCAGGAGACCCGCCCAATAATGTCCTTGAACCACTGCGGGAACGGCAGGAAGGGGTTGAGGTTCTCGGGCATGAAGTGGTTGGTGGCAATGATGCGGACGCCGCGTTTCACGGCCTCATAGAGCACGTGCTCGCCGATCATGTAGTGGCTCTGGATGTGCACGACGTCGGGCTTGACCCGGTCGAAGAGGAGGCTGATTTCCTTCTTGATTTCCCAGGGGAAGCAGAGGCGGAAGGTCTCATGCGTGAATGCCTTGTGCGAGCGGAGCCGGTGCACGGTTGCTTCCTCGCGGAACTCGGTGAAGCTCTTTCCCTTGCTGTCGCGGGACGCCAGGACATGGACGTTGTGGCCCCGGGCAGTCATTCCCTTGGCCAGCCGGTAGCCAAACTGGGCCGCACCGTTGACGTCCGGGGGGTAGGTGTCTGCGGCGATGAGGATGGTCAGGGGGCGCTGGTCGGCGGGCGTGGTCACGGGGAGTACTCCTGATGGTCACGGTGCGGACAGCCTGGAACTGACAGCACGGTTGGCCGCTGGCGCAAGGCGCCGGGCTTCGTGGGATTGCTGGTTACGGACGGGAAGGGACTAGTGGGACGGCCTGCCGGCGGCCTTCCGCGCGTCCTTCTTGCGCTTGGTGACCTCCGGGTGGTGCCGGGAAAGGGCGATAACCCCAACGATAGCAAGGGCGGCAGCCGTTCCCATCGCAATGGCCATGACGGCATGGACGTCGGGGCGCAGTTCGCCCAGGATGATGATGCCGATGGCGATGCCCACCATGGGGTCGACCACCGTGAGTCCGGCGATCACCAGGTCCGGCGGACCGGTGGAGTAGGCACTCTGCACGAACCAGGACCCCAGGCCGCCGGCCGCGACAATGGCCACCACCGAATACCACTGGACATTCAGCAGGAACAGGCCATTCGGATCCAGGAGGTGCTTGCCGATGATCCGGGTGAGGACTGCCACAAAGCCGAACAGAATGCCGGCGCCGAGAATGTAGATGAACGCGTTCATCCGGTGCTTGAACGTCACCGCCAGCGTGCCGAACAGTCCCACCGCCAGGGCCAGCAGCAGGACGATGGTGAGCTCATCCTCCGGGCTGACATGGTGGTTCTCCTGGGTGACGTTGACCGCGAGGAGGACGAAGAGCGCGGATCCGGTGACGCACGCGGCAATGGACACCGCCGTGGCGCGGTTGATGGTCAGGTCCTGGTCCCGGGCATTGACCACCGTGGTGATCACCAGGGCAATGGCGCCGATGGGCTGGATGACCGTGAGCGGTGCGGAGACCAGGGCGACGGCATTCATCGCCATGCCGGTGCACAGCAGCAGGAGTCCAAGCATCCACCGGGGATTGCGCAGGAGGCGCAGGAAGCCATTCGAGCTCAGGGCCAGGCCACCGGTATCGGCTTTGACGGCGCTGCCCTGGCGCTGCGCGCCCAGCGCAAGGCAGAAGGCGCCAAGCACCGCCAGGCCGACGGCAAACCACACCATCAGCCGTTCCCGCCGTCGTGCTGTTTCAATGCCCGGCCCTTGCGCAGCATGGCCCGGAAATAGTTGTACGCGGCAATCCAGTGACCCACCAGGCCCAGGCCCAGCACCACCCAGGCGGCGGCGAAGAGCTGGCCGGAAAACCCGGTGTCCATCCGCGAAAGGACCAGCAGCGGCGTGCCCAAAAGCAGCAGCCCGGTCCGCACCTTGCCCACCACGCTGACCGGGAGGTCCGGGTGGCCGCGGAAGAGGGAGAGAGTCAGTACCAGCAGGACGGCATCGGGCACCACCAGCGCGGCCAGGTACAGCCAATGCACGACGCCGGCAATCACCAGGGTGAAGGCCACCGCCAGCAGGGCAAGGCGGTCGGCGATGGGGTCAAGGACCCTGCCCAGCTTGGAGGCTTGGTCGAAGCGGCGGGCGATGTAGCCGTCAATCCAGTCCGTCCCTGCCATGACAGCCAGGACGATCACGCCTGCCCCGTACTCCTTTTGGGCCAGGACCAGCCAGATGAAGAGCGGAACACCCATGAACCGCACCACGGTGAGCAGATTGGGAATAGTGACCACGCGGTCATGGTCCACCTGGGGACGGCCGGGGCGGGCGCCTGCACCTATGAACTTCACCCGTCCCCCTCTCCTTCCTGCTGCGCCGCGGCGCTGTCATTCGGTTGTGCCTTCACAGGCGGAAACAGCGTCCGCCGGAATGTTGCGTGCGGAACAGGGGCCTAGTTGGCGCGCAGGAGCCTGCGCAGGAGGACCACCAGGACCGTACCGGCGGCGACAAGAGCCGTCAGCGGCTTCCAGCGCCTGGGCAGGTCAGCGGAGGCGGACAGGGCCGCAAACCGCTGCCCCGCCTCGTCCAGGCCGCGCTGGGCCAGTACCTGGCCTTCGCGCGCCTTGACCTGGGCGGCGGCCAGCACATAGCGTGCCTGGGTCTTGACGTCCAGTTCCGTGCCGAGCTCGTCCCGGACCTCGGTGAGGTGGTGGCGGCGCTGGCTCAGGCGGCGCACCAGCTCGGGTTCGGATGCGTGCGGGAACTCCTGGTCGTGCCGGGCGGCCTTGGCTTCCTTCTCGGCTTTCGCCTTGGCGGCTGCCTCGGCCTTGGCGGCCTTCGCAGCCTTGGCTTCGGGGCTCTCAGGATCCAGGATAGCCGGGTTGAAGGCGGAACCTTCGCGGGCGACCCCGATATCGTGCCTGATGCCACGGATGGTTTCCTCCGGCATCAGCGGCATGGCCTTCTTGAACCGGGCGAGGCCCACCAGGCCCCCGACGAGGGCTATCAGCAGGAAAGCGGCGGAAACCAGGAGGGCTGCCAGCCACGCGGGCATGATGGTGGCCAGCCCCATGATGGCAGCGACGATCAGGCCGACCACCAGGAGCGCCAGGAACAGAAGCGCCACGGCGAAGAAGGCCGCGGCCACACCCACCTGGACGCCCTTGCGCTTGAGTTCGATCTTGGCGAAGGCGATCTCGTCGTTGAGCTGGCGGGGGGCCAACCGGAAAAGGAGTCTTGCCGTCCCGGGCAGCGCAGTGATACGCAATCCCGGGCTGGTACGCCCGCTGTGACGTCCGCTCATCGGTTCCGCCTTACTGGTTCATGAGTCGATACTGCATCCGTTAGTGCGGAAATGTGCAGCCGCACAGTCCACGCCACCAAAACTACCATTCAGGTTCAGGGCGAACTTGGGGGCTTGCCGGACGGCGCGGCCTACAACGCTGCAAAAACCGCCGTGGCCGGGCCTAGGATTGTTCTCCGTGACCAATCCCCCCAATCCGGGCGACCTGCTGACCCGCCGCCGGAAGCTTCTGTACATCCTCCTTCTGGGTGCCTTGACGGCCCTCGGTCCGTTCACCATCGACCTTTACCTGCCCGCCTTTCCGGCGCTGGAGGCAAGCCTGGGGGTGACCGAGGCGCAGGTCCAGCTCACCCTGGCCGGCACCACGGTCGGTTTCGCGTTCGGGCAGCTGGTGGTGGGTCCGTTCAGCGACAAGTTCGGCCGCCGGACTCCGCTGATCCTGGCGACTGCCCTGCACATCGCAGCATCCCTGGGCGCGGCCTTGTCCACGGACATCACTACGCTGGGGATCTTCCGCGTCCTGATGGGCGTGGGCGCCGCCGGCGGCGGCGTAGTGGCCATGGCCATGGTGCGGGACCTGTTTTCCGGCTACGCCATGGTGCGGATGTTCTCCCGGATGTCACTGGTCAACGGGCTTGCGCCCATCCTTGCCCCCGTGATTGGTTCGCAGCTGCTCCTGGTCATGCCGTGGCCCGGCATCTTCGTGTTCCTGGCTGCCTACGGGACTTTGGTCATCGTGGCCGCCCTGCTCCTGGTCCGCGAGACGCTTCCGCCGGAAAAGCGGGGCCGGAGCGGCATGACCGCCCGGCAACGCTACCGGGCGCTGTTTACCGACCGGATCTTCGTGGGGCTGCTGATGGTGGCGGGCTTCAATTTCGGCGGCCTCTTTACCTACCTGTCGGCCTCGCCGTTCCTTTTCCAGGATGTGTTCGGGTTCTCCGCCCAGCAGTACGGGCTGCTCTTTGGCATTAACTCCCTGGGCATCGTGGCCGGCGTGCAGACCAGTTCCCGGCTTATCAGGATTGTGCCTCCGCAGTGGATCCTGGCGGGCGCCACGGCCTGGATGTTCCTGATGGCGGTGCTGATCGTGGTCTTCGACCGGGCGGGCCTGGGGCTGTGGGGCGTGATGGTCCCGCTGTGGTTCTACATCATGGGCACCGGCTTCATGTTCCCCTGCGTCCAGGTGCTGGCCCTGGCCGGGCACGCGGCCCAGGCGGGAACGGCAGCCTCCCTGCTGGGCGCGGCCACATTCCTGATGGCCGGGCTCATCTCCCCCGTGGTGGGCTGGCTCGGCATCACCAGCGCCGCTCCCATGGGAGCAGTGCAGGCGGCCTGCATCCTGCTGGCGATCGCAGCACTGTGGCTGGTGGTGCGGCCCCGCACGGTACCCTCGATCCACTGAGACCTACCTCCAATGCGAGCCGTTCTTCCGGCCCGCTGGGCCCTGTCCCCGCTCCCCCTCGAAAGGCAGCCTGTGAGCCGCGCACCGCACCGGAATGGACGGGGACTTTTCCTCGGGGCGGTGCTGGGCGCCGTCGTGGCTTATTTCGCCGGCCGCGCCCTGGGAAACCCTGCCTGGGGCATCATCCTGGGGACGCTGGCAGGCGCGGCGATCCTGTACCGGGTGAATCCGGGGTCCCGCGGCCGCCGCTGAACGGCCTGCAGCGATTTTGTTGTGGCAGGCCGGTGCGGCATTCCCTGCCGCCAGGGTCCCTCCCGCGATAAAATGATGCCGTGCCCAACTGGCAGAACCAACCGCCACTTCCGGCCACATGGCAACGGTGCGACGCCCGGATCCTGCCACTGTGGTGGGAGCGGCTGTGTGCGCAGGCCGGGCAGCAGTCCGCGGCGCTGTACGCGGCGGGGTTGTTCACGGAAGACCGCCGCCGGCCCATCGCCCAATGGTTCAATCCGGCCTTCAACGCGGCCCTGCTGGTGGCGCCGGAAACCTCGCCGGAATGGCCGGTGCAGCGCTTCGGGATTTTCTACGCTCCCCCCGACTCAGGCTTTGTGAGGATCCACTCCGCGCCGCACGAGTGGAGCCCGCGCGAACCCCGGAAGTCCCCCACGGAGCAGGAAGCCTTCCAGGCGGCCATCGTCGAGGCGGAAAGGTTCCTGCAGGTGGAAATGGATTTCGTCTGAACAGACTCCCACCCCGCGGAAAGAAAAAATCCCCGTTCCTCCATGTGGAGGAACGGGGATTTTTCGTTGCGCTCCTCCTGCTGGACTTGAACCAGCAACCCTTCGATTAACAGTCGAATGCTCTGCCAATTGAGCTAAGGAGGAATGAAGCAGGTATGACATTAGCAAAGGATTCCGGCCGAAGGGAAATCGGCGGTTTTCCGGGCCCGGACGGGCCTGCAAGGAAACAAAAATCCCCGTTCCGGAGGCCGGAACGGGGATGGAAGCTCCTCCTGCTGGACTTGAACCAGCAACCCTTCGATTAACAGTCGAATGCTCTGCCAATTGAGCTAAGGAGGAATGAAGCGGGTATTAGCCTAGCAAACAGTTGGCGCGGAAACGAAATCGGGCGGCCGTGAGCTGGCCCACCTCCAGATCCGCTGAGCAGGCCACCCCTACGACTCCGCGCGCAGGGCCCGGCGTTCCATTTCCAGCATCATCAGCTCGCGGTTGAGCCGCTGGTAGGTCTCCGGGTCCGCCGCCGCGTCAAGGCGCTGCAGCTGGCCCATCTTGTCCGCCTTGACCCGGGTGATCTGGAGTTCGAAAAGGCGGGACAGGATGTCGCGGCAGTACTTCAGCACCGCTTCCTCGGTGTGGGCCGGCAGCGGCACGACGGCGAGCTCGGATACCAGCGGCCGGAGGGGTTCCGGAACCTCGTGCATGACGTGCTCCACCCAGCGCACCGGATCGACGGTCAGGCCGGGACCAGTGGCGCGCATGGCGTCATGGACGGCCTGGAAGGCAGGGATAGCGAACCGGGCAGCGGCAAAACGGTCCCAAACCCCGCCGGCCAGCAGGGAGGGTTGCTGCAGCGCCACTTCCAGCGCCTGCCGCTCCATGGAAGCCACAGGATCGCGCGGGTCCGGGCGGTGGAAGGAGGGGACAACGCCCGACGACGGCGCGGCAGCTACGCCGGGTCCGCCCGGCTGGGCAGGGGCCGGGCTGGAGGGGCCGCCTGGCTGCGGCTGGCCCGGAGCCGGGGGCCGTCCGGTCTCGCCGCGCTTGACGGCCGCGGTGACCAGGCGCAGGACTTCGTTGGGGTCCGGCATGCCCAGCCAGCCGGTCAGGGCCTGGCAGTAGCCCGTCCGGGTGGAGGCGTCGCGGATGGCGGCCACCACGGGCACGGAAGCCTTGAGGCCCTGGACGCGGCCTTCAACGGTGTCCAGGTTGAACTGCTTGAGAGTGCTGCGGATGGCGAACTCGAACAGCGGCCGCCGGGACTGGATCAGGGCGTGCACCGCCTCGTCCCCGCGGCTGAGGCGGAGATCGCACGGGTCCGCGCCTGTGGGTTCCACGGCCACGTACGTCTGGGCGGTGAAGCGCTGGTCCTCTTCAAAGGCGCGCAGGGCTGCCTTCTGCCCGGCGGCGTCGCCGTCGAAGGTGAACACCACTTCTCCCCCGGTGCCGTCGTCGGACAAAAGCCGGCGGGCGATCTTGATGTGCTCGGTACCGAAGGCGGTGCCGCAGGTGGCTACCGCCGTCGTAATCCCTGCAAGGTGGCAGGCCATGACATCGGTGTAGCCCTCCACCACCACCAGCTGCCTGTCTTTGGCGATGCTCTTCTTGGCGAGGTCGATGCCGTAGAGGACCTGGGACTTCTTGTAGAGGGTGGTCTCCGGGGTGTTGAGGTACTTGGGGCCCTGGTCGTCCTCATACAGCTTGCGTGCACCGAAACCGATGGTGTCACCGGCCATGTCCTTGATGGGCCAGATGAGGCGGCCGCGGAAACGGTCGTAGATGCCCCGGTTTCCTTCGCTGAACATTCCGGTGAGCTTGAGCTCGGCGTCGGTGAAGCCGCGGCCGCGCAAGTGCTTCAGGAGGGCGTCCCACCCCTGGGGAGCGTAGCCGCAGCCAAAATGTTCCGCGGCGGCCCGGTCGAAGCCACGGCCAAAGAGGAAGTTGCGGGCCGTTGCGGCACCGGGCGTGAGCATCTGGGCACGGAAGAATTCGTCCGCAATCTTATGGGCGTCCAGCAGCCGCTGCCGGCGGCCCACTTCCTCGCGGTTGGGGCCGGTTCCACCGTCTTCGTAGCGGAGCTCGTAGCCGATCCTGGACGCGAGCTTCTCCACGGCTTCCTGGAAGGAGCTGTGGTCCTGCTTTTGGACGAAGGCGATGACATCGCCGTCCTCGCCGCAACCGAAGCAGTGGTAACGGCCTACCTGGGGACGGACAGTGAAGGACGGCGAGCGCTCGTCATGGAAGGGGCACAGGCCCTTGAAGGTTCCCAGCCCGGCGCCCTTGAGCGTGACGTAGCCGTCAACCACTTCCTTGATGTCCGTGCGCTGGCGTACTTCGTCAATATCTTCACGTTTAATCAGCCCAGCCACACAGCAATCTTAGTGTCACCGGCCAGGCGTCACTGCCCGGGCACCCGCGTCCCCGGTTCCGGTGTCCTCCCGTCGAGCAGGCTGAGGGCCAGCTTGGGGCAGAGGAAGACTGCCTCCTGTGCGGCTTCCCGGTCTGCGTCGCGCAGCGGAACGTCGGTCCTGTCGCGGCCTGCCTTCCCGCGCGCCACGGGGTACCCCCAGTCGTCCCGGTCCAGCACGCCGGGAAGCAGTTCGGCACACAGGCCGCGGCCGTCGCAGCTGGTCCAGTCGATATGCAGGTGCGTCTTCATGCTGCTGCGCCCCCCGGGCCTGTGCAGTATCCGGAGAGGTGGGCGCGGAAGTCTGCGGCGAAGACCTCCAGGGCACTGCTGACCAGCCCGGTGGTCCCCTCCGGGTGCCTGCACGCGCCCCGCCCGGAGACCAGCCTCCCCAGCCGGTCCAGTTCGGAGGCAAGGCGTGGATTCGTTTCCCCTCCGGCGATCCTGTTGAGGACGGACGCCATGGCCGGAAGTCCGAACATGCAGGGCCCGCACTGCCTGGCGGACTGGTCCGCAAGGTAGCTGACGATCCGGGCCGTCGCCTGGATCCCGCAGGTCCGCAGATCCAGGGCATGGATCACTCCTGCGCCCGGCCGGGCGGTCCGGTCCGGCGGCCCCACGGGTGAAAGCGCGTGCGCCGCGGGCCGCACCCACCGGCCGTGGTAGCCGCCCACCAGGACGGCGGACAAGGCGGCAGGGTCCATGCCCGCTTCCTGCAGGACCGCCGAAAGCTGCGCACCGCCGGGCACCTCCAGCACCACATCCCGTACCGGGGCAGGCCCGGAAACGGACACCAGCCGGGTGCCCGGATCCGTCGCGGTGCCCGCCTGGCGGAACCACTGCGCCCCGTAACGGGCGATCAGGGCAACCTGGGCGAGGGTTTCGACGTTGACCACCAGTGTTGGCCGGCCGTTGAGGCCGGATTCGCTGAGGCGCCGGCGTTGGTCGGTGGGGACAGCGCTGCCGTTGCCGATCATATTGACGACGGCGCTCGACTCGCCGGAGATGAAGGTTTCGGGTGCCTGCACTACCCGGATCCGGTTGCCCCGGGGGCGTTCGCCGACGGCCTGCTGCACGCGGGGCAGGCCGGCCGCCGGCGCGTAGACATACATGCTTGCGCCGCCCAGGGCCGCGGCCATGGCGGCCAGCCCGTCGATGACCAGGTGGGGCGCGTGGGCAAGGAGGGTGCGGTCCTTGAAGCTGAGCGGTTCGCCCTCGGCGCCGTTGGCGATCACCACCGGCCGGGCCGTAAACAAACCCTTCCGGCCGGACCCGGCAGCGGCAGTGGCTTTGCGCCAGGTTTCGAAAGCGGCTCCGCCCCGGCCGGTCAGTCCAGCCTCGGCGAGCGCCTCCAGCAGTCCGGCTCCCGCAGCGTGCGGGTCCCAGGGCCCGAAGGTGTCGAGGTGCTGTTCCCAGCCTGCGTCAGGGCCTGCTGCCAGGAGCCGCGGTTCCTGCCGCTTGTTGTCCTGTACGGCGTGAAGGGGCGTCGTCGGGTAGGTGTCCTTGGCGTGGCTCACGGGAGGTTTCCTTGCCGGGCGTGGGAGGTTTCGAGGAAGGAGGGGCTCAGCCGCCACAGCAGGGCCGCGGCAACGGCCACCGCGGACGCCGCGGCCAGCAGGAGGAACCAGCCGCTGGAGACGTCAGTGCCGTTGCCCAACGCGTGCGCCATCGCCACCGGCCAGACGCCATAGCTGAGCCAGTGCACGGCCTTGAAACTGCGCTGCCCGATCCGGTGCCGCAGCAGGCCCGTCACCACCACGGCCAGGACAAGGTCCAGCGCCACGGTGCCCAGCCCCTGCCAGAACGGCTGGAAGGAGCCCAGGAAGGGCACCACGATGTCCACCGGGTTCAGCTTGGCAAAGGAGTCAAGGAGCAGGGAGCCCACATGCAGTCCGAGGAACACCGCGGCGAGCAGTGCGATGTTCCGGTGCAGGAGGCTGATGGAGAACCGGGGCAGCACCAACAGGGGGCGGCCGGACCGGTTGAGGATGCCCAGCAGCACCGACGCGGTGAAGAGTGCCAGGGACACAAACCCGCTGACCCGGCCGAACGCCCACATCGCCTCATCCATGGCCGCCACCCCCGGGAGTAATGCTTTCCCCGGTGCTCCCACCGGGGTTGCAGGTTTCCGCCGGCCAGCCGCCAGTGGTGGCGACCCTGCCCCGGCTGTCCACCAGCCGGGCAGTAATGCCTTCGGTCCGGAACCAGTCCATGGCAGCGAAGCCGCGGACAATGGCCGCGGTACTGAAAGCGTTCGCTTCCAGGCAGGTGGGCGCTGCGACACTCACCGAACGCCAGACCGGCTCGGCGGGGAGGCCAAAGCGGGGATCAAGGATGTGGTGGACCTGCGTCCCCTGGTGCTTCCAGCGGCGTTTCTGCGTACTGGACGTGGCCACGGCGAACCCCGGGGCCAGAGAGATGTACTGGGCAGGATCGGCAGGAAGGTCCTGCACCATGATCTGCCAGTGGCCGGGCCTGCCGTCCTCGTGCGGTCCGGGCCCGGCGCTGGCCAGGTCACCGCCCAGGCCCACGAGCACCCCGCAGCCCAGCTCCCGGGAGGCACCTGCGGCGGCAAGATCGGCCGCGACAGCCTTTGCCGACGCCCCCAGGTCCAAGCGGAGGTCGGCCGGCACAGTGAGGGTCCCGGCACCAAGCTTGAGGCGGGACCAGCCGGGTGCCCGGGGTGCCGGTAGAGGGTGCTGCGGTACCGGCTGGGATGACACAGGCTGCGGCGGTACCGGCACGCTGGTGAGCCCCGGACTGCCCTGCGTTCCCGGGCCGTGGCCCAACGCGGCCAGATCGGCGCCGAGAGTGGGGTCAACGTCGCCGCCGGTCATCCGGGCAGCGTCCAGGGCACGTTCAAGGAGCAGCCGGAACATGGGGCTGATGCTGACACCCCGCGCCATCTGGGGCTGGAGCCTCATCAGTTCCGAATCTTCCCGGAAGCGGCTGCAGGCGAGGTCAACCTCCGCCACGGCATTCCGGACAATGTCCCCCGCCGCGCCAAGCAGTGCCGGTTCCGTGACCGTGACCGAGGCCTCAAGCCCCCACACAGTCCAGCGGGTTTGCGCTGTGTCTTGCGGGGATGCTGTGCCTTTCGGGGACGGTGTGCCTTCCGAGGACGCTGGCCCTTGCGGGGGTGCTGTGTCTTCCGGGGGTGTGCACCCAGCGGGTGCTGTGCGCCCTGCGGTCCTGGTAGCCGGGGCACCGGGACCTGCCATAGCGGAACGTGCCACGTCAGGACCCCGAGGACCGGCCGTGGACGGTACCCCCGCTGCCTGGCTGGACCGGCGTGGTGCTGCCGTAATTGCCGTAGCTCTTGGAGCGGCGGGGGCTGCTGTCCTGGCGGGTCCCGTAGTCGTCGTCATCGGAGCGGGCAGCACCGGATTTGGGGGTGCTTCCCTGCGTGCTGGTGTCCGTGGCTGGAGTGGTCCTGGCGATGACAGACGGCGTTGCGGCGTACACGGCAGCTGCCGCGACCCCGGCAGCGGCGAAGCTGCCAACACCCACGGCCGCGGTGATCCCGGTGGCGAGGCGCTTGCCCCTGCTGCGAGTACTCATGACCAGCTCCCGTTCCTAGCGGCCTGTCTTTCCTCCCATGGTGCGCTTCGTTCCTGTGTAGATGCTTTAAGGAAGCTGTTGATCGGGCGGACGTCCGGGCGGGAACCAACGGCGGGTCACCAGAGCGAGGGCAGGCTCCCCACCAGGCGCTCGTACATGGCCAGGGCCGATCCATCGGTGAGTGACGCCACCTGGTCGATGACCACGCGAAGGCGCGCGCCGTCGTCGTCCGCCGCCCGCCAGTCCGCTGCGAACATCGGCTCCAGGTGCCGGTCACCCGTGGCGCTGAGGGCGGTCACCAGGGCATGGAGCACTTCCCGCTGCCGCTCGTAGATGGGTTGCCGGTGCTCTGTGGTCATCACGAAGGTGGTGGCCAGGCCCTTCATCACCGCGATCTCCATGACGGTTTCGTCGGGAACCATCAGTTCGGCGCTGTAGCGGGTCAGGTTTTCCGGCCCGTACACGGCGCGGGTGGTTTCCAGGGCGCTCTGGCAGAACCGGCCGATCAGCTGGCTGGTCATGTTCTTCAGCGCCGCCATGGATTTGCGGCTGCCGTCGGCCTCGCGCACCCAGACGTCTGTGGCTTCCAGCCGGGCGAGGGCTGCGTCAATGGCGGCGGGGTCGTTGTGCGGCAGGTACCACTGCTTGGCGTAGCCCACCACGCGTGCGCGGTGGTCCGGGTTGTCCATCCAGCGCAGCTGGAAGTGGCCGGCGACGATCGCGTCTTCCACGTCGTGCACCGAATAGGAGATGTCGTCCGCCAAGTCCATGACCTGGGCTTCGAGGCAGGTCCGGCGTTCCGGGGCACCTTCGCGGATCCAGTTAAAGATGGGGAGATCGTCCTCGTAGGCGCCGAACTTGCTGGTCCGCTGCCCGTGGATCACCGGTGCTTCCAGCGCTGACCAGGGGTATTTCGACGCCGCGTCAAGGCTGGCGCGGGTGAGGTTCAGTCCGGCGGGCCTGCCGTCGGCCGCGAGGACCTTGGGTTCGAGCCGGGTGAGCAGCCGGAGGGTCTGGGCGTTGCCTTCGAAGCCGCCGATGGCGTGGGCCACCTCGTTCAGGGCCGATTCGCCGTTGTGGCCGAAAGGCGGGTGGCCGAGGTCGTGGCTGAGGCAGGCGGTGTCCACTACATCCGGATCGCAGCCCAGGGCGCGGCCCAGTTCGCGGCCCACCTGTGCTACTTCCAGGCTGTGGGTGAGGCGGGTGCGGACGAAGTCGTCGGTGTCCGGTGCCACCACCTGGGTCTTGGCGCCCAGCCGGCGGAGGGCCGACGAGTGCAGAACCCGGGCGCGGTCCCGCTCAAAGTCGGAGCGGTACGTGCTCTTGGGCGGCTCCTCCACCCAGCGGGCGGAATCGTGCGTGTCGTAGCCCGGCAGTGCCAGGGCTGCGGTGGGGGTGCCCGCGGGCGGGTGTCCGGCCAGGGATGCGTCAGCCACCGGAAACGTCCAGCTCTGCGGCCGCAATGTCCTTGGACTGGTCCTCGTTGAGCGCCCGGGAGTCCAGCCAGTCCTTGGGCAGGGCGGGCCTTTTCGGCGAGCCGGCGCGGCCGCGGGGGCCCTCGGCGTCCACGCCGGGGTAGGGCGAGTCCAGGTCCAGTTCGGCCAGCGTGTCCCGGAGCACCTCAAGGCTCGTCACCAGGGCCAGCCGGGTGCGCAGTTCCCCGCCCACCACGTAGCCCTTGAAGTACCAGGCGATGTGCTTGCGGATCTCCCGCAGGGCCTTGCCCTCGTCACCGAAGGTTTCCACCATCAGTTCAGCGTGGCGGTACACGCCTTCGGCCACCTGGCGGAGGTTGGGGCGGTGCCGGACGTCGCTGCCTTCGAACGCGGCCTGCAGGTCGCCGAACAGCCAGGGCCGCCCCTGGCAGCCGCGGCCCACCACCACGCCGTCCACGCCGGTTTCGCGGACCATCCGGACGGCGTCCTCAGCCGACCAGATGTCGCCGTTGCCCAGCACCGGAATGTCCGGCAGGGCTTCGCGGAGGCGGGCGATGGCGGACCAGTCGGCCTTGCCCGAATAAAACTGCGCGGCTGTCCGGCCGTGGAGCGCGACGGCGGCGACACCGGCGTCGCGGGCGATCCGGCCGGCGTCGAGGTACGTGAGGTGGTCGTCGTCGATCCCCTTGCGCATCTTGATGGTCAGCGGGATGTTGCCCTTGGAGGCTTCCTTGACGGCGGTCTGCACGATCGAGGTGAAGAGATCGATCTTCCAGGGCAGGGCCGAGCCGCCGCCCCGCCGGGTCACCTTGGGGACGGGGCAGCCAAAGTTGAGGTCAATGTGGTCAGCCCGGTCTTCCTCCACGAGCATCCGGACGGCAGCGCCGACCGTGCCGGGGTCCACGCCGTACAGCTGGACGGAGCGGACCTTTTCGTCGTCGTCGTGCGAAATGATGCGGAGGGATTCGGGTGTCCGCTCCACCAGCGCGCGGGAAGTGACCATCTCCGCCACGTACATGCCGCCGCCATACTCACGGCAGAGCCTGCGGAAGGCGGAGTTGGTGATGCCGGCCATGGGAGCCAGGATCACGGGGGTGTCCACCGTGATGGGTCCCAGCTTCAGGGGCGGGAGTTCCAGCTTGGGGGCGGGAGGAGTTGCAGCAACAGTCACCTGTCCATTGTTGCAAAGCCGGGCAAATCGGGGATCCAGTCCAGTGCCAAAGTACCTGTCCCCGGTTTCGGACGGCTGTTAGCGTGGCGCGGGGACGGACAACCAGCCAGGACGTTTGAAGGAGACTTGCCCATGCTTTCCGACACCGCTTACCCCGTGATCCAGGCGACCCTTCCCGTCGTCGGCGAACATATCCAGGAGATCGCCTCCCGTTTCTACAAGCACATGTTCGGCGAACACCCCGAACTGCTCAACGGCCTGTTCAACCGCGGCAACCAGGCTGATGGCCGGCAGCAGCAGGCGCTGGCCGGTTCGGTTGCCGCGTTCGCCGGCTTCCTGGTCAACGACCCCACCCACCTGCCGGACCATCTGCTGTCCCGGATTTCGCACAAGCACGTCTCCCTGGGCCTGAGTCCTGAGCAGTACCAGGTGGTGCACGACAACCTGATGTGGGCCATTGTGGACGTCCTGGGCGACGCGGTGACACCCGAGGTGGCCGCGGCCTGGGATGAGGTCTACTGGCTCATGGCCAACATGCTCATCAACAAGGAACGCGGGCTCTATGACGCGGTCCGGCTGAGCCCGGAAACTGTCTGGCGTACCTGGCGGGTGGCCGAAAAGATCCAGGAAACCGACGACGTTGTCAGTTTCGTGGTGGAGCGGACCGACGAGAGGGAGGTTAAGCCGTCGCTGCCGGGACAGTACGTCACCATCCGCATGCAGATGCCCGACGGTGTCCTGCAGCCGCGCCAGTACAGCCTCACCCAGGCCGACGACGGGCAGCACCGGCGGTTCGCCGTCAAGCGCGTGCGCAGCGAGGGTGCGCCGGACGGTGAGATGTCAAGCCTCCTGCACGACCACGTCAACGTGGGTGACGAGGTCACCCTCTCAGCGCCCTTCGGCGATGTGGTGCTGGAATACACTGACCGGCCCGTGGTGCTGGCGAGCGCGGGCATCGGAATCACGCCCATGGCCGGCATGCTGTCCCACCTGGTCAAGTCCGGCTCCCAGCGGAAGGTCCTGTTCCTGCACGCGGCCGACTCCCCTGCCTCGTTTGCACTGCGGAACCAGGTCACGGCCGACCTCACCGCGCTTTCCGATGCTTCCCTCCATGCCTGGTTCCTCAACCCGGACGGCGGGGGCTCTTCCACCGATGGCAGCGTGCATTCCGGATTCATGAACATCAAGGACGTCCAGTTGCCGTCCGACGCCGAGTATTACCTCTGCGGCCCCATGCCCTTCATGCAGGCGGTGCGGACCGCCCTGGTGGGCGCAGGAGTGCGGGCGAAGGACATCCAGTACGAAGTCTTCGGCCCGGACCTCTGGCTGGCCGACTACCAGTAACCCGGCGAAGGCCGTGAAGGCAGGCCCCGCCGCCGGTTTATATGCAGGTCAGCCGCGGGCCGCCCGCCGGCCCCGGCGGGTGGCGGTCTCTTCCGCGGGCAGGACACCGGGTTCGACGGCGGTGCGCCGGCTGCGTTCCTCAAGGGCGGCTGCGGCGAGCGCCCCGGTGTCCGCGACGTCGTCCGCGTGGCTGTGCCCGCCGTCGTCGGCCACGCCGGCCCCTGCTGCACTGGGACCCGACGCGCCGGCCCCTGCTGCTTTGGGTCCAGCTGCACTGGGTCCTGCTGCGTTGATGCCGGTCGCCTTGACCACGAGCACGGCGATGAGGGTGGTGACCGGGATGGCCAGGACCAGCCCGATGGAACCCACGAGCGTCCGGATGACTTCCTCGGACAGTTCGGCGCTGGTGAGGGTGTCCATCAGGGGCCGGTCGTAAAGCATGACGATGATCAGGATGGGCAGTGCGGCGCCCGCGTAGGCGAAGGCGATGGTGTACACCGTGGAGGCGATGTGGTCGCGGCCGATCCGCATGGCGGAGGTGAACAGCTTCCGGGCGCTGCTGGCGGGTGCCAGTTCGTAGAGCTCCCACACGGCCGAGGACTGGGTGATGGTGACGTCGTTGAGGACGCCCAGGCCGGAGATGATGAGTCCGCAGAGAATCACGCCGGAGATGGAGATGTTGGAGGACGTATTCACCAGGGTGGCGGCGTCGTGGCTGCCCACGCCGGCCAGGTTGGCGGCGTCCGTGGCCCAGGCGGCCAGCAGCGCCGTGATGGCCAGCCCGAAGATGGTGCCCAGGAGTGCCGTGGAGGTGCGCGCGGAGAATCCGTGGGCGAAGTACAGCACCCCGATCATGATCACGGTGGATCCCACCAAGGCCAGCAGCAGCGGCGGTTTTCCTTCCACCAGGCCCGGGAGCAGGAAGTTTGCCAGCACGAAATATGCGCCGACCAGCCCGATCAGGGCCCGGAGCCCCCGCCACCTGGCGACGGCGATGACCACCACGGCGTAGAGGACGGCGAGCAGGACAATGGGCATGGTCCGGACGAAGTCCACGAAGATGTAGGCCGGCGACCCCTGCGACCCCGTGGCACCCTGGGCGTTTGACAGGTTCAGGTACCGGATCTGGTCGCCGGACTTCACCCCATGGGATGAGGCCACGTCAGGGTTGATGACCACCTTCACCGGGCTGCCGCCCTTGTCCGGCTCGGTGAAGGCGAAGGTGCAGTCCGAGCCCTTGCCGGGCGCCTGCTGCGGGCCCTGTTGGCCTGTTTGCTGCTGGCCGGTGTCGGGTTGCCCGTTTCCCTGCTGGTTTGTCCCCTGTTGCCCGGTTCCCTGCTGGCTGGCGTCCATGCAGCTCCCGGTGACCACGTTCTGGATGGTACCGGTATCGAAGGTGACCCCGGGGGCGGTGGAGTACGGGTTGGCGAGCGAGACCCCCTCCTTGCTGCCGGACGGCCACAGCGCGGCCATCCCGGCCAGGGTCAGCAGCGCCAACGGAATGAGCACCGCAGCCAGGATCCGGTTCGCTTTGCTGCGGGCAGCCATCGCCTGGGGCGTCGGCTCCGAATGATCCAAGGAAGAGTGGGAGTGACCGGCGCCCATCAGCAGTACAACCTCATGGTTGAACTCTACGTGCGGCGCCTTAGGGTTTATAAATGGACCATCGGGATGGGGAGGAACCAGGCATGGACAACCGTGGTGCACAGGGGGCCGGCAGCAGGGGAACCGGTACTAATGGGGCCGGGACCGGTACTAACGGGACACCGGACAGCGGCGCGGTGCGTGCCGGGCAGACGCCCCTTCTTCCCGCCCACCGGCCGGTGCTGAGCGTCCTGGAAGCATCCGGCAGCACCAAAGGCGTGGTCCTGGTCCTGCACGGCGGCAAGGCCCACAGCCGGGAACCGGTGGAGGCACGGCACCTAAGCCCGGCCAGGATGATCCCTTTCGCCAGGCACCTGCACCGTGCCGGCCGGAAACACGGATTGGCTGTCTGGTCCCTGCGCAACAGCGTCCGCGGCTGGAACGGCCCGGACATGTCACCGCTGCAGGACGCCCGGTGGGCCCTGCAGCAGATCGCGGAACGCCACCCCGACGTTCCCGTTTTCCTGCTGGGCCACTCCATGGGCGGGCTGACCGCCGTGTGCGCGGCAGACCACCCGCAGGTGGAGGCCGTGGTGGCGCTGGCGCCCTGGCTGGGCCCGGAAACCCCGGCGGACAGGGTCACCGACAGGAAAGTCCTCATCATCCACGGCACCACCGACCACATGACCAGCCCCTCGCAGTCGCTCGCCTTCGCCCGCCGGGCTTCCGCGGACGCCGCGAGTATGCAGTACGTGTCACTCAAGGGCGTGGGGCACTTCATGCTGCGGAAGGTCCGCGTGTGGCAGACGTTGGCCACCGGGTTCGTCATTAAGTCCTTCGCCGAGAGCACGGGCGCCGGCGTCCAGCCGTCCCGCGCCTTCACGGAACTGCTTCCCGAGTCCTCCGTCCACGTCACCCTGTAGGCCGTTCCTGTGCCCTGGCGTCCCCCGGCCAACGACCGCTTCTACCGCCTGATCGTCCGCACGGGCCAGTTCCTGCGCTGGGCCCTGCAACTGGACATTCAAGCCACCGGGCTGGAGCACCTGCCAGCACAGGGACCGGCCCGCGGTCCCTCCCGGACGGCCGTCCGCGGAGACGGAGCGGTTTTCGCCGTGACGCACTTCGGCTACGTGGATTTTGCGGTGGTCGAACTCCTCCTGTGGCGCCGCGCACGGGCCCAGCTGCGGTTCCTGGTCCACCAGGGAGCGGCGGACCATTGGCTGGCAGGCCCTGCCATCAGCGCCAGCGGCCACGTGGTGGTGGGATATACGGGCCGCGCAGACGCTTACGCCGCTGCCGTGGCCAGGCTGCGGGAAGGCGAATACCTGGCTGTGTTCCCCGAGGCGGGGGTCAGCAGGAGCTTCACTGTCCGCGAATGCCGCACGGGGGCTGTCCGGATGGCGGCGGAGGCGGGCGTTCCGGTCATTCCGGTATCCATCTGGGGCGCCCACCGCATCTTGACCCGGGGGCACGGCTTTTCCCTCCGCCGCAGCTGGCGGGCGCCGGTCCGGGTCTATGTGGACGCGCCGGTGGTATTTCCGGCCGGCGTTGACGTTGAGGCGGCAACGGAAGCTTTGCGCGGCACGCTGCAAGCGGGAATCGACCGCTGCATCGCCGACTTTCCGCTTCGGCCGGAACCTGGGGCATGGTGGGTGCCGGCACGGCTGGGCGGCGGTGCACCAACAGACGCCGAGCGGCAACTGCTGGACGCTGCCGACGCAGCCGCGGGCCGCCGTCGTGCTCCCCGCACCAAGTAGCCGGCCGGCTTAAACGACGGCGCCACGTACCGTCCGGGAACGGCACGTGGCGCCATCGTTGGGGCCGGAAGTGACCTAGTCTGAGACCACCAGGGTCTCGGCGGCCGCCAGCCGGGCTTTGCCGCTCTCCAGGAGAGGCTCGACGGCGGCGCGCAGGGCCGTCATGGAATCGTCCAGTTCCAGCATGACCGGGTGCTGGTAGGCAATCAGGGCGAGCATGTCCCGTACCGCCTCGGCAGCGTCGTCCGCGGCAAGCGAGGGCTCGTGGCCGACGAAGACGTCCGTGGGCGTCTCCTGGCCTGCGCTCCCGGCGCCGTCTGTATGGGGTGCGTCGTCAGGCCCGGCGGGAGCGGCGTAGCTGACCGCGAACGCCCGGATGCGGCCCTTCTTGCTCGGCGACACCCCCTGGCCGAACGCGGATTCCGGCTGGGCGCGGAGCACGATGGCACCGTGTGCACCGGTGAGCTCGTCCAGGAACAGCTTCTGCACCTGGCCCACGGAGAGGACCCCCGGGGAGTCCCAGCCGTGGATGGAGGTGTAGTAGCGGCCCACCACGTCAGTCAGTTCCACCGAGCCGGTGGCCAGGTCCATGACGATGTCGGAACCGGCGTTCTCACCGTCGATGGGGCGGCCGCCGTGGTCCTTGTCCGGGAAAACGGGCAGCCGCAGGGCTCCCGGCTCCACGATGACCAGCCGGGAACGCTGGATGGGTGCCAGCCCGGCGGCTTCGGCGAACGCAGCACCGGGGCTTCCCGGTTCCACCTTGGCGCGGAGCTTGGAAACGCCCGACGGCGCGTGGCCGGCCTCGCGCCGCAGCATGGCGAGGAGGGTGGCACCGATGCCGTTGCGGCGGTGGTCCCGCGCCACTTCAACGTACGTCCACAGGCGTTCCGGGTGCAGGGAGGCTTCATAGACGACGCCGGCTGCGACGGGGATGCCGACACCGTCAACAACGTCCTCGGCCACAATGCAGCGGCGCCACGGGGTGCCGTTCCCGCCGTTGGAAGACACGGCGAGGGCGCCGCGGAACTGGCGGGCCTGGGCGGTCTCCGGACCGCCCCAGATTTCCAGCAGGGCAAGGTCGTCGCCGTCCCGCCATTCGCGGTATTCGATGGCCATGCTCAGGCGCCGACCAGCCGTGCGGCCAGGTAGCCTTCCACCTTGTCCAGGGAGACGCGTTCCTGGCTCATGGTGTCCCGCTCGCGGATGGTGACGGCCTGGTCCTCGAGGGTATCGAAGTCAACGGTGATGCAGAACGGGGTTCCGATCTCGTCCTGGCGGCGGTAGCGGCGGCCGATTGCGCCGGCGTCGTCGAAGTCGATGTTCCAGTTCTTCCGCAGCTGCGCGCCCAGGGCCTTGGCCTTCGGGGACAGGTCCTCGTTGCGGCTTAGCGGCAGCACGGCGGCCTTGACCGGCGCCAGGCGCGGGTCAAGCTTCAGCACCGTGCGCACGTCCACGCCGCCCTTGGCGTTGGGGGCCTCGTCCTCGGTGTAGGCATCCACCAGGAACGCCATGAAGGAACGGGTCAGGCCGGCCGCGGGCTCGATGACGTACGGGGTGTAGCGCTCGTTGGTGGCCTGGTTGAAGTAGCTCAGGTCCGTGCCGGAGGCCTTGGCGTGGGTGGAGAGGTCGAAGTCGGTGCGGTTGGCGATGCCTTCCAGCTCGCCCCACTCCGAGCCCTGGAAACCGAAGCGGTACTCGATGTCCGTGGTGCCCTTGGAGTAGTGGCTCAGCTTTTCCTTGGGGTGCTCGTAGAACCGCAGGTTCTCCTCGCGGATGCCCAGGCCGGTGTACCAAGCCATGCGCTCCTTCATCCAGTACTGGTGCCATTCCTCATCGGTGCCGGGCTCGACGAAGAACTCCATCTCCATCTGCTCGAACTCGCGGGTGCGGAAAATGAAGTTTCCGGGCGTGATCTCGTTGCGGAAGGACTTGCCGATCTGGCCGATGCCGAACGGCGGCTTCTTCCGCGAGGTGGTGAGCACGTTGTTGAAGTTCACGAAGATGCCCTGCGCGGTTTCGGGGCGCAGGTAGTGCAGGCCCTCCTCGCTGGCCACCGGCCCCAGGTAGGTCTTGAGCAGGCCGGAGAACTCCTGCGGTTCGGTCCACTGGCCGCGGGTGCCGCAGTTGGCGCAGGCAATGTCCTTCAGGCCATTCTCGGCAGGCCGGCCCTTCTTTTCCTCGTATTCTTCCTCGAGGTGGTCGGCCCGGTAGCGCTTGTGGCAGGAGAGGCATTCCACCAGGGGGTCGGAGAACACTTCCACGTGGCCGGAGGCTTCCCATACCTGGCGGGGCAGGATCACGGAGGAGTCCAGGCCCACCACGTCCTCGCGGCCGCGGACCACGGACTGCCACCACTGGCGCTTGATGTTTTCCTTCAGCTCGGCACCGAGGGGGCCGTAATCCCAGGCAGAGCGTGAACCGCCGTAGATCTCACCGGCCTGGAACACGAAGCCCCTCCGCTTGGAGAGGGAAATGACCTGGTCGAGGACGGATTTTGCTGCCATGGGGTAACTCCAATTTCTACAGGGCCGCTGGGTGCGGTCCGCGGGTTGTCAGGCCCGGCACTGCTTTGCACCTGGGGCGCAGGGCAGCGGTTCGGGCGGATGAAGGAAGATCGTGGAAAAGCTTGTGTCCTAGCGTACCGGCCGCTGCCTGCGCAGCGCGCCCCGTGGCCACGGCAGGGTTGCCAGGACGATGGCGCCGAGCGTGAGCAGGGTCCCCAGCACAGTGGCCGGGGCCACGACGGTGCCCGGGGCGGGCAGCGCCAGGTCCAGGGCCAGCGAACCGAGCAGTTGGCCCGCGATCATGCCCAGCCCGGTGACCAGTACGCCCAGGCTGCGGACCAGGAGGGCGCCCAGGCCAATAAACACGCAGCCCATGGGACCGCCAAGGTAGTACCACCACTCCCCCGGCAGCGGGTTGGCGGGGCCGGCAACCGCGAGCTTCACGGCCAAGGCGGCCCATAGCACCGTGCAGCCGGCCACGAAGTTGACCAGCGTGGCGGCAATGGGAGTGCCGTAGTGGAGGGTGGCGGTGCCGTTCATGGCCTGCTGGAAGCTCATGAGGAACCCCGCCGCTACCGGCAGCAGGATGGGAACCAGCAACTCGGCGGCCCCGTCCCCTGAGCCACCGCTGCTGAACCGGGGCGACACGGCCCACGCGACGGCGGCGATGGTCAGGATGCAGCCAATGATGCGGATGCCGGTGACGGATTTCTTTCCAGCCGGCCCGATCCCCAGCCGGTCCACCAGCAGGCCGCTGACAGTCTGTCCGGTGACGGTGGCCACGGTGAAAAGTGCCACACCGAGGATGCCCACAGTGAAGGACTGGGCAAAGACGAACAACGCACCGATGGCACCGGCCACCACATAGATGCGGGGAAAGGCGCGGTTGCGGACCGCCGGGATGATGGCGGCCAGGCCGGCCCGTCCCCGCGGCAGGACCAGGGAAATGACGATCATGACCAGCAGGCCTGTGCTGAAGCTCACGGCCGCCGCTGCGATTCCGTCATTGAGGCGGGCGCCCAGCGCCCCGTTGATGCGGCCCTGGACGGGAATGGCCAGGCCGGAACCCACGGCCAGGGGCAGGCCTGCGAGTGCCGGCAGGCGGGAAGGGGAGGTCATTGAATCCACCTTAGTTCAGGCATTATTGCTCTATGAGCAACCCCATTGAGGACGTCCCCATCCGCGACAGCATGATCCGGCTCGGCCAGCTGCTGAAGCTCGCCAACCTCGTTGAGGACGGGGTGGAGGCGGCGGAGCTCATCAAGAACGGGCTGGTCAAGGTCAACGGCGGGATCGATGACCGCCGCGGCCGCCAGCTGCACAACGGAGACACCGTCACGGTCAACGGCCAGAGCGTCCGGGTAGTCGCGCCGGAGGCCTGACCCGCAGCCGGGGCGGACTGAACCAGCCGCTGGGACTGGCGCGCCGCCGTCGTACCTTTTACTTGTTCAGCACCTCATGGGTGAGGAATTCGCCCACATGACCGATTTCCTGCTGGTTGATGCCGTGCCACATCCCGGTGTAGAGCACCTTGGTGAGCTTGACGTGCTTGCGCACCCAGCCCATGGTGAACTCGACCTTGTCCTGGGTGATCACGGGGTCCTGCTGGTCCCGGCCCCAGAACATGGGCACGGTTCCGTCCAGCTCCGCGTCCTTGAAGGTGGGGTCGCCGGCGGCGTCCACCACGAAACCTGACAGTCCGACGACGGCGGCGAAGTCCGTGGGCCGCTGGCGGAGGAGCGTGGTGGCCATCGCCATGCCCATGGAGAAGCCGAGCAGGGTCACCGACGGGTGGCCCACGCGGATGGTGTCGATCCACTCCAGCGCGTAGGCCGAAGCCTTCTTGACCCGTTCCAGGGAGTATTCGATCGAGGCCGTCAGCGGGAACCAGGTGAAGCCGGGGCCCATGGCGATGGGCGCCCGCAGCGAGGCGACGGCGAAGTCCCCGGGCAGCAGGTCGGCCAGGCTGAGCAGGTCCTGCTCGTTGGCGCCGTAGCCGTGGAGCAGCACCAGCAGCGGCTTGCCGGCGCGCTGGTCTTCCGGATGGGACCACAGGACAACGGGGGCAGGAAATACTTCGGCGTCAGTCATGGTTTCCATTCTTACCAGTTACTTGTAGGTAACAACCTACGTTGGCGTAGCCAGAGAGGTGAAAGGCAGGATAGGGACCGTGACTGACGCAAGTGCCATCCAGACCCCGCCCGCCCACTCCGGATCCCACCCCTGGACCCGGTATGTGGCGATGGGCGATTCCTTCACCGAGGGCATCGGCGACCCCGAACCCTCGAGCCCCGGCGGACACCGCGGCTGGGCCGACCGCGTTGCAGAAGAGCTGGGCCGCACCCAGCCGGATTTCGCGTACGCCAACCTTGCCGTCCGCGGCAGGCTGCTGCAGCAGATCGTGGACCAGCAGCTGGCCCCGGCCCTGGAGCTGAAACCGGACCTGGTCACCCTGTCCGCCGGCGGGAACGACCTCATCCGCCCCGGCGGCGACCCTGACGCGCTGGCCGAGAAACTCGATTCCGTGGTCCAGATCCTGTCCATGGGCGGCGCCACGGTGGTGCTGTTCAACGGGCCGGACACAGGCTCCTCGGTGCTGGGCAGGATCCGCAGCAAGGTGGCCATTTACAACGAGAACCTGCGGACGGTGGCAGCCCGCCATGACGCAGTCATCGCGGACATGTGGTCGCTGCGGCAGCTGAGCGACCCGCAAATGTGGGACCAGGACCGCCTGCACTTCTCCCCCTTGGGGCACCACACCATTGCCGCCATGGTGCTGGACGCGCTGAACGTGCAGCATTCGCTGGAACCGCTTCAGCCCAAGCCGCTGCCGCCGCGCACGTGGCGGGAGGCCCGGAGCGGGGACTTCGTGTGGGCGCGCGAATACTTTGTCCCGTGGGTGCTGCGCCGGCTGCGGCGCCAGTCCTCGGGTGACGGCGTCATGGCAAAGCGTCCGACGCCGGGTCCCATCTTTGGCCCGGGCGTCCCGCTGGGTTCCGGCGAGGGTCCGCTGGGAACTTCTGAGCCCAGCCGCCGCTAAGGCCTCCCGGGGTTAGGCTGGAAGGACAATACACGAGAGGCGCGCCACCGTGAGCAGCTTGTTTTTCTGGATCATCATCCTGTCCTTCGTTGTCCCCATGGCCATGCGGGCATACCGGCGCTCCATGGCGCGGCGGGACCGGAACCAGGGCCTGCCCGGCCAGTTTCCGGGTCCGAACCAATTTCCCGGCTCGAACCAGTTCCCGGGTTCCAACCAGTTTCCTGGCTATGGCCAATTCCCCGGTTCCGCCGGGCCGCAGAGCAACCAGCCGCGCGACGGGTACACCCAGCAGGACTACTTCTCCGGCGGCTTCCGCCGGGCCGGCCAGCACGGCGAGCCGCCCATCCCGAACCAGTACGGTCAGCCGCCCATGACGGACCCCCGTTACGGGGCTCCGCAGGAACCGCCGTTCCAGCGGCAGCCCCAGCAGCCGCCCTTCCAGCAGCCGTCCCAACAGCCGTACCAGCAGCAGCTACCGGAGCAGCCTTCCGGACCCGCCACTCCCCCGCCGCCGTCAGGCCCGCAAGGATACCGGGCGCGGAAACTCGCGGAGCTGGACCAGCAGTACAGCAACGGTGAGCTGTCCATGGAGGAGTACATGAAGCGCCGCGGCGACATCATGAACGGCTAGCCACCCTGGGACTTAACAGCCCAACACAACAGGCCGGAGACCGAATGACGGTCCCCGGCCTGTTGTTGCTTTATCCACGTGCCTGGTCGTCGTGCCTAGTCCACTTGCGGGAAGCCCAGGTCGATCACCGAGGTTGAGGGGTCCGGCCAGCGGGTGGTCACTACTTTGCCGCGGGTGTAGAACCGGATGCTGTCGGGACCGTACATGTGGGTGTCGCCGAACAGCGAGTTCTTCCAGCCGCCGAACGAGAACGTTCCTACCGGGACCGGGATGGGGACGTTGACGCCCACCATGCCCGCCTCGACGTCGAACTCGAACTGCCTCGCCGCCCCGCCGTCGCGGGTGAAGATGGCCGTTCCGTTGCCGAACTGGTTGTCATTGACCAGCTGCACCGCGTCGCTGTAGGTGTCGACGCGGACCACGGACAGGACCGGGCCGAAGATCTCGTCGTCGTACACCTTCATGCCCGGCTTGACGTGGTCCACCAGGCTGACGCCGATAAAGAACCCGTTGGAATCGAACTGCTGGGAGCGGCCGTCCACCACCACGGTGGCCCCTTCGCCTTCGGCACCTGAAACGTAGGATGCCACCCGGTCCCGGTGCTCCGCGGTGATCAAGGGGCCCATCTGGGAGGCGGGGTCGGTTCCCGCACCGATCTTCAGGTCCGCCATGCGGCTGGATATCGCCTTCACCAGGTCGTCGGCAATGTTGCCCACGGCCACCAGGACGCTCACTGCCATGCAGCGTTCACCGGCGGAACCGTAGGCGGCGGAAACCGCCGCGTCGGCAGCCATGTCCAGGTCGGCGTCGGGAAGCACCACCATGTGGTTCTTCGCGCCGCCCAGGGCCTGCACCCGCTTGCCGTGCTCAGCTGCCCGCTTGTAGATGGACTGGGCCACGGGGGTGGAGCCGACGAAGCTGACTGCCTTCACGTCAGGGTGCTCCAGCAGGACGTCGACGGCTTCCTTGTCCCCCTGGACCACGTCCAGGACCCCGGCCGGCAAGCCCGCCTCGGCGAAGGCCTCTGCGATGAAGACGGCCGCCGATGGATCCTTCTCGCTGGGCTTCAGGAGCACCGTGTTGCCGCACGCCAGGGCGCTGCCGATCATCCACAACGGCACCATGGCCGGGAAGTTGAACGGGGTAATGCACGCCACCACGCCCACCGGCTGGCGGACGGAGTGCACGTCGATGCCGCTGGAGACCTGCTCCGAGCGCTCACCCTTGAGCATGTGGGACAGGCCCGTGGCGAAGTCGATGTTCTCCAGGCCGCGGGCAATTTCACCTTCGGCGTCGGAGAGGACCTTGCCGTGCTCGCTGGTGAGGATGGCGGCGAGCTCGGACTTTCGTTCGGTGAGGATTTCGCGGACCTTGAAGAAGATGGTGGTGCGCTTGGCCAGGCTGGTGGCCCGCCACGCCGGCAGCGCGGCGCGGGCTGCGGCGATGGCTTCTTCTGTCCGTGCCGTTGAGGCGAGCGCCACCTGCTTTTCCTGCTGGCCGGTGGCGGGGTTGAAGACCGGACCGAAGCGGTCGGCATCGGTGACGCGGGCGCCGTTGATGTAGTGCGGAATGGTTTCCAAGGGTGTCTCTTTTCCTGCGGTGCGTGCGGCGTGGTTGGTTGGCGTGTCTACGTTGGACGGCGTGGTTAGTTGGACGGCGTCCGGTCGGCGGGCTGGAGCGAGCCGTCCACGAGCTTGATGATCATGGAGCAGTCCTTGCCCGCGTCACCGGCGTCGATGAGCCGCTGGAAGAGCTGCTGGACATGTTTGCCAATTTCCAGCGGCGTGCCGGTGTCCTCGGCGGCGCTGATGGCCAGGCCGATGTCCTTGTTCGCGAGTTCGGTGGTGAACGTGGGTGCGAAGTCGTTGTTGGAGGCCGCGGTGGGTACCACCCCGGGCACCGGGTACCAGGTCCGCAGCGCCCAGGAGTCCCCCGACGAGACCGAGGCGATGTTCCAGAAAACCTGCTTGTCCAGGCCCAGCCGGTCAGCCAGGACCGCACCCTCCGCCGTGGAGGCGAGGTTGATGAAAAGCATCAGGTTGTTGCAGATCTTGGCCGCCTGGCCCGTGGTGGGGCCACCCGTGGGAATGATGTTTCCGGACATGGGCCCGATGTAGCCCGAGGCGTCTTTGACGGCACCCTCTTCGCCGCCCACCATGAAGGTCAGGGTTCCGGCCTCGGCGCCGCTCATTCCGCCGGACACCGGGGCGTCCACGAAGCGGAAGCCGGCGGCAGCAGCGGCGTCGTGCAGTTCCTGCGCGGAGGCGATGTCGATGGTGGAGGAGTCGATGAGCAGCGTGCGGGTATCCGCGTGCTTCAGCACGCCGTCCTCCCCGAGGTACACGGCGCGGGCGTGTTCGCCCTTGGGCAGCATGGTGAACACGGCGTCCGCGCCGCCCACCGCTTCGGCGATGCTGGCTGCGCGCTTGACGCCACCTGCTTCGGCGGCTGCCAGTGCCGCGGGGTTGAGGTCGAAGCCGCGCACATCGTGCCCGGCCTTCACCAGGTTCACCGACATGTGGCCGCCCATGTTGCCCAGGCCGATCCATCCGATAACTGCCATGCGTAAGCTCCTTTGCTTCCAGTCCGGCGTTACTGCCGGCATGTCTGTGTCTACGATCACACCCTGCTAGAGTGCAATCAAGGGGAAAAATTACAGACGCTCTGTGCATTGATGCACACAAGAGGAAGGCCGCCCGTGGATTCGAGACGGTTGCCCAGCCCCGACGACCTGCTCATCCTGCTGACCGTGGCGCGCCTGGGCCGGTTCAATGCGGTGGCCGAGACCCTGGGAACCACCCACACCACTATTTCCCGCCGGATCCTCGCCCTGGACAAACAGTTGGGCGGGCGCACCCTGGAGCGCAGCCCGCACGGCTGGGAGTTGACGAAGCTTGGTGCGGCCGCAGTGGAGGCGGCGGAGGCGATCGAAAGCACGCTTGGCTCGTTGTCGGGCCTGATCAGCCAGGACCAGAGTGCCCTTGCCGGCCTGGTCCGGGTCGCCACCACCGACGGAGTTGGAGCCGTGTTCGTCACCCCGTCGCTGGTGCGGCTCCAGCAGCAGAACCCGCAGCTGAACATCGAAATGCTGAGCGCCACCCGGAAAGTCAGCCAGAACCGGTCAGGGGTGGACCTGGAGATCGTGGTGGGCCGGGCCGACGTCAGTACCGCGCAGACCATCTTCCTGAGCAACTACTACCTGCGCCTCTACGCCAGCCCCGCCTATGCGGCGCAGCACGGGCTGCCGGAAACGCTCGACGACGTGGGGCAGCACGCGTTTGTCTCTTACGTGGAGTCTGCGCTCCAGGTGGCGGAGCTTGGGCCCCGCTGGTCATCGCAGCTTCCGACGCCCAGGACAAGCTTCCAGGCCACGAGCGTGTTCGCCCAGGTCGAGGCGGTGCGCCAGGGCGCCGGAATTGGGCTGCTTCCGAACTTCATGGTGGGAGACCGTGAAGATTTCGTCCCCGTGCTGCCAGGTGATTTTGAGCGCCAGCTGCCAATCTGGGCTGTTGCAAGGCCGGAGTCACTTCGGTCAGCGCGGGTGCAGGCCGTGATCGCGGCCCTGAAGGACGAGGTGAAGGAGCGCTCGTTGCTGCTCGCCGGGTGAGGAGCCGGGACGGGGAGAATCGGGCCTGACGGTTCAGGCCCGAAAATTCAGGCGCGACAGTTCAGGCCTGAAAGAGCCGCCGCACTACCTCCCCCGCTGCGAGCGCATCAAGGCCCTCATTGATCTCGCTGAGTGGCCGGGTATCGGTGTGCAGCAGCTCAACCGGCAGTTTGCCCTCCCGCCAGTACCCGAGGTACCTGGGGATGTCCCGCGCTGGAACGGCGTCACCCATGTAGGAGCCCAGCAGCCGCTTGCCGGCGCCGGCGAACTGCAGGGCCGGTACCGTCAACTCCGCGGACGGGTGGGGCAGGCCCACGGAGACCACGGCGCCACCCCTGGTGACCCGCTCCAGGCAGGACGCGATCACACCGGCCGAGCCCACCGCCTCGATGGCGACGTCAACGCCGTCACCGGCTGCTTCCTCAATCAACCGCCCCGCGTCCTCCGGCGTCCCCACCGCGGTGGCCCCGGCGTCGCGGGCCAGCTGGTGCTTCCCCCGGTTGGGATCGATGGCGATCACACTGGCGGCCCCGGCGAGGCGGGCTGCCATCACGGCGGAAAGGCCCACCGCTCCCAGGCCGAAGACTGCCACGGACTGGCCTGGGCCGACTCCGGCGGTGTTGAACACCGATCCCATTCCGGTGAGCACGGCGCAACCGAACATCGCCGCGACGGTGTCCGGGACGTCGTCGTCAATCACCACCACTGATTCCCGCGCTACCACAGCGTAATCAGCGAAGGCGGAAACGCCCAGGTGGTGGTTGATCCGCTCCCCCGCGGGCGTCCGCAAGAGTGCCGGACCATGGAGCAGGTCTCCGGATCCATTCACCTCAGCTGCCCTGTGGCAGAGCGCGGGCCTGCCGGAAAGGCAGGCCCGGCACTGGCCGCAGCTGGGCACGAAGACCAGAACCACATGGTCGCCCACGGACACGTCGGAGACGCTGTCGCCAACGGACACCACCCGCCCCACGGCCTCGTGTCCCAGGGCCATGGGAAGGGGCCGGACGCGCGACCCGTCCACCACGGAAAGGTCCGAATGGCACAGGCTCGAGTAGGTGATGGAAACTCCGAGCTCACCGGCGCGCGGCTCCGGCTGATCCAGCTCCTGCACCAGCAGGGGCCGGGACTCGGCGTAGCTCTGTTTGCCCTCGGCGCCGGCCGGGGCGGGAACGGTGGAATAGAGGACGGCGGCTTTCATGGGCCTACTTCTTGCTGGCAGCGAGCAGGTCTGCCGTGCCCTTGGCGTCGGCCGCGTCAACGTCGTGCAGCGAGATGCCCCGGGTTTCCTTCAGGAAGAAGACCGCGACGGCGGTGATGGCACACGCGATGAGCAGGTACACCGCCACCGGGACGGAGGACTTGTACGTTCCCAGCAGGGAGGCTGCGATGATCGGCGCCAGCGAGCCCGCCACGATGGACGTCACCTGGTACCCCAGGGAGACACCGGAGTACCGCATCCGGGTGGGGAACATTTCCGCCATGATGGCGGGCTGCCCGGCATACATGAAGGCGTGGAACACCAGGCCGATCATGATGGCCGCCAGGATGATGACATCGTTCTTGGTGTCCATCATGGGGAAGGCAAAGAAACCCCAGGTGGCACCCATGATGGCGCCGGCCATGTAGACGGGCTTGCGGCCGAAGCGGTCCGACAGCTTGCCCACCATGGGAACCACCGCGAAGTGGACGGCGTGCGCAAGGAGCAGCAGCAGCAGGATCCGCGTGGTGTCAGCCTGCACCACGGTCTTAAGGTAGGTGATGGAGAACGTGACCACCAGGTAGTACAGGATGTTTTCCGCGAAGCGCAGGCCCATGGCGGTGAAGACCCCGCGCGGGTAGCGCCGGAACACCTCGGCCACGCCGTAACCCTTGTGGCCCGCCTCCACCTCTTTGCGGGCCTCCAGGAAGATGGGGGCGTCGTTGACCTTGGTGCGGATGTAGTAGCCGATCAGGACGATCACGGCGGAGAGCCAGAACGCCACGCGCCAGCCCCAGCCCAGGAACGCCTCCTGCGTCAGCGTGGAGGAGAGGACGAACAGCACGGCCGTGGCCAGCAGGTTGCCGAGCGGCACTGCCGATTGCGGCCAGCTGGCCCAGAAACCGCGTGACTTGCTGGGGCTGTGCTCTGCGACGAGGAGGACGGCGCCGCCCCACTCCCCGCCCACGGCAAAGCCCTGGGCGAACCGCAGGAAGACCAGCAGCGTGGGGGCCCAGTAGCCGATCTGTCCGAAGGTGGGCAGGCAGCCCATCAGGAAGGTGGAGACGCCCACCAGGATGATGCTCAGCTGCAGCAGCTGCTTGCGGCCGAACTTATCGCCGAAGTGGCCAAAGACGATGCCGCCGATGGGGCGTGCGACGAAACCGACGGCGTAGGTGAGGAAGGCGGCGATGATGCCGTCCAGTTCCGTGCCGGCGTTGGGGAAGAAGGCCTTCCCGAACACCAGGGTGGCGGCCGATGCGTAGAGGAAGAATTCATACCATTCCACGACGGTGCCGGCCATGGAAGCCGTCACCACTTTCTTAAGGCCTGAGGCCTTGACGTCGGTTTCCTCTGTACGCCTTGCGGCGGAGCTTTCCGTACTCATGCGAACTCCTTCGGCGTCGTCGTCGACACCACGGGGACCAGTCAATGGCAGACGGGTGTGATGCACACCACGAAAGCCGGATTCGATGAGTATGGTCTGCCTGCGGTGCAACCTCAACGCCGATTAGTGCAGAAGGCATCTGCAGGAATGCACAATGCCGGTTGTCCGCCAGGCTGCGCCTAGACCAGGAAGCTGCTCCGCAGCCGGCCGCCCAACTGCCCGATCTCGGTGAGGAACCCGTCGTGCCCGATCGGCGCCTGGATGACATGGACGTCCACGTCGCCGGGCAGGGCCTGGGCCAGTTCGTGGGACTGCGACGGAAAATAGAGCCTGTCCGAGTCAACGGCGGCCACGAAGAACCGTGCCGTGGAGGTGGCCAGGGCTTCGGCCAAGGTTCCCCGCCCCCGGCACACATCGTGGCTCATCAGCGCCTCGGTCAGGGCGATATAGCTGTTGGCGTCGAAGCGCTTCACCAGCTTGTTCCCTTGGTGGTCCAGGTAGCTTTCCACCTGGTAGCGGCCGCGGGAGGCGAGAATTTCCCCCTGCAGGGGTGATTCGGGCGCCTGGGGTGCCCGGCCAAAGCGGCCTTCCAGTTCCGCGGCCGACCGGTAGGTGATGTGGGCGATGCGCCGGGCAAGTGCCAGCCCGTCTTCCGGACACGGACCGCCGTAGTAGTCCCCGCCGTTGAAGTTGGGGTCCTGCCGGATGGCCAGCGTCTGGGCCTGCGCGAAAGCAATCTGTTCGGCAGTGCTGGCGGCTCCCACGGAGATCACGGCGCAGCGCTGCACCCTCTCCGGGTAGGTCACCGCCCATTCCAGGGCGCGGGCGCCGCCCATCGACCCGCCAAGGACGGCGAACCAGCTCTTGATGCCCAGCTGGTCCGCCAGCCTGGCTTCAGCAACAGTGCTGTCGCGCAGCGTGACGAGGGGAAACCTGGAGCCCCAGGGCTTTCCGTCAGGCGCGGGGGATGACGGGCCGGTGGATCCGTAGCAGCCACCAACAATGTTGATGGACACCACGAAGAAGCGGTCCGTGTCCACGGGAGCGCCGGGGCCGGCCAGCTGTTCCCACCAGCCTTCTTCGTCGGTGTCGCCGCGGGTCACATGGGTGCTGCCGGTCAGCGCGTGCTCGATCAGGATGGCGTTGCTGGCGTCCGCGTTGAGCGTCCCCCAGGTTTCATAGGCCAGGGTGACATCCGGGAGGTATCCCCCGGCCTCGAGTTCCAGTCCCCCGATGGAGGCGTAACGGACAATTCCATGTTCGGGAATGGTGGTTCGGGCGACGGTAACCGTCATGGCAAGACCTCTTCTACGCGCTTGCCTGCCGTCGTCTGACCGGCAGGCCAGGTCCTCACCCGGGGCACCCCACCGCGGATGGAGGGTTGCCGGCCAGCAAGCCGGGGCTGTCACTGGCACTCATGACCTGGTTCGAGTGTACGAAACACCCCCCACTCCAGGCCAAGAGTATGACTGGTTGTGACTTCCCGGCTTGCCGGCCGGCACATGCTGCGTCATCGTGTTTGGGGCTACTGGTTGGCGCCCTTGGCGGCCCGGAAGCCTGCCTCCAGGTCGGCGAGGATGTCGTCGATGTGCTCCAGGCCGACGGAAAGCCGGACCAGGCCCGGGTGAACGCCGGCTACAACCTGCTGCTCCGGCGAAAGCTGGCTGTGCGTGGTCGACGCCGGGTGGATGACCAGGGAGCGGACGTCGCCGATGTTGGCCACGTGGGAATGCAGCTCCAGGGCGTCGACGAAGCGCTTGCCCGCCTCTGCCCCGCCGACCAGGTTGAAGGCCACGACGGCGCCCGTCCCCTTGGGTCCGTACTTGCGGCCACGCTCGTACCAGGGGCTGGAGGGAAGACCCGCGTAGGCGACGGATTCGACGTCGTCCCTTGCCTCCAGCCAGCGCGCCACTTCCGTGGCGTTCGCAACGTGGCGCTCCACCCGCAGGCTCAACGTCTCCAGGCCCTGGGAAATCAGGAACGCGTTGAAGGGCGAGACGGCCGAGCCCAGGTCGCGCAGCAACTGCACCCGGGCTTTGAGGATGTAGGAGAGGTTGGCGCCGAGCGCGCCGCCTTCACCGAGGTCGCGTGCGTAGACCAGGCCGTTGTACGTCGGGTCCGGGGTGTTGAAGCCGGGGAACCGTTCCGGATCCTTGCCGAAATCGAACTTGCCGGAATCGACGATGACACCGGCGATGGCGGAGCCGTGGCCGCCAAGGTATTTGGTGGCCGAGTGGATCACAATGTCTGCTCCCCACTCCAGCGGGCGGATCAGGTAGGGGGTTGAAAGGGTGTTGTCCACGATCAGGGGCACGCCCGCCTGGTGGGCCACCTGGGAGATGCCCTCGATGTCCAGGACGTCCTGGCGCGGGTTGGAGACCACTTCACCGAAGAAGAGCTTGGTGTTGGGCTGGACGGCATCGCGCCACTGGTCCAGGTTGTCCGGATCGGCTACGAAGGTCACCGAGATGCCGAACTTCTTCAGCGTGTGGGCGAACAGGTTGTAGGTTCCGCCGTAAAGGCTGGGGCTGGCCACGATGTGGTCGCCTGCCTCGGCGATGTTCAGGACAGCGAAGGTTTCCGCGGCCTGCCCGGAGCTCAGCAGCAGCGCGGCCAGGCCTCCTTCGAGGCTGGCAATCCGTTGCTCGACGGCGTCCTGGGTTGGGTTGCCAATGCGGGTGTAGATGGGCGCAAGTTCAGCCAGGGCAAAACGGTTGGCAGCGCTTTCAGCGCTGGGGAACACGAATGACGTGGTCTGGTAGATGGGCAGGGCGCGGGCACCCGTGGCGCTGTCCGCCGTTTGGCCTGCATGGATCTGGCGGGTTTCGAAGGACCATCCGTTGGACATCCAAATCTCCTTTGACATGGGCCCGGCATGCTCACCGGCAGTACGGGCCGCGCTTGCTCCCGGCTGTTGCCGGAGAGCCAGGTCCTCACCCGGGGCACCCCACCGCGGATGGAGGGTTGCCGGCCAGCGAGCCGGGGCTTGTCGCTGGCACTCATGACCTGGGCCCAGTCTAGGAACCGGACAGCCGCTGTGGACAGCATTGTGACGAACATGGTCTTCCGGCGCCCCTGTTGGCTCCGGTACCGGGGCGCCGCGCACGACAAATGCTAGTAAGGGCACCCTTAGCTGAGAGCCGGATCACAAAGTGCCAAGATGTTCGCATGCGCATGGATCACGTCTCTTACGCCTGTGAACACGATGGCCTCGCGGCCACTACCGAACGTATTGCAACTGCCCTCGGCGTTGAGGCAGTGAAGGGTGGCGTACACCCCCGCTTCGGAACCCGAAATATGATCATTCCGCTCGCCGGGCACAAGTACCTCGAAGTTGTCGAGGTACTGGACCACCCGGCATCGGACAAGGCACCCTTCGGGCAGGCAGTGCGTGCCCGTTCCGCTGCCGGTGGCGGGTGGATGGGCTGGTGCGTCGAAGTGGACGACCTCGCCCCCTTCGAGGAACGCCTGGGCCGCGCCGCCGTGAACGGCAACCGCAAATTCCCGGACGGCCGCGAGCTGGTCTGGAAGCAGATTGGCATCCTGGGCCTCATCGCCGATCCCCAGGTCCCGTACATGCTCAAGTGGGAGGGCGATCCATCGCTCCACCCGTCCAATGCGTACGAGAGCAACCTCAAGATGAGCTGCCTGACCATCGCCGGTTCCGCCTCGCGCGTCACCGAGTGGCTGGGTGAGCCGGTGGAGAAGCCGCTCGAGGACGTTGCGGTCGAATGGGTCGCCCCGCACGGGACCCCGGGCATCCTCTCGGTCACCTTTGAGACCGCCAACGGGGCCGTCACTATCTGACGCTCCTCCCTCCCGCCTGTCCGGCCCGGTCCGGGAGGTTCCTGGGTTGCGCCCAGGCAAGCTTCGGCCGCCATTGGGTGGTGACAACGGCGTCACCACCCAATGGCGGCCGAATTCGTTTAAGTGGCTGCCGGGTCGGGAGTCCCGGGCGGTGTCAACTAAAACGGCCAACACTTTGAATGTCAGTGCCTCGTCGGATGATGTTGCTATGGAAATCAGCGATGGTGTTGCGGTGGCGTTGGAGGGTATTCATGCCTCTGTTGCTGCCCTCGATGCGCTGGAGGAAGAGGACGCTTCCCTGGCTTCCGGCGCTCATGTCGGTGCCGGTGATGTGTTGCAGCGGCGGTATGAGATCCGGCTGGAACGCCTGGAAGCCGCGTCCCGCCTGGAAGCACAACTTGCAGCGGTGAAGGCATGGGACGCCGCTGAGGCAGTGGAGTTCCAGGAGGCGATGACGCCGCCGGACGCCTCAATCCAGGACCGCGCTTACGCGGACATGTCCGTGGTGGAGGAGATCGCGGGAGTCCTGACCATCAGTTCCGCGGCCGCGGGCGCTTTGGTGGAGCAGTCGCGGCGGATCTGTTCCCTGCCACCCGTCATGGACGCACTGGCCGCCGGCGTGTTGTCCTGGCAGCACGCGAAGATCATCGCCGACGAAACCGAAGGCCTCACCTCCGAGGGCGCGGCCTCTCTGGTGGCGCACTTCTTCGACCCCGATGCACCCAACCCCGCCCGCGGCGCGGCCCCCGGTGAGCTCGTCCCGTCCCGGTTCCGGGCCAAGGTCCGTGGCTGGCGGGAACGCCACCACCCTGACTCGATCGAGAAGCGGCACGCCAAGGGGGCGGCTGACCGGCGGATGGAATACACCCCGACCGGGACGGCATGGCCTGGGTCTCCCTCTACCTCCCCGGGGACACCGCATGCGCCATCTGGAACCGGACCACTGCTACCGCACGCGGCCTCCAGGGCCCCACCGAAGAGCGCACCCTCACCCAGCTCCGCCCCGACATCGCCGCCAGCCTCCTCCTCGGCGCCGGGCACACCACACAAACCGGGAAACCCACAGAGATCGGGAAGGTCCCTGCGCCGCGGGCCGACGTCCTGGTCACCGTGCCGGTACTCTCCCTCCTCGGCCAGACCGATGAACCCGCCGTACTGGATGGTTTCGGGCCGATCCCGGCATCCATGGCACGCAGGCTCGTCGCGGACGGGGCGGACTCCTTCTACCGGGTCCTCGTCGACCCCCGTGACGGGGCACCCTTGGAAATCGGCCGCAAAAACTACCGGCTCACCGAAACCATCAAACGCTGGATCAGGATGCGGGATGCCAAGTGCACCTTCCCCGGCTGCAACAACAAGACCAGCGACAACGACACCGACCACCTCACCGCCTGGCAACACGGTGGCACCACCAACGCCAACAACCTGGCCCAACTCTGCCCCAAGCACCACCGGCTCAAGCACCACAGCCAATGGACACCCAGCACAGCAACCGAAAACCAACCGCCCGGCTGGACCTCACCAACAGGCAGGCACTACAAACCCGAACACCAGGACGCAGCCCAACGCACTGGCCACCAGGATTTCTGCCGGTGGATGCTGTCGCGGGACAAACTGAGGCGCCAACTCCGCGCGGATCCAGGGCTGGACCTGATGACGCTGCTCGGCTTAAGGACACTGCTCGGCTTACCGGCACTGCTCAGCTGGTCACGGCGCCACCATGGCGCGGGCCGGACCTATCCGAAGATCCGTTGTGGCAAGAGTTCCTCGCGGGGATGCCGGTGTGGCCAGATCCGCCTGTCGAGGACCCGCCAGGTGACAACGTGCTGGATTGGAACGAGCTTTGCCCTGCTGATCCCCTGTGGGATGAGTTCCATGCAAGGTTCTACGACCTGCCCGCTGACCCCCAGTCGGACTGGCAGTTGCTGTTGTTGGAAATTTGACCCTGCGTGATGTTTAGAACCACAGCACCCATACCGCCCGGGGAACATCACCGGCCCGCCGGGCCGCCTGCGCAGCTACCCCAGCCCCATGGCCTTGCCGAAGAGGCTGAAGCCAACAAAAGCCACGATATCCAGCAGCGCATGGGCGATGACCAGGGGCATGACGCGCTTGGTGCGGGTGTACAACCAGGCGAAGACCACCCCCATCACCGCGTTTCCAATGAAGGGACCGAAGCCCTGGTAGAGGTGGTAGCTGCCGCGCAGCAGCGAGCTGACGGCGATGGCGAGCGGCGTGCTCCACCCGAACTTGCCGAAGCGGTCCAGGAGGTAGCCCACCACAATGACTTCCTCGAGCACCGCGTGGCGCATCGCCGACAGGATCAGGACCGGAACAGTCCACCAATACGCATCCAGTGCACTGGGAATGATGGCGGTGGTGATGCCGAGAGCCCGGCCGGCGGCATAAAGCCCCAGGGACGGTATGCCAATCAGCGCCGCGAGCCCCAGGCCCTGCAGCAGGTCCCTGCCGGGCCGGGCAAAGTTGAACCCAAGCTTCCGGAATGCTGAACCGGGATTACCGGCATCGCCCGGTGTCGCCTGCCGCTGGTCGGTGAGGAAGTAGAAGACCAGCAGCACCGGAACCAGCGCAAAGATGATATCCAGCAGCTGATAGGTGAGGTCGAAGTACTCGCGGGTGCTCTGCGACCGGTTCAGGGTGGAGGTGCCCTCGGCCAGCGGGGCGCGGGTCATCTTGTCGAGCAGCTGCACCACGGAGTAGACGGCCGACTGGCCCAGGGACAGGCCCAGGACGATCCAGACTTCGAGCCGCAGTCGACGGCGGGAGGGAACCAGCATGTTCCCATCTTGCCTTCAGTTTCTGGATCCGGCCTGATGGAGCGGCAGGTGTTGGGCAGCACTGTACCCGGACCGCGCACAGCCCAAGGGATTTAGGCGGGTGCGACAATCACTTCCGTGCCGTTGGCTTCGAAGGCTGCCTTGTCGCGCGCAGAGATGCCGGAATCGGTAATCAGTCGGGTGAAGTCATAGCCGTCCATGGTGGCAAATGCCCGCACGCCAACTTTCGAGGAATCAGCCAGGACGTAGGACACCCTGGCGCGGGAAGCCAGCAAGGCATTGACAGAGGCTTCGCCTTCCCCCGTGTTGGTGGGTCCCACCTCCGGATCGATGCCGTTGACACCGATGAAGGCGATGTCCAGCACTACCTTCTGCATGATGATGTCCGTATAGGGCCCCACGAGTTCATACGAACGCGGGTTCAGGATGCCGCCGGTCACCATCACCTTGATATTGGGCCGGACCGCAAGCTGGCCGGCGATGTTGATGGCATTCGTCACCACCGTGAGCGTCGGCTGGTTGGAGGGTGCGTTCAGGTCCTCGCGGGTGGCCAGGATCTGCGCAAGGGCGGTGCTGGTGGTGCCCCCGCAGAGACCGATCACCGTACCCGGCCGGATCAAGGCCGAGGCGCACTGCGCGATCTGTTCCTTGGCTTCCGCGTGGTCGTCGCGGTTGTAACGTCCGGGCAGGTCGTATGCGAGGGCGCCCGTGGTGGCGCCGCCACGGGTCCGCGTGAGCAGGCGTCGCTTGGCAAGGCTGTCCAGGTCGCGCCGGGCCGTGGCAGGGGAAACATTGAGGGTGCTGACGATCTCGTCAACCTCCACCTGCCCGGTCTTGGCCAGCAGGTCGAGAATCGCCGTCAGCCGGTCGGTACGCGTCATACAAGCGGGCCTTTCGATGCATCAGCCACCACTCCTGATGACGTTTCCTGATTATAACCTTAGGGAAACAATCAGGAACAATCAAAGCGCCTCCGTTGATTACCGTTCCCGGGTTCCGGCCCGCCACACAGCGTACGTCAGCGGCATCCCCGGCCGGTAAGCGAGATGCGTGGCGGACGGCGCGTTCAGAAGGTGCAGGTCGGCCCGGTGCCCGACGGCGATCGACCCCACGGCGCGTTCACCGTCGGCATCCCGGCCGGCTTCCTTGTGCAACGCCAGGGCGCCGCCGTAGGTGGCGGCACGGACAGCCTCGTGCACGCTCAGCCGCATCTGGAGGACGGCCGTTGTCACGCAAAAGGCCATGGAACTGGTGTACGACGTGCCGGGGTTGCAGTTGGAAGCCAGTGCCACCTGCACACCCGCGTCCAGGAGCTCACGGGCGGGGGCCAACGGCTGGCGGGTGGAAAGGTCGCAGGCAGGGAGGCAGGTGGCCACAGTGCCACGCCCGCCTGTTCCTGCGGAGGGATCCCAGCCGGACCAGGAGGCAGCCAGGGCCTTGACGTCCTGCGCGGCAAGGTAGTTGACGTGGTCAACGCTGGCCGCGCCCAGCTCCACAGCGAGCTGCACGCCGGGGCCTTCACCGAGCTGGTTGCCGTGCACGCGCAGCCCCAGCCCGGCGTCACGGCACGCCACCAGCACCCGGCGTGACTGCTCGGCATTGAACGCGCCCTCCTCGCAGAAGACGTCAGCCCACTGGACGTACGGGCGGACCGCGGCGAGCATCGGCCCGCAGACCAGGTCCGTATAAGCCTCCGGATCCTGCCCGGCGGGCACCAGGTGCGCACCAAGGTAGGTCACCTGGTCCGCGATAGTGGAGGCAATACGCGCGCTCCGGGCCTCATGCTCAACGTCCAAGCCATAGCCGGTCTTGGTTTCCAGGTAGGTGGTGCCCTGGGATGCGGCCTCGGCCACCCGCCCCATGGCCAGGCGGGTGAGGTCGAAATCGGACGTGGCACGCGTGGCGTTCATGGTGACGGCGATGCCGCCGGCGGCGTAGGCCTCCCCCGCCATCCGGGCCTCGAATTCTGCGGTGCGGTCCCCGGCGAACAGCAGGTGGCTGTGCGAGTCCACCCACCCCGGCAGCATGGCCCGGCCGCCGGCATCGACGGCGTCATCCGCTGCGGGAGCATCCGCCGCCGCCCCGATCCAGGAGATCCGTTCGCCCTCGACCACCACCGCCGCGTCCTTCAACACCCGGTGTTCCAGGTCCTGGGTCATCAGCTCGGCGATGTTGGTGATCAAGGTGCTCATGGAATCATTCTTCAGCGTCGGATGGACCAGCGTGTGGCTGCCAGGGCCTGCGCTGTCCGGGATTCCGGACCATCCATAGCCCCTTCGGCAAGGGCGGCACCGCCGGAAGAGTGCAGCGCGGACAGAATCTGGCCCGCTGCCAGCTCGGCCATGGCGGCCGAAGTCTGGAAGCCATAGCCGCCCTGCCCTGCCAGCCAGTAGAACCCGGCAGCCTCGGCGTCGAACCCGGCCACCGGCACCCCGTCCGCAGCTTCCGTTCGCAGGCCCGTCCATGCCCGGCGGATGCCGCTGATCCCCAGGCTGGTGAACGCGTTGAGCTTTTCCACCAGGCGTTCCACATCGCCGGGGCGCGGGCGCGCATCTTCGGGCCCGCTGGGCACAGTCTCCGAGGGAGAAATCAGCACGTCCTGCCCGTCCGGCCGGAAATAGAACGTGTTGTCCGCCGCCGCCACCATGGGGGTAGCGGCGGGCAAGGGACGGTCGACGGCGGCAATCGCCGCGGTGCGCCGGAACGGCTGGAGTCCCAACTTCTCAACGCCGCTGAGCACCGCCAGCTCGTCCGCCCAAGCACCTGCGGCATTGACCATTACCGTGGCCTCAAAACCCTCTGCGCCGGCACCCACCAGCCAGCCGGAACCCAGCCGTTGTGCGGAATGCACGCGCGCGCCGGTGATGATGTCGGCGCCGGCGGCGAGCGCCCGTTTGCGGTGGTCCTCCACCAGCAGGGGCGCATTGCAGCCAAAGGAGCCGCTATCCAGTCCGGCGGCTTCAAAGGTTCCCGACTTCAGCACCGGGCACAGCTCAAGGGCACGGTCCACCGAAATGGTCTGCATGTGCCCGCTGGCCTCCGCGGCGACATCCTCCGCAGAGCCCACCAGCATAAAACTTCGCGGCGTCAGGACGGGTTCGGGCGATTCCGCGTCGCGGGCTGCGAGCAGCTCAAGGGTCCGGACGGTAAGCTCCTGCACCACGGGAGGCCCGTAGCTGGGGATCAGCTGGCGGGCGGAGCGGGAGGACGTGTGGTACGCCAGTTCCTGCTCCGCCTCCACCAGGGCAACGCTGCAGCGGCCGGCCAGGGCGGACGCCAGGGACAGGCCGGCGATGCCGCCGCCCACAATCAGGACATCGTAGTGTGCTGCCATTCGTCCATCCTGACAGAGTTCCTGCGGACTGAAACCCCGCTGTCGGGGAGTCCCGTCAGGCTGCCGCCTCGGCCCGGCTGGCGACGAAGGCACCTACGCACGCTTCGACGTCGTCCGCTGAGTGCGCGGCGGAGAGCTGCACCCGGATCCTTGCGGCACCGCGCGGAACTACGGGGAAGCTGAAGGCAGTGACGAAGACGCCGTGCTGCAGCATCCGGTCCGCCACTTTGGCCGCCATGACGGCGTCGCCGAACATGACCGGCACGATCGCGTGCTCGCCGGGCAGCAGGTCGAACCCCTCTTCGGTCATGCGGCGGCGGAACAGCCCGGCGTTTTCGAACAGGCGGCGTCGAAGGTCGGCCGAGTTCTGCACCAGGTCCAGCGCCTTGAGGGTGGCGGCAACGATGGCGGGGGCCAGGGAATTGGAGAACAGGTAGGGCCGCGCCTTCTGGCGCAGCATCGCGACAATCTCGCCGCGCCCGGAGACGTAGCCACCGGAAGCTCCACCCAGGGCCTTGCCGAAGGTGCCGGTGTAGATGTCCACCCGGTCAGAGACGCCGGCGTGCTCGGGAGTGCCCGCACCGGTGGCGCCCATGAAGCCCACCGCGTGGGAGTCGTCCACCATGACCATGGCGCCGTACTTGTCGGCAAGGTCGCAGATGGCCTCAAGCGGGGCCAGGTAGCCGTCCATGGAGAACACGCCGTCGGTGACAATCAGTGTCCGGCGGGCGTCCTGTGCCTCCTGCAGGCGGGCCTCGAGTTCGGCCATGTCCTGGTTGGCGTAGCGGTAGCGGCGCGCCTTGCAGAGGCGGATGCCGTCGATGATGGAGGCGTGGTTGAGCGCGTCGGAAATCACGGCGTCGTCCGGGCCCAGCAGGGACTCGAACACGCCGCCGTTGGCGTCGAAGCAGCTGGAGAACAGGATGGTGTCCTCGGTGCCCAGGAACGCGGACACCTTGGCTTCCAGCTCGAGGTGCAGGTCCTGGGTGCCGCAGATGAACCGGACGCTGGCCATGCCGAAGCCGCGCTCATCCATGGCGGCCTTGGCCGTGCTGATGATGTCCGGGTGGTCGGCCAGGCCCAGGTAGTTGTTGGCACAGAAATTGAGCACGTCAGCTCCCGGGCCGCCGATCTGCCCGGCGGTGATGTGGCTGGACTGCGGCGAGCTGATGCTGCGTTCGGTCTTGTACAGTCCCGCGGTGCGGATTCCGTCCAGTTCTTCGCGCAGCTGGTCCTTGATGGAGGTGTACATGGGGTTCCTTACAGTCGGGTCCAGTCGAGGACAACTTTGCCGCCCACGCCGCTGCGGGCGATCTCGAAGCCTTTTTCCCATTCCGTGGCGGGCAGCGTGTCCGTCACCACGGCGGAGATGCCGGCGTGCAGCACCGGGCTGGAGGAGAGCATGGCGCTCATGGCGTACCAGGTTTCGTACATTTCACGGCCGTAGATGCCCTTGAGCGTGAGCATGTGGGTAACCACCTTGCCCCAGTCGATGGTGATCTCCTGGCTGGGCAGGCCCAGCATGGCGATCCGGCCGCCGTGGTTCATGTTGTCGATCATCTCAGGCAGGGCCGAGGGGTGGCCGGACATTTCCATTCCGACGTCGAACCCTTCGCGCATGCCCAGCTCACGTTGGGCGTCGCGCACCCGGGTGGTGGAGACGTCGATGGCAAGATCGGCTCCGAGCTGCCGTGCCAGGTCCAGCCGCGGCCGGGAAACGTCCGTGATGACGATCTTCCGCGCTCCGGCGTGGCGGGCCACGGCGATGGCCATGAGGCCGATGGGGCCTGCGCCGGTGATGAGCACGTCCTCGCCCACCAGCGGGAAGCTGAGTGCTGTGTGGACGGCATTTCCGAAGGGGTCGAAGATGGCACCGAGTTCGGGCGTGACGGAGGGATCGTGGTGGACCCAGACGTTGGTTTCGGGGATCACGACGTATTCGGCAAAGGCACCATCGCGCTGGACTCCCACGCTGACCGTGTGGATGCACATCTGGCGGCGTCCGGCGCGGCAGTTCCGGCAGATGCCGCACACGACGTGGCCTTCGCCGGAGACCCTGTCCCCGACCTTGACCTCCCGGACGTCCTCGCCCACTTCCACCACTTCGCCGTAGAACTCGTGGCCGGCAATCAGGGGGGCTTCGATGATCCCCTGCGCCCAGGCGTCCCAGGACTGGATGTGCAGATCCGTGCCGCAGATTCCGGTGGTCATGACCCGGATCTTCACGTCAGCCGGGCCTGCTGCGGGTTCGGGCCGTTCGACGAGCTCGAATCCGGCGTGGGGGCCGGCTTTATACAGGGCCTTCATTGGCATCCTTACTGCTTGGCATTCAATCTGCGGGGTACGTCCCCATTGAAGCCCTGCCGATGCTTTAGCACAACAGGGATTTTCTCAATCGACGATGTAGCTGTAGCTAATGATTAGAGTGGATGTATGGAGGTTCATCAGCTTGAAATCCTGCGGGAACTGGGCGCCCTGGGCAGTGTGAAGGCAGTGGCCGATACGCTCATGGTCACCCCGTCGGCAGTGTCGCAGCAACTGGCGCACCTGCAGCGCACCGTGGAGGTGCCGCTGACGCGAAAGGAGGGCCGGAACCTGGTGCTGACGGAGGCCGGCCAGGTTCTCGCCGACGCGGGCGCCGCCGTCGTCAGCGCCATGGCCGATGCCCGCGGCGCGCTCGGTACTTACCACGGCTCGCCCGCCGGAAGGGTGACCGTCAGCGGCTTCCACAGCGCGGGGCAGGCCCTGTTCGCGCCGCTGGCCCGCATGCTGGACCGGCCGGAGCACCCGCGGATCGAGCTGTCCGACGAGGACGTCGCGCAACAGGACTTCCCGGCCCTCACCGCCCGGTACGACCTGGTGCTGGCGCACCGCATGGACCACAGTCCCCGCTGGCCGGCGGAGCGGGTTGCGGTGATCCCGCTGGCACATGAGCCGCTGGACGTGGCGCTGCCCGCCGGCCATCCCCTGGCCCAAAAGGAGACGGTCACGGCGGACGACGTCGGCACAGAGGCCTGGGTGACCAGCCACCCCGGCTACTCCCCCGCCGATGTCCTGTCCGCCGTCGCTGCCCTCTCCAGCCGCGAGCCTAATATCGTCCACCGCATCAACGACTATTCCACGGTGGCGGCCCTCGTGGCTGCCGGCGGCGTGGTGGGGCTGCTCCCCAGATACACCGCGGGCCCGGTCCTGAACCCGGACATCGTGCTGCGTCCGCTGGAGGGAATCAGCACCCGCCGCAGGATCGATCTGCTGGCCCGGCCGGAGAACCTTAAGCGCCGCTCCGTAGTGATGGTCTGCGAGGCGCTGGAGGACATCATGGCGGGGCTGGTGAAACAGGGCTGAGCCGGAGCCGGCGGCCCGGAACTCAGGAGTCCTCGCCGTCCTGGTGGTTGCCCTTGCCCGTCTTGTGTCCAAGGCCCGGGCTGTGTCCCGGCGTATGTCCCAGCCCGCGTCCCAACCCACGCCCCAGCCCCAGGCCGGGCCCGTTACCGGCGCCCTTCACGATCCGCGCGGCAGTGGCTTTGTCCCCGTCCTTGACGCCGGTAATGCGCACGGTGTCCCCGGCGGCGATGTCCGCGATGGTTCCGTCCGTCGGTTTGAGCCGCTTGCCGTCGTCGCCCGTTGCCCCCCGGGTGGGTGTTGCTTCCGGGCTGGGGGTTGCTTCCGGACCGTCTGTGGATCCTGAACTGGCCGGCGCTGCCGGAATCCTGATGATCTTCGTGTCGCCATTGACGGTGTAGGTCTGGGAGAAGCCGTCATCACTTTTGACGGTGATGGCTGAATCGCTGACCGACTCCACGGTCCCGTTCTGTTCCAGGACCGTCTGGTAGGTTCCGTCGGGCTTCCTGGCTACGGCTTCGCCGTGCAGGAGTTGCCCGCGCTGGGCTTTCCTGTCCTGCTTGTTCTGTTGTCCAGGCGCAGCGTCCTTGCCCGGCACTCCCTGCTGGGGCGCTCCCTGCTGGCCGGGGGTCGAGGGGGAAGGTGCCGGCGTTCCGGTGGCCGACCAGGCGAGGGCGGCCCCAGTCCCGCTGAGTGCCAGAGCCACCGCCCCGGCGAGCATTGTCTTGCGCATCCTCATAGGTTCCCGGACCACCATGGTTGTTCCTCCCGCACGCTGCCAGGGCACCGGCGCCCTGTGGGCTCAAGTGTAAGTCCGCCACGGCCGCCCAACCACGGGTACTTACGCAGGCCTTCGCCTGAGTACCCAACAGGTAGTTAAGGCGAAACCGGGCCGGGGTTGGCATCAATGTGAGGTTTCACAAGGATGCCAACCCCGGCCCGGCCGGGAGAAAACAGCGGGAGGAGCCTTAGACGGTGACGCCCAGCTTCTCCAGGATCAGTTCCTTCACGCGGCCGGCGTCGGCCTGTCCACGGGTGGCCTTCATGACCCCGCCCACGATCGCACCGATGGCCTGCACCTTGCCGCCACGGATCTTGTCCGCGACGTCGGGCTGCGCGGCGAGTGCGGCGTCGATGGCTTCCAGGAGGGGCCCGTCGTCGGATACGACGGCGAGGCCGCGCTTCTCCACGATCTCCTCCGGGGTGCCCTCACCGGCGAGCACGGCGTCCAGTACCTGGGAGGCCATCTTGTTGTTGATCTTGCCCGCCTCAACCATGCGGCTCAGCTCCACCACCGTGGCAGCTTCAACGCCCAGCTGGCCGGGGTCCACGTCGGCGGCCTTGGCGCGGCCCACGATCTCACCCATCCACCATTTGCGGGCCACGGAAGCCGTGGCGCCGGCGGCGATGGTTTCCTCGATTTCGTCCAGGACGCCGGCGTTGACCACGTCGCGGAATTCGAGGTCGGAGTAGCCCCAGTCAGCCTTGAGGCGCTTGCGGCGCTCGGCCGGCGGCTCGGGCAGGGTGGCGCGCAGTTCCTCCACCCATTCGCGGGAGGCCACCACGGGAACCAGGTCCGGTTCCGGGAAGTAGCGGTAGTCGTCTGCGTCGGACTTGGCGCGGCCGGACGTGGTGGTGCGGGTGTCCTCGTGCCAGTGGCGGGTCTCCTGGATCACCGGTTCACCCGAGTCCAGGACGGCAGCGTGGCGCTGGATCTCGTAGCGGACGGCGTGCTCCACGGCGCGCAGCGAGTTCACGTTCTTGGTCTCGGAACGGATGCCGAACCGCTCACGGCCGTGCGGGCGGAGCGACACGTTCGCATCGCAGCGGACGTTGCCGCGTTCCATCTTCGCGTCGGACACGCCCAGGTTCTTCACGATCTCCCGGACGGCCGCCACGTAGGCCTTGGCCAGTTCCGGTGCGCGGGACCCGGCTCCCTCGATGGGCTTGGTGACGATTTCCACCAGCGGAACACCGGCACGGTTGTAGTCCACCAGCGAGAAATCGGCGCCCTGGATCCGCCCGGTGGCGCCACCCATGTGGGTCAGCTTCCCGGCGTCCTCCTCCATGTGCGCGCGCTCGATCTCCACGCGGAACACGGTGCCGTCCTCGAGCTCAACGTCCAGGTAGCCGTCGTAGGCGATGGGCTCGTCGTACTGGGACGTCTGGAAGTTCTTGGGGGTGTCCGGGTAGAAGTACTGCTTCCGGGCGAAGCGGCAGGATTCGGCAATCTTGCAGTTCAGCGCCAGTCCGATCTTGATGGAGGACTCGATGGCCGTCTTGTTCACCACGGGCAGGACGCCGGGCATGCCCAGGTCCACCTCGTTGACGTTGGTGTTGGGCTCGTCGCCGAAGACGTTGGGGGCGGAGGAGAACATCTTGGTCTTGGTGTTCAGCTCCACGTGGACCTCGAACCCCAGGACGGGATCGTACTTCTCCATGGCCTCGTCGAAGCTCAGGATGTCGTCAGTGCTCATTATTTTGCCTCCTGGGTTTCGAGGGTTCCGGCAACGGCAAGGTCGGGCGCCTGGGCCAGCAGCGGGCCGCCCCACTTGGCTTCGAGCAGCGATTCAAGGACTGCACCCACCCGGTACAGGCGGGCGTCCTCGCGGGCCGGGGCCAGCAGCTGGATACCGACAGGCAGCCCGTCCTCGTCGGCCAGGCCGCCGGGCAGGGACAGGCCGGGGACGCCGGCAAGGTTGGCGGGGATGGTGGCGACGTCGTTGAGGTACATGGCCAGCGGATCGTCCAGTTTTTCGCCAAGCGGGAACGCCGTGGTGGGGGCGGTGGGCGAGATCAGGACGTCAGCCTGCGCGAAAGCGGCCTCGAAGTCCCGCTGCACCAGGGTGCGGACCTTCTGGGCGGAGCCGTAGTAGGCGTCGTAGTACCCGGCGGACAGGGCGTAGGTGCCCAGGATGATGCGGCGCTTGACTTCGTCACCGAAGCCGGCGGCGCGGGTGGCACCCATCACGCGTTCGATGGTCATGGGGCCCTCTTCGGGGAGGACGCGCAGGCCGTACCGGACGCCGTCGAACTTGGCCAGGTTGGAAGAGGCCTCGGACGGCATGATCAGGTAGTAGGCGCCCAGGGCGTACTGGAAGTTGGGGCAGGAGACCTCCACGATCTCCGCGCCGGCTTCCTTGAGCAGCTCCAGGGCATCGTTGAAGCGGTTTTCGACGCCGGCCTGGTAGCCCTCGCCGTGCAGTTCCTTGATGATGCCGATCCGCAGGCCCTCGACGTTGCCGGTCTTCGCAGCGGCAACGAGGTCCGCCAGGGGTTCGGGCAGGGAGGTGGAGTCGCGGGGATCGTGGCCGCCGATGACCTGGTGCAGGAGGGCGGAGTCCAGGACGGTGCGGGTGACTGGGCCGATCTGGTCCAGGGAGGATGCCATGGCGATGGCGCCGTAGCGGGAGACGCTGCCGTAGGTGGGCTTCACACCAACGGTTCCGGTGACGGCGCCGGGCTGGCGGATGGAGCCGCCGGTGTCCGTACCCAGGGCCAGGGGCGCCTCGAAAGCGGCGACGGCGGCAGCGGAGCCACCACCCGAGCCGCCGGGGATCCGGTCCAGGTCCCAGGGGTTGCGGGTGGGGCCGTAGGCGGAGTGCTCGGTGGAGGAGCCCATGGCGAACTCGTCCAGGTTTGTCTTGCCCAGGATGGGCATCTTTGCGGCACGCAGGCGCTCCACCACGGTGGCGTCGTACGGGCTGTGCCAGCCTTCGAGGATCTTCGAGCCGGCGGTGGTGGGCTGGCCGACGGTGACGATCAGGTCCTTGACGGCGATGGGAACGCCGGCGAGGTAGTGCAGTGCTTCGGCTTCCGCGCCGCCTGCGGCGCGGATGGCGTCCACCTCGGCGGCGACGGCGAGTGCTTCCTCCGCGTTGACGTGCAGGAAGGCATTGACCTGCCCGTCGACGGCGGCGATGCGGTCCAGGTGGGCCTGGGTGATTTCGACGGCGGCGACCTCGCCGGCGCGGAGTTTCTCCGCGAGCTGCGCGGCGGACAGCCGGATCAGGGTGCCGGCGGTGGTGTTCTTTTCAGTCATGGTTATGCCTCATCCAGGATGGCCGGGACCTTGAAACGGTTGTCATCGGAGTCCGGTGCGCCGGAGAGTGCCTGTTCCGCGGTGAAGGTGTGTCCCACAACGTCCTCGCGGAACACGTTGGTGAGCGGAATGGGGTGCGAGGTGGCCGGGACGTCGTCCCCCGCGGCCTCGCTGACGGACTTGACCGAATCCACGATGACGGCGAGCTCGCCGGCCATCCTGTCCAGCTCTTCGGCACTCATCTCGATGTGAGCGAGCCGCGCGAGATGCGCGACGTCGTCACGGTTGATCGCAGCCATGGATCTCCCCTGCAAAGTTCGGATTGTTTTCCGATCCAGTCTAGTGCGGAAACGCAGATGCCCGTCTGACATCCCCCAGCGGGCGTCAGACGGGCACCTTCGACACCCGGCCTGCCTCGGGGACAGGATCACGGGCAGCTACAGACTAGCCGATTCCAATGGCTCCGGTCAGCATGCCGACTCCGAGCATTACCAGGGAGATGACGGCGGTGCGCCACAGGACCTTTTTGTGGTGGTCACCCAGGTCCACCTTGGCCAGCGAGACCAGCAGCAGGATGGCCGGAACCAGCGGGCTCTGCAGGTGGAAGGGCTGGCCGGTGATGGAGGCCCGGGCCATGTCAGCGGCGCCGACACCGTAGTGGGCCGCGGTTTCGCTGAGGACGGGCAGGACGCCGAAGTAGAACGCGTCATTGCTCATGAAGAACGTCATGGGGATGCTGAGCACACCGGTGATGACGGCCATGAACGGGCCCATGGAGGTGGGGATGATCTGGACCAGCCACGCGGACATTGCTTCCACCATGCCGGTGCCCTTGAGGACGCCGGTGAGGACGGCGGCCGCCATGACCATGCTGACCACGGCCACGATTGACGGTGCGTGCGCAATCAGCTGGGCGCCCTGGTCCTTGACCTTGGGGAAGTTGACCAGCAGGGCGATCGCGGCGCCCACCATGAACACGAACGGCAGCGGGATGACGTTGGCGACGAGCACCACCATGACGGCGACGGTCAGGACCAGGTTGAACCAGAACAGCTTGGGGCGCAGGGTGCTGCGGTTGGGATCGAGCGCGGTGTCCGCCATGGCGGAGTCGTGCTCGTCCACGAGGGTTTCGGTGCGGTCCAGGACTGCAACCGAACCACCGGCGGGGGCTGCTCCGCCGGGGTTGCCGCCCTTGCGGCCGCGGCCGGTTCCGGAAGCGGGGGTTCCGGAGGCACCTGCGGAGGTGCCGCCGTCGAACTCTTCCGCAGTGTCCGGCACGCCCCAGATCTCGGGGGCGGTGGCGCGGAGGCGGTTGCGTTCCTGCAGGCCGAGCAGCCAGGAGAAGGCGAAGACGACCACCAGGCCGGCCACGAGGGACGGGATCATGGGGACGAAGACGTCGTTGACGTCGATCTTCAGGGCGGTGGCGGCGCGGGCCGTCGGGCCGCCCCACGGCAGGATGTTCATGGTGCCGTTGGCCAGGCCGGCCACGCAGGTGAGGACCACGGGGCTCATCTTGAGGCGCAGGTAGACCGGCAGCATCGCGGCGGTGGTGAGGATGAAGGTGGTGGACCCGTCGCCGTCCAGGGACACGGCGGCGGCCAGGATCGCGGTGCCCAGGACCACCTTGGCGGGGTCGTTGCCCAGCTTGCGGAGGATGAACTTCACCAGCGGGTCAAAGAGCCCGACGTCGATCATCAGGCCGAAGTAGATGATGGCGAACATCAGCAGGGCCGCGGTGGAGGTCATGGACTTCATGGAGTCCATCACCATGTCGCCGATGCCCAGGCCGGCGCCGGCGAACAGGCCAAAAACAGTAGGGACAATGATCAACGCCAGCACTGGCGTCAACTTCTTCGTCATGATCAGCACCATGAATACCGCGATCATGGCGAATCCAAGTATTACCAGCACAGCCGGCTCCTTCTTGTGAACAGCGGCACAGCGGTGTGACGCGTGCTACAGACTGTAGGGTGGCGGACGTCACGGCAGTGCCTTTGGCTCAATTGATTGGCATACTGCTTATTGGGAGCATTTTGCTCATTGTGCTCACCGTGCTTGTGCGCTTAAACCATGGGCCGCCACCACCCGTCAAGGAGGATGAATGCAGCGTTCCATGCCCCGGCGGCCGCTGCGGTTTTCCACCCAGACGCTGCTGCTCCAACTGGCCGTGGTGCTGCTGGTGGTGCTGCTGAGCACCGCCGTCCACGCCTGGCTGACCTACGACCGGGTGGGCAGCGATGCGGAGAACCAGGCACTGACGCTGGCCCGGACTGTTGCGTCCGACCCTGAGGTCCGCGCCGATGTGCTGGCCATCAGTGACCAGCCCGGCACTCCCCCGGCGGCAGAGCTCCTGGGCGGGCCGCTGCAGGCGTCGGCGGAGGCAGCGCGGACCCGGACCGGGGCGCTGTTCGTGGTGATTACCGACGAAACGGGCATCAGGCTCGCCCACCCGGATCCGCAGCGGCTGGGAGAAAAGGTGAGCACCGACCCGTCGGAAGCATTGTCCGGGCAGGAGATCACCACCCGGAACACCGGAACACTCGGCCCGTCCGCCGGCGCAAAGGTTCCGGTGTACGCACCCGGCACCAGCACGGTGGTGGGCGAGGTGAGCGTGGGCTACTCCATGGAAACCGTGGCCCAGAGCGTGGCGCGCGACATCGGCCCCGTGGCACTGACCGCCGCGGGCGCCCTCCTGGCCGGGGTCCTGGGCTCCTTCCTGCTGCGCCGCCGCCTGCAGCGCCTCACCCTGGGCCTGGAGCCGGAGGAAATCAGCACGCTGGTGCACGACCAGGTGGCGGTGCTCCAGGGCGTGGACGACGGCGTGATCGGCGTCAGTGCCGACGGCCGGGTCAGCGTCTTCAACGCCGCCGCGCAGCGGCTGCTTGGCCTGCCGGACCTTTCCGGGTCGAGCTGGGAGGACGCGCCCGTCCCGGAACAGCTGAAGTCCCTCACGCGCCCCGGCCCAAGGGTTGCCGGCCCGGCGGTAGCCAGCGGCGGATCAAACCAGGACGCCCTCGAACTGGTGGCCGGGGGCCGGGTGCTGGTGGTGAATGCGCGCAAGGCGCTGCACCGCCGGGAGGACCTGGGCTGGGTGGTCATGCTGCGCGACCGCACGGAACTGCAGGAGCTGACGCGGCAACTCGACGCCGTGGGCACCATGTCCACCGCGCTGCGCGCCCAGCGGCACGAGTTCGCCAACCAACTGCACACCCTTGCCGGTTTCCTGGGCATCGGCCAGCACCAGGAAGCGCGCGACTACCTTGCCGGCCTCGCCGCCACCGGCCCGCTGAAGTTCCCGGTGGACCAGGCCGAGCTGCTGCAGGACCCGTACCTGCAGGCCTTCGTCGGCGCCAAGGGCGTGGAGGCCGACGAACGGGGCGTCTCGCTGCGCATCGGGCCGGAGACCCTGGTCCGAGGGCACGTGACCGATGCCCAGGATGTGACCACGGTGCTGGGGAACCTGCTCGACAACGCCGTCAACGCCGCCGTGGCCGGCTCGTCCGCGGACCGCTGGGTTGAGCTGGAGGTGCTGGATGAGCCAGGCGACGACGGCGGCACGCTGCACGTCGTGGTGGCGGACTCCGGCGACGGGCTGGCAGAAGGCACAGACACGGAGGCCGTGTTTGCCGAAGGTTTCACCACCGCTTCCGGCCCGGTCCGCGCCGGCGGCGGTCAGGGCTTCGGACTGGCGCTGGCCCGCCAGCTGGCCCGGCGCCGGGGCGGCGACGTGAAGGTGCTCGACCGCGGGGCCAGGGGCGGGCCGGGTGCCGTGTTCATGGCCACCCTTCCGCACACGACGGCAGGAAGCGCTGCCGCAAAGACCACGGGGGAAGCCGGAAAGGATAAGAATGGCTGACGATTTTCGGGTCCTGATCGTGGACGACGACTTCCACGTGGCCAAGCTGCATGCCGCCTACGTGGATTCGGTGGCGGGGTTCCTGGCGCTGGCGCCTGTCGGTACGGCGTCGCTGGCACTGCAGGCCATCCACAGCCTGCGGCCGGACCTGGTGCTGCTGGACGTGTACCTTCCGGACGCCTCCGGCCTGGACCTGCTGCAGCAGCTGGATGTGGACACGATCATCCTCAGCGCCGCATCCGATCCCGCGTCCGTCCGGGTGGCGTTCCGCCGCGGCGCGCTGGGATACCTGCTCAAGCCCTTCACGGCGGAGTCATTGTCCCAGCAGCTGCGTTCCTATGCCCGGTACCGGCGCCTCCTGGGCCAGCCCGGGGCACTGGACCAGGACGCCGTGGAGCGCGCCAAACGTGCGCTGATCCCGGGGGACGTCACGCCGTCGTCGAAACCCCGCTCCGCGACGGAGGCCGCGGTGCTGGAATCACTGGCCCCCGGCGAGCAGTATTCTGCCGCCGAGGTGGCCGCCCGGGTTGGCGTTTCTCGCGCCACCGCCCAGCGGTACCTGTCCTCGCTGGCGGACGACGGGGCGGTGGACATCCAGCTCCGCTACGGCACCACCGGCAGGCCCGAACACCGCTACGGCCTGCCGGCACGGTAGGGCCGGAAAATCACTCGCTCTTCTGCGCGACCAGTTCGATCTCGACGAGCATCTTCGGGTCCAGGAACGGGAGCACGTGGACCAGGGAGAGAGTGGGGCGGATCCCGCCGAACACTTCGCCGTGGGCCCGGCCGGCCTCTTCCCATTTGCTGATGTCCGTCAGGTACAGCTTGGACTGCACCACGTCCCCGTAGCCGAAGCCGGCGTCGGCCAGGACCTTGCCGAGTTTCTGCAGGATGTACTGGGTCTGGGTGTAGAAGTCATCCCCCACGATTCCGTCGTCACCGCTGGCCGCGGTGGCAGAGATATAGAGGGTGTTGTCCACCTGGACGGCGCGGGAATAGCCGAGGGTCTGTTCCCAGACGGATCCGCTGCCGAAGGTTTTGCGCATGGGTGGGCCTTTCAAAGCTGGAATGGGTCGCCACCACTGTAGGGCTGCTACAGGTCGCGCCGGTAAACCAGCAGTTTTATGTCGGTTCCGGGGACCAGCCAGTCCCGTTCAGGCACCCGCCGGAAGCCGGTCTTGCGGTACAGCCCGTGCGCGCTCTCCCAGGTTTGGCCGGTGGTGAGGGCCACCGCACGGATGTCGGGAAGGGTCCTGGCATGGCCGATGATGGCCTCGACCATGGCTTTGCCGGCGCCACTGCGCTGGACGGCAGGGTCCACCACCAGCATCCGGAATTCCAGCTCATCCTGCAGGGCGATATCCGCGTACGGCTCCCCCGCCAGCGCCAGCGTGACCGAACCGACCACAGCTCCATCGCGCTCCGCCACCCAGATGGTGGCCTGCTCCGCGCGCTCTGCCACATCCATGATCTTGACCATGTAAGGGTGGGCTGCGTCGTCGAAGTAGCCTGCCGAAAGATACGAATCTCCGGTGATGCGGGCAATGGCGGCGAAGTCGGCCTCGACGGCGGGACGGATGGTTATCTGCGGCTGCACCCGTCAATGCTAGTGGCGGCCCGGGCCGCCGTACGGCAGGAAGGCACTTTCCGTGACAGAACTATCAGAACGGGTGGCCCCGCTCTGTCGATGATGGCCTCCCCTGCCCGCTCAGAGCGGAAACTTTCCGGACAGCTCCAGGCTGGCGGCACAGGTCCAGGCGTCCAGGCGCTCACCATCGGTGGGGCCGCCGTCGAGGGGGCTCGTGAGGCGCGGCCTGCGCACCCAGCAGCCGGCCTCCTCCGCGATCAGGGCGCCGGCTGAAAAGTCATGCTCATTCAGCCCCCGCTCGCCGTAGGCATCGTGGGTTCCGTCCGCCACCATGCACAGGTCCAGGGCAGCGGAACCAAGCCGGCGGACATCGGCAAAGCCGTCCATCAAAGTACCGAAGGCAGCTGCCTGCTGGGCGCGGATATCGGGCTCGTAGCTGAACCCGGTGGCCAGGATCTGCCCGGCCCGGCCCGGAACCGGTCCGTCCAGCCTGGTGACAGTGCCGCGTTCCTCCAGCCACGCACCCTGGCCGCGGGCAGCGTAGTACACCCGTCCCAGGGCAGGGGCATTGACCACGCCGGCCAGCCAAACGCCGTCGGCATCGGCAACAGCCACGGAGGTGGCGTAGTAGACGATGTTGCGGATGAAGTTGGTGGTGCCGTCCAGGGGGTCGATGGACCAGCGGTAACCGGTGGGGTCGGCGGGCCGGGTGGTGCCCTGTTCCTCGCCGGTGATGCTGTCGCCCGGGCGGGCAGCGGTGATGACGCGGCGTACGGCGTTTTCCGCGGCCAGGTCAAAGGCTGTGACCCAGTCCCCGGCCGCTCCCTTGTTGCTCGCGTCCAGGGCGTTGCCGTCACGGCCGGACAGGACTTTTGCGCCTGCCGCCGCGGCCTGTTTGGCTACCTCCAGCAGTTCCGTTGCGGACGTCATGCGTTCTCCTCCACGGTGTCCTGCACGGCGCTCTCCCCGGCGGCGCTCTCCCCGGCGGTGCTCTCCCCGGCGGTGTTCTCCCCGGCACTGGCCGGTACGGTCGCTTCCTCTGCGCCGTCCTGGGCCGGTTCGGTGGCCGGGGCATCCCCCACTGCTGCCGGGCCGCCGTCGAGCAGTTGCCGGAACCCGTCCTCGTCCAGGACGCGGATGCCCAGCTGCTCTGCCTTGTCCAGCTTGCTGCCGGCGCTTTCGCCGGCCACCACGTAACTGGTGTTCTTGGAAACGGAGCCGGCCGCCTTGCCGCCGCGGAGCAGGATGGCTTCCTTGGCCTCGTCACGGCTGAAGTTGGGCAGTGAGCCCGTGACCACCACGGTCAGTCCCTCAAGGGTGCGCGGCATGGACTCGTCACGTTCGTCCTCCATGCGTACCCCCGCAGCGGCCCAGCGGTCGATGATCTCGACGTGCCAGTCCTCGGCGAACCATTCCTTCAGCGCGGCGGCGATAGTGGGCCCAACGCCGTCCACGTGGGCAAGTTCCTCCTCGGACGCGGCGCGGATGCGGTCCATGCTGCCGAACGCCTGCGCCAGGGCCCGGGATGCGCGGGGCCCGACGTGGCGGATGGACAGGGCCACCAGGACGCGCCAGAGCGGCTGGGTCTTGGCCTTCTCAAGTTCCTTAAATAGTTTCTGGGTGGTGGCGGTGGCCTTGGACGGCGACTTGGCGGTGCCCTTGCTGAAGAAGTACGGCACCAGCTCGTATTCGCCGGTGGGGACGCCTTTGCTCTTCTTTTCGCGCCGGATGCGGACACCGGCCAGGTCCTCGGGGGTGAGGTCGAACAAGCGGGCTTCGGAGGTCAGCGGAGGGGTGTCCGGTTCGGCAGGCTGGGTCAGTGCAATGGCCGCCTCCCAGCCCAGGGCCTCGATATCGAAGGCACCTCGACCGGCCACGTGGAACACCCGCTCCCGGAGCTGGGACGGGCAGGACCTCGCGTTGGGGCAGCGGACATCCACGTCCCCCTCCTTCGCAGGTGCCAGCGGGGTACCGCAGGAAGGGCACTCGGTGGGCATCACGAAGTCGCGCACCGGCGGGTCCTGCTGGTCCCGGAGGGACAGGACCGGGCCCACGATTTCGGGGATGACGTCCCCCGCCTTCCGCAGGATGACGATGTCGCCGATCTTGACGCCCTTGGCCTTGACCACGTCCTGGTTGTGCAGGGTGGCCATTTCCACGGTGGATCCCGCAACCTTGACCGGCTCCATGACGCCGTAGGGCGTGACGCGGCCCGTGCGGCCCACGTTGACCTGGATATCCAGCAGTTTGGTGTGCACTTCCTCCGGCGGGTACTTGTACGCAACGGCCCAGCGGGGAACACGGGTGGTGTTGCCCAGGGCCCGCTGGGTAGCGAAATCATCGACTTTGATGACGATGCCGTCGATTTCGTGAAGCAGCTTGTGGCGCTGGTCCCCGTACCGCTTGATGAACCCGAGGACGTCGTCCCGGGCTTCCAGCACCTCGAAGTACGGGCTCACCGGCAGGCCCCACTCCTTCAACAGGCCGTAGGTCTCCGACTGGCTGGCCGCGGCCAGGCCCTCCCGGGCGCCGATGCCGTGGACAAACATTTTCAGTGGCCGCTTGGCCGTCTCCGCCGGATCCTTCTGCCGCAGCGACCCGGCCGCGGCGTTGCGGGGATTGGCCAGCGGCGCCTTGCCGGCTTCAATCAGGGCCTCATTGAACTCGGCGAAGGCCTTGGATGGGATGAAGACCTCGCCGCGCACTTCCATTTCGGCGGGGAAACCGCTGCCGCGCAGTTCCTGCGGGATTTCCTTGATGGTGAGCAGGTTGTGGGTAATGTCCTCGCCCGTGGTGCCGTCGCCGCGGGTGGCAGCCCGCACCAGCTTGCCGTCGCGGTACAGGAGGTTGACAGCCAGGCCATCGATTTTCAGTTCGGTCAGCCACGCAGCTTTTGCGCCGCCGTCCCCGATCTTTTCGATGCCGGCCTCGGCCCGGTTAAGCCATGCCTCGAGCTCCTCCAGGGAGAAGACGTCCTCGAGGCTGTACATCCGCTGCAGGTGTTCCACCGGCGCAAACGCGGCGGACACCTCGCCGCCCACTTCCTGGGTGGGTGAATCGTTGGCCACCAGTTCCGGGTGCAGCGCCTCGATCTCCTCGAGGCGGCGGAAGAGGGCATCGAACTCGGCGTCCGATACCAGTGGCGCGTCCTCCTGGTAGTACGCGAACCGGTACTTCCGGACCAGGTCCGCGAGGTTGTCGTATTCCTCGCGGATGGCTTCGGTGGGGATCGCTTCGGGCTCGTGCGGTGCCGTGGTCCGGGTGGCGGTCTGTTCTGCGGGTCCTGGTCCTGTGCTCACAGACCTATCTTGCCTTACGCCTCCGACAGCCACTGGGCAGGGCGGCGCGGCAGGCACCCAGGCTCAGTGCGACCGGAGCCGGTTGCGGTTACGGTTAACCAGGCGAAAGCTCCGGCGGAGGCGCCCACCAGCAGTGTTCCGATGGCGATAGGCCCGAGTGCCGGCCCGTCCGGGCCCCCGCCACCGGCGGGAGCAACGGCGGCCAACTTGGTGGGGGCGGCGCTCCGGGTAACGGGACTGTTCCAGTCCTGTCCACTGGAGGGGCCGGTGGGCGGCCGGTAACCGGCAGTCGCTGATGGGGTTTCGGGGGCGGAATCGTCGGGGACCGGCGCCACCGTTGCCGGCAACTGAACCGGGTCAGGGGGCGGGACGTCACCCTGCGCCGGCTGGGGCTGGACAGTCGGTGCAGCCGGCTCCGCCGGGGGTGATGGCTGGGCTGGCGGCGGCACCGGATCCTTGGATTTGCGGGGGCGCCCGGTCTGGCCGGGGTCGGGGCTGCTGGCAAGGATGGGCATGCAGATCAGTCCGCAGTCGGCTGGCGCCTGGGTGTCCGACACCGGGGCGGGCGTGGGCTCGGCTGTGGCAGCAAGTGCCGGGCCTGTTGGGAAGAAGCCAAAGGCCAGGGCCAGGACAGCCGCGGAAGCCGTCGTCGAAACAGCGTGGCGGACCGGGGTGGACGGGGTCATTGCTACCTTTCGATGCGCGCAGCCCCCCACCACGGCTTTCTGGTGTCCCCGGTAGTCTTCTACAGCGCCGGGCGGGGCCGCAAATCCGCCGCAGCAGCGGCCCCGCCTTTTTCGGGCCTGCTCAGTCCCGGTTTTCCGGTGGAAGCGCCACCTGGATTTTCCGCGCTTTGCCGCGTCCCACCACGTACCCGCGGCCCGGGATGAAGTCCGGGCTCACCCGGCCCAGTGAGGTGTTGAGCAGGCTGTCGCCTTCGATGTCCCCCGGGTTGAGGAGCAGGCCCCGGCGCCCGGATTTGAACGGCTGGGCAAGCTGCCAGGCGCTGGACCAGGTGGAGGACTCGGACTCGCCCACCACCCACTGGTCCGCCTTCAGCGACGCGGTCACCAGCTGCGCCATGCCGGATTCGGCGATGGTGTCGGTGAATTCCGTCAGGCCCTCGATGAAGAAGGCCACCGCTCCCGGATTCCCGGTGGAGTGCTCCACCAGGTCCTCCACCACCTCGGCGAGGTCGTCCGGTCCCACCACCGAGCGGTTCCAGATGGGAAGGGAGGCGACGGCGGACCGGCGCGACCCGAGGTAGATCAGCTCCGTGGCGGGGTTGGACCGGCGCAGTGCGTAGGCCAGGGTCACCAGTGCCACGGTCCGTCCGGCACCCGGCGGGCCTGCCAGCAGCAGCGGGCCGCGCGCCATGACCTCCGCCGGCTGCAGGGACTCGTCGTCTACACCGATCACCGGCAGGTCCGGGCCGCCGGCGGGGAGGACATCCAGGTCCACCTGTTCGGGCAGCCGTTCGATGCCCGGCGCGGTGTCCAGGCCCTGGCGCAGCATGGCTTCGCTGAGCTTATGGACTTCCCGGGCCTGCAGGGCCAGGTTGGAGTTGCCGCCCAGGACGGCGAGCTGCACTTCAAGTCCGTCCAGCAGCCCGCGTCCCGGCGGCGACGTGGCGGTGAGCACATCCCTGGGGACGTCCATCGAGATGTAGTCGTCTTCATTGGAGAGCCGCAGCACCAGCCGGCGCTGGATGGAGGCGAGCAGCGACGCGGGGACGGCGTTGGGCCGGTCCCCCGTCACCACCAGGTGGATGCCCAGGGTGCGGCCGTCGGTGGCCAGTTGCAGGAAGATGTCCCAGAGTCCGGAAAGCTTGCTGTGCTCATATGCCTCCCGGAACGCGGACATGCCGTCCACCAGCACGAAGATCCGCTTCTCATCCGGCCGGTTGGCCAGCTTCCGGTACTCCACGATGGTGGAGGCCCGCACCTCAGCGAACCGTGCGGACCGCAGCTCGGCGATGTCCCGCAGGAGGCGCAGGAGCCGCCCAACCCGTTCCACGTCGTCGCCGTTGATGATCTCGCCCACGTGGGGAAGCTCCTCCAGCATCCGCAGCCCGGAAGAACCGCAATCGATGCCGTACACGTGGACCGGGCCGCCGCGCGGGGTGACCGCGGCGGCAATGGCAATGCCGCGCAGGGCTGCGGACTTGCCGGAACCGCCCGTTCCGTAGATGGCCATGTTGCCGTCCCGGTCCGGTTCGTAGAACACGGTGGGCTGGTCCTGGTGCACGGGATCGTCGGCAACGCCCAGGAGCAGCTGTTCGTCGGTGCGGGGGTTGGGCAGCTTGGAGAAGTCGTAGGTCTTGGCCAGTTCATCCAGCCATGGCTTGCGCGGCGGCTGGATGGCCAGGGTGTCCGCGGCGTGCACGATGGTGGAGGTCATCCGGGCGATGTCGTTGGGGCCGGCCGGTTCCTGGGCAACGGGCTTGTCGGGGGCGGGCGCTTCCCAGCTGGGACCGGAGCCGAAGGCCATTTCCACGATGTCGATCTGGGGCCGCTGTGGCTTGTCGGTGGTCCAGCCGCCGGCGTAGCCGGTCTGGAACCCCTGGATGCGGCCGGGCCCGGTCTTGGCGGCGCCGCGGCCCGGAATGGCGGGGTCGAAGTAGGCGGCGTCCGGGACGCCCAGGATGTCCGTGGCGTCGTCCTCATCGGCCATGCGCAACGCAACCCGGAGGTTGGTGTTGGCGCGGAGGTTGTCCTTGATGACGCCGGCGGGCCGCTGGGTGGCCAGGATCAGGTGCAGGCCCAGGGAGCGGCCACGGGCGGCCACGTCCACCACCCCGTCGACGAACTCGGGAACATCGTTGGCCAGGGCGGCGAACTCGTCCACGATGATGATCAGGTAGGGCGGGGCTTCCGGGTCTGCCTCGCGCTGCAGGGCCAGCAGGTCCTTGGCCTTCTTCCGGTTCAGCAGCTGCTCACGGTAATGCAGCTCCGCACGCAGGGACGTCAGGGCGCGGCGCACCAGGTGCGGGGAAAGGTCGGTAACAAGGCCCACGGTGTGCGGCAGGTTGATGCAGTCCGCGAATGCGGCGCCGCCCTTGTAATCCACGAACAGGAAGCTGACGCGGTCCGGGCTGTACGCCGCGGCCATGCCCATGACCCAGGACTGCAGGAACTCGGACTTGCCGGCGCCGGTGGTGCCGCCCACCAGGGCGTGCGGCCCCTCGTTCTTCAGGTCCAGGTACAGCGGCTCGATGCCCTTGGACCCCACCAGGGCCCGGAGCGTGCCGTTGTCCTTGCGGTTCGCCACCGCGGTGGCGTGCACGGAGTTGTTTTCCGTCCAGCGCTCGGCCACGGCCTGGGGGTTGTCCAGGAAATCCGCGCCGATTAGGGTCGCATAGGACACTGCGCGCGGCAGGTCGGAGTCGTCGTTGACGGGCTTGCCGACGTCAACCACGGGGGCCAGCATCCGGGCGAGCTGGGCGGCGAGCTCCGCGTCCACGCTCTCGCAGCTGACGGGATAGGTGTGGCGGCCCACGCGCACCTGCCCGGTGGTGGTGCCGTGGTCGCCATCCACCACCATGAAGTCGCGGCAAGCGGCCGGGAGGGCCTGGATGTCGGTGGCCACCCACAGGACGTGGACGCCGGAGTCGGGCCCGCGTTCTGCCAGCCGGGTGAGCCGGCCGCGGTCCACGGGAGCGTCGTCTTCCACGATGACCAGCACCGACGGAAGGACAGGCTCTTCGAGTTCATGCTTGACGGGGTCGATGCCGGGGCGCAGGTCCGGGGCGGTCCGTTTGGCCGCCGCTTCCCGGGCATCCACCAGGTCCTCAAGCCGGGCCAGCAGGGAGGAGCCGCCGGCCGAGCCGGCGGCCAGGTGGTCCCCGCCCAGCGGGCTGTGCCCCGAGCCCACGTGCGGCAGCCACTGCAGCCAGTTCCAGCGTTCGCGGGACTGCGCGGACGTGATGGCCGTCAGGACCACCTCGGCCGGGGAATGCAGGCCTACGAGCTGCAGCACCATGCCGCGGGCCACGTCGTCCACCAGGCCGCGGGCGCCGGCGATGCCCAGGGCGCCGGAAGTGCGCAGCTGGGAGACCACGGGAACGCCGTCGATCTCGCTGAACTGCTTGATGCAGTCCTGGATCTCGCGGGCGTACTGGACCTCGGTGTCGTTGTTGGAGGGTTCCTCCAGCGGGATGCGGGACGGCCCGGTCCCCAGCCCGAAGCGCAGGCCAAGGAACGAGGAGTGCTCCGGCCGGTGCGTCCACAGCAGTGGCCCGAGCTTGTAGATGGCATCCACGGTGTCGCTGACCGACGGCGCTTCCTGGAGCCGGACCGCCCGTTCCACCTGCTGCAGCTCGGTGAGGTCCTGCCGGAAGGCAGCCATGGACGCCCGGAACTGCTTGAGCTGTTCCTTCTGCTGCTTCCGTGTCCGCATCCTGGTATCCACATAGTGGCCCACGATGAACAGGGGCATCATCAGCATGAACACCATGGACAGCACGTTCTGCGTGACCGCGAAGATGACCGCGCCCATCATCAGGGGTGCCACCAGCATGATGTACGGGAACGGCTGGTCCTCGGGCCGCTTGGGCCCGGCAGGAAGGACGCGCTTGGGCACGTCGAAGCGGGGCACCACGCGCGGGGAGCGGTTGAAGTCCACAAGTGGCGACGTCGGCGCTGCCGCGTGGTTGTGTCCCAGCGGCACCACGGTGACGGTGGTGTCCCCCAGGGTCACCGTGTCGGATGAGTTCAGGGTGGCGCGCGTGACCGGCAGCCCGTCCATCAGGAGGCCGTTGGCGGAGTTGGTGTCCACGATCTCGATGCTTTCGCCCACCGTGATCCGGGCATGCCGTTTGGACGTGAGCGGATCCGTCAGGCGGATGTCCACGTCCCGGTCCCGGCCGATGTAGCTGGTGCCGATGGGCAGCGAAAATTCGCGGCCGACGTCGGGCCCGGACAACACGCGCAGCGTGGCCGCAGCAGGCCCACGGCTGGCTCCGGGTTCGTGGAACTGCCCGCTGACCTGGGCCAGTGACACCACGGAGCCGGGGCGCAGGCCCGATTCGAGCAGGTTGTCTTCGCGGGCCAGGACGTTGCCGCTGATGCCGGCACCCACGAAGGCTTCGTCGATGCGCAGGGACAGGTTGTCCGGGGCCGGCGTGCCCTTCCGGTCAGGGTCGGCCGCCCAGAGCACGGTGGCGATGTCGGCCACGGTGGCCAGGCCGTCCACCGTGACGGCCAGGTCTTTGGCGTCGGCGGGTTCGCGGCGGAGTGTCAGCCGGATCCTCATCCTTCGTCCACGCCCCTCATCTTCTCCAGGAGGTACAGGTCATCGGGCGTCACCAGGTGGGTGGTGACGGCGTGCTCCACCAGGCGTGCCCGGCGGTTGGTGGCGAGCTTGCCGCCGCCGCCGCGCAGTCCCACCACGCCCACGCGGTCCAGCTTGTCGCAGACGTTGTCCAGCTTGCGGTTGAACCGGGTCAGCGCCCAGCCCAGGGTTTTGGCGGCGGCCGCGGAGGACGGGATGGTGCTGAACCCGGTGCCTTCGCGCCGGAGCACCGGCTCGGCGAGGGCCACGATCAGCGCCTTCTGGGCGTCGGTGAAGACCACGGGGCCGATGGTGGTGTCGCCGCTGCTGGCACCTTCCCGGGCTTCCTGCCGGAAGGATGGCGTCTTGAGGTGCACGGCGAACTCGTAGGTGGTGGGCCCGGCCGTGAAGATGACGTTGGTGTGGCTGAACACCAGCGGAATCCGGGCGCCGGGCGACAGCCATGCCTGCATGCCGCCGGACGCGTCAGCCACGGTGGCGGACAGCATGCTGCCCACGTTGCTGAGCCACCAAATGCCGTCGTAGCGGGCCACCTGCAGGAACTGCCGGTGCAGGTACGGGTTGTCGTCCACTTCAAGGTCGCCTTCGCGGCCGATATTGAAGATGTCCTCATCCGATGGCTCGTACCATTCGCCACAGAAATCTATTGCTAGATCCCCCATGATCTGTGCCTCCTCAGTGGGCAATGTGTTTGCGTCATCAGCTGGCTAGTCCTGCAGGCAGGCGATGGAGTCCTGGCCTTCCGGCGAGGCGCTGCCGTCGGCCCGCACCAGGATCACTTCCAGGCAAATGGGAGTGGGGCCGAACCCGGAAACAAAGGTCTTCGGTACCTTCGTGGTTTCGTAGGGCCCGTCCGCCTTGGCCGATTTGGTGCGGTACTTGTAGGAGTCGCCCTCCCTGGGCTGCGGGTTGGTCCAGGAGAAGATGATGGTGTTTGGATCTTCGGGCTTTCGTGATGCCGTGAGGCCTTCGACACTGGGGACAGTGCCGCTGTCCACGGCGTCGGCCGGCGGCTTGCTGACCTGCTGGGTTTCCACTGCTTTGGGCGTCCCGGTCGCAGTGTTGGCCACCACGATGCCCACCACCGCCGCCAGGGCCAGGAGGGTTCCGCCGGCCAGCGCGAGCCAGAGGTTGCGCTGGCCATGGTCTGCCGCCGGCTCCGGCTGCGGCTGGTCCACGTTCACGGGCCGGTGCACGGTGGCGTCGGCGGTGTAGGTGTCCGGCCCGGCGTCGTCCCTTACCGGGGCACCATAGGTCGCCGCGCCTGTGCTGCCGCGCAGGACGGTGGACTGTGCCCACTCCCCCTGGCCGCCGCCGTCGGCCGCACCTCCTCCGGGGCCAGACGCTCCGGCGGGGGCCGCCGGGATGGAGGGCACGGCCGGGGCCGCCCGCCATGGGGTTGGGCCGGCGGGGGTGAAGGACGACGGCGGGACGGCGCCACCCCGCCGTGCCGTGGCGTCGGTCCCGTCGCCGGCTGAGCCGGGGCGGGTGCGGGCCGGGAAGGTGGGCGCGCTGCCGGTGCGCTCGGGATCAATGGCGGCGATGCTGCGGACGCGGGTTTCCTCCGTGCCGTCGTCCGGGTGGCCCTCCTCCTGCTGGGGTTCCTCGAGGACTTCGAAGGGCGTCACGGAGAGGTTGAGCTCAGCCTGGATCCGCTGGAGGGCCAGCGCGAAGGCGTGCGCGGAGGAATACCGTGACTGCGGCGACTTGGCCATGGCTGTGGCCAGGGCCAGTTCCAGCGATTCCGGCACATCCGGACGGCCCAGCCGGGGCACCGGCGAGTTGCTGATCCGGTTGATCAGTTCCCGCTGCGAGTTGTCCGCCCCGGGCAGGACGAAGGGCGAGCGGCCGGCCAGCAGGGTGTACAGGGTGGCGCCGAGGGCCCACACGTCCACCATGACGCCGTCAACACTGCCGTCGCGGAACTGCTCCGGCGGGGACCAGGGAATGGACATGCCCGAGTCGTCGTCGGAGTCCCCGGCAAGGGTGCCGGAGATTCCGAAGTCAGTCAGCGCTGGACGGTTGTAGTCCGTCACCAGGATGTTGGCGGGCTTGATGTCGCGGTGGGCGATTCCGGCACGGTGCGCGGTTTCGACGGCGGAGGCCACCTGGATGCCGACGGCCAGGACTTCATCAACGCTGAAGCGCTGCCGCCGGTACCGCACGTCCAGGCTGGGCCGGGAGCAGTACTCCATGGCCAGGTAGGAATGCCCGTCGTCCGTTACTTCCGCTTCGAAAATGGTGACGATGTACGGGTGCGAGGACAGCTGGGCCATGAGGTTGGCCTCGGACTCGAAGCGGCGCCGGGCGCCCTCGGTCTTCAGGTCCGAGAGCAGCACCTTGACGGCGACCTTCCGGCGCGGCCTGTCCTGTTCGTAGAGGTAGACGTCGGAAAAGCCGCCCGAGCCGAGCAGGCTGATGTAGGTGAACCCCGGAATGCGGGGCGGCGGCGCAACAGGCCGTTTGGAACTCAAGGAATCTCCTCAAAACGCAATGAGATGTTGTCGCCCAGTTCAGCGATATCGCCGTCGAGCAGGATGGCCATCTCGTTCTGGGCGAGGCGGCGCGGCGGTTGGCCTTCGCGCACCAGGACGGTGCCGTTGGTCGCCTTGAGGTCGCAGAGCATCACGTGCCAGCCCTCAAGCCGCACCTCCACGTGGGACCGCGAGATGTCACCGCCCGGGCTTGCCACCTGCACCAGGCGCGGCATCACTCCGCCCTGGACCCGGGACACCGACGGCTGGCGGCCGATCACCATGGACTGGTCGAGGTCCAGCAGGTCTCCGGTGGACAGCCGCATCCGTCCCAGCCTGGGACGCGCCACCTGCACCGCATCGGGCAACAGGGCGGCCCCGCAGACACTGCACTGGGCGCGGGTGGGCGGATTGGCGTGGCCCTGTGCGCAGACGCGGGCGAGTACCAGCGGGCCGCCGCCCGCATCCTGCCGGGCGGCAGGTGCGTCCGCGGCAGGGCCGGCCGCCGACCCGGCGACGCTGCTCTTCATGACCGTCTGGCCATCATGGTCGGGATCGAAGCCGGCGGGTTCCTGGCCTGGATCCGGCTGGTGGACCTGTGGGTCGTGGGGCGGCGGGGTATGGAGTGGCGGGTTGTGGACGGGCGGCCCATCGGCAGGCAGCTCATGGACCGGCGCTGACTCAAAGGGAGCCGGACCGGGCTCATAGGCAGCCGGAGGTCCCTGGAAGGGGGCGGGCTCCCGGGCGGGAGCATCGCTGCCGATGCCGGGTTCCGTCGCGGCGGGTGCCGTCCCTGCGGTGCGCCAGGGGACGGAATCGATGAGGACTCCGGAGGAAGCGGGACGGGACGGAGTGGCAGCCGCGCCGTTCGAGCCGGCACCGGGTCCGGCGGGAGCGTCTGAACGGGCATCTGATGGGCCGGAATCTGCTGCTCCGGCAAGTCCTGCTCCGGATTCGGCCGACGAGCCGCCCGGCGCCGCATCCTCCCCCGTGCCCAGGGCAGGGAGTGGTTCAGCTGCGGGCAGCGCGGGCTGTTGCTGCGGCATTACATGTCCGGAATCGGCGTCGGGGTCCTCCCGCACGGCTGCGTCTTCGATGTTTCGCATCACGGTCCGGTCCCACAGGTGGTCGTAGGACGTGGTCAGCTCCACGGCGGGACCTGCATCACCCTGGCTTGCTGCCGCGGTGGTTGGCTCCACGTCTGCTGCCCCGGAGCCGGGTCCTGCGGTGGCTGGGGACTCTGTGCCTGGAGACTCAGCACCTGGCGCCCCGTCGCCGGTCGAATCCCCGGCACCGGTTTCCTCAAAAAGCTCTCCGTCGGCGTCCATGATCGCGCCGGGGGCAATAGTGGCTTCCGGGTCGAGGTGGTGCGCGGCGGGTACCGGATCCGGCATGTCCGCAGATTCGCGTACGTCCACGGCAGATTCAGCTGGAGTGAAAGCGTCAGGCCGGCCCTGGGACTCGTCGGCCGCTTCCCCGTCATCCGCCGCCGCTGCTTCCGTGGCAGGTCCGGGGGCCAGCGGCGGACCGAAGCCGGCTGGGCCGTCCGCCTCGCCGGAAGAACTGACGGCGAACGAACCATCAACGCTGGCCGGTGTCACCGTGGATTCTTCGCGGTCCACGGCGGCAGGACCACCGACGGCGGCAGGGCCGGCCGGCGCGCACAGGGTCAGCGTCTGGAGCAGCACCACGCCCTCCCCCAGCGGCAGTTCATGCAGCGGCTGTTCACCCAGCGGCAGTTCATTGAGCGGCTGGCTGGGGCGTCCCGCGGCCTGCCCCGCCGTGGCACCGCCGGCGATACCCAGCCGGCATGTCCCGGGCACGACGAACCTGCGCTCGTTCCAGGTGGTCACGTCGCGGCCGTCGAGCTCCACCGGGCCGCCGGGCTGCTCCACGCTGAGGTCGAGGTCACCGCGCAGGAAGACCCGCAAGGACCCGTTGAAGTCCAAAATGCCGAAGGACGGGATGCGGGTCAGGGAGCCACCGGAACTGCTGGTGACGGCTGCCAGGACCTCGTGCGGCTCGGGTTGCGAAGCCAGGAGCTCCCAGATTGCACCTGCGAGTCCGGCGGGTGTCTCCGGGCCCAGGAGGACTGCGGTCCCGGACCGGACGATGCCCAGCCAGGTGCCGGGAATGTAGCTGGCGCCGGTCATCGTCCCGGCTCTCCGTCCTGGTCGGTGCTGGCTTCGACAGGCGCCGGCAGGGGCTGCGTGACGGCTTCGGACGCAGCCGGCCGCGGCAGCGTCACTTCGTCCCCGTCCGCCGGGGTGTGGCGGGGTGCCGTGGTGCCAGTGCCGTCGTCGTTCGCTACGTTCCTGGCGTCCACCACGATGGCCGTCACGTTGTCCCGGCCGCCGCTGCGCAGGGCAGCCTGGATCAGGGCGTCCACTGCGTCCTGCGGCTCAGCCACGGTGCTGAGGATCCGGAGGATCTCCTCGTCCGGCAATTCCCCGGTGAGGCCGTCCGAACAGACCAGCACCCGGTCCCCTTCCTCCACGGGGAGGAGCCAGTAGTCCGCCTCCGTCTCGTCCCCTGTGCCAAGGGCCCGGGTGACCACGTGCCGGCGGGGATGGACGGTGGCTTCCTGTGCGGTGATCTCGCCGGCGTCCACGAGCTCCTGGACCTCGGAATGGTCCACGCTGATCTGCTCGAACCGGCCCTGGCTGAGCCGGTAGGTGCGGGAATCGCCAATGTTCATGACCAGCCAGTACGGCACGCCCATTTGCTCCACCACCACGGCGCCCGTCAGGGTGGTGCCGGCGCGGGCGCCCGTGGCTTCGCGGATGGAGGCGTCGGCACGGACCAGGTACTCCTGGAGGAGGGACGCGGTAATGTTCCGCTCCCCCGTGGTGACCTGGGGTATTTCTGCCAAGGCGCGCACGCACAGGCCGCTGGCGATTTCGCCGGCCTCGTGTCCGCCCATGCCGTCAGCCACGGCGAAGACGGGGTCGGCGGCGATGTAGGAATCCTCGTTCAGCTCCCGGCGGAGTCCCCTGTCCGTCCCGTAGCCGTAGGTAAGGCTGAGGCCCGGCCCCGGCTGGATGGTGGAGGAAACACTGGCGGGGTGCTGGTTCATGCCTGTCCTAGGTAAAAGGTACGGTCTCCAAAGTGCACACTGGATCCCGGGGTAACAAACGTGGGGACGCCCGGCACCAGGGGGGTGCGCAGGCCGTCCGGGGTGGTGACGGCGCTTCCGTTGGTTGACTGCCGGTCCGTCACCCAGATGCCCGCACCGTCAGTGAGCAGGTGCAGGTGCGTCTTCGAGATGGAGCGCCCGGGGTCGTCCACGGCCAGCAACTGGGCGTGCTGTTCGCCCGTTTGCCCCACCGGGTTGCGGCCCACGAGGACGCTGCGGTCCAGCTGGAAGTCCCGGCCATCGTCCAGGCGGATGCGGAGGACGGCCACCTGGGCGGGGCCGCCGGCGCCGGGACGCACCTGGGTGCGTTCGACGTCGTCGTCCACGTGCTGCGAAGGCACCCGGTGTCCCGGGGGGACGCCCTGGGAACCGGCTGCGGGCGGCGCGAAGGACGCCGACGAGGTGTAAGGCATGGTCTGGGACGGCATGGTGGCCGACGGCGCAGGTGCTTGGGGTGCGGACGCCTGGGGTCCGTTGACCTGCGGCCCCGGAACCGCCGGCGTCGGGTTGTAAGGGGCTGGGTTGTACGGGGCCGGGACAGCGGGTGGTGGAGTTTGCAGTGCCGGAGCAGTCGGCTGGGAGCCATTGGTTTGGGATGCCGGGGGTTGCGGTGCTTTGGCCCCGGCCACCGGGGACAGCACCTGCTGCACGGGCGGGAGGTCCAGGGGCGCGAAGCTGTAGGGCCCCTGGATGCCGCCGGTGGTGATGGGGTCCCTGCCTGCCTTGACGTCGAACACCAGGGTCTTGGCCGCGGTGTCATTCCAGCCCCGGAGGCCGCCGTTCTTGTCCCAACGGTTGGAAACCACCACCAGCACGGCCCAGGCAGCTCCCACCAGGAGCAGCGGGCCGAGGATGAACAGGGCGGCGTCAAACCATTTGAAGACCACTACCAGCACTGCCGCCAGCAGGGCCAGGAGGATGCCTGCCCCGGTGATGAGGCCGCGCAGGAAGACAGCGCCCGCGCCGGGTGCGTAGCCGTCCTGGTCCGCGCTGCGGATGCCCATGGCCAGGTTGCCGGGCGTTTTGCCGCTGCGGGCTTCCAGACCGAGCACCACGAACAGGTAGGCCAGGGTGAGGCCCAGGCCGATTCCGCCGAACAGCACCAGGGAAGAGGTGTCGTACACGATGAACCCGCCGCTCCTGGTGCGGGTGATCCCGGCAAATCCGATGGCGAACGTCACCACCAGCACTGCCACCCCCGGCAGCCAGTCGATGACGGCAGCGCCAAGCCGCTTGCCCGCCGCAGCCGGAACAAGCTGAAGGTTCACTGCCATTCCCGTTCCTCCCCCTGGAGCGGCCTCCACCCTTGTGGAACCGCCGGTCCTGCCCGGCCCGGTGCCCGCGTGCAGGGTGCCCCTGCGCGCGTTGCCCGTATGTGCTGTGCCCGCCGGCTGACCTGCCGGGGGCCTTTCTACTACCGGGATAGTACCGGGAATCCCGGGCGCATGCGTGGGGCGCGCTTCCCCGGCGTCACTCCTGTCCTGGTGCTCCAGCGCGTCCGGGGTGCGGGTGCGGCGCGCCGCCCGGTTGGGCAGCGGCGCGCCGCAGGCGGTGCAGAAGGTGGCTCCCGCGCGGATCTGCTGTTGGCAGCGCGGGCAGCGTTCGGCGTCGGGCATCACTGCTGGTTGGGTCCTTGCTGGTCTGGCTCCTTGGTGTCCCGGGGCGGGGCCTCCGGCCGGGGCGCTGAAGGTGCGTTGGGCGTTTCCGCCCGATCCGCGGCAGGGTCCCCGCCTGCAATCCGGCGGCGGCGTGCGGCAAGGATCCCGCCCATCGCCGGCAGCGCCATGCGGCCGCCGCGCAATTTGGGGCCTTTGCCGGAGTTCATCGCGGTCCTGGCGTCGGCAAGAAGCGACCGCGGCGAGAACCGCGCCTGCTGGCGCCGCCAGAATCCGATGGAGGAGGTCATCTCCTTGAGGGACCCGTCCACGATGGTCCAGTACTCGCGGACCTCCTCCTCCGTGGGCTCCCCCGCTCCGAAGATCGAGGCGTCCGCCCGGCGCGCCAGCATGGTGGTGGTCCCCTGGGTGGCGGGGAATGCTTCGGCCAGGACGGCGGCACTCTCCCGCCGCGTCGAGCGGGTGTCGACGGCGGCGCCCAGGTCTGTCGCCAGGCTCACCACCTCGTTCCATCCTCCGCCCACACGCTGGGCGGGGTGCCCGTCGCGGAAACGCGACTTCCGCCGTCGTGTCTTCAGCAGGGCGATCAGCAGCAGCGGCAGGGCCAGGATCACCAGCGGGATCGCGACGACGCCCAGGGCACCCAGGAGGGCACCCCAGAACAGCCACGGGTTGTTCTTCTTCTGGTCGGCATCCAGCGCGTCCGGTGATGAGTCCGGCGGCAGGTCTGCCGGCTCCTGCGGCGGGGGCGGCGGCTGCAGCACCTGCGGCTTGGGCTTGGACTTGTTCTCGGGGTCAGGCGGGATGGGGATGTTGTCCTTGGGCGGGGTGGGATCGAAGCTGACCCAGCCGACCCGTTCAAAGGCGACCTCAACCCAGGCGTGGACGTCCTTGCCGGTGATCTTCACCTCGCCTGCACCGTTCTCCGGGCTGGTTGGCTCAGGGTAGAAACCCATCACCACGCGGGACGGGATGCCCAGGTGGCGGAGCATCAGGGACATGGCCACCGCGTACTGCTCATCGTCACCAAGCATCTGCTTGGCCGTCAGCAGGCTGCGGATGCGGGCTGCGCCGTGGCCGGAGACGCTGGGCAACTGGCCTTCACTGACCAGGCCGTTGCTGAACGCCCCGGTTTTTTGGAAGTGGGCTTCGATCTGGCGCACCCGGTCGATGGCCGTCGGCGCATCAGCGGACAGGTCGTTGGCCTGGGACCCCACCACCGGCGGCACCTCCAGCGCGTCCGGGAGGGAAATCTTTGCGAAATCGTACTGCGTCAGCTGCCCGTGCTCGAGCTTGACGGGATCTGAGACCTGGACACTGTAGGAGTCGCCGCGGGACAGCCCGCTGGTGGTCACCGCGGTGTCGGAGCCGGGGTTGAAGTAGAGGCCCGAAGCGGCGGCAGAGCCGGACTGGTCAAAGCTGATGCCCGTGGTCTTTCGTCCGCCGGGGACAAAGTAGCCCTGGTAGTCCTCGATGTTGATGCTGATCGAGTAGTCGTTGGTGGGCACCACACCGGATGAGTCGGCGAGGGTGTTGATGGATTTCGCATCGCCCACCTTGCTGAAGTTTCCGGAGCCATTCGGGTCCATGTTGTAGTTGGTCCCGTTGAAGGCATCCAGGGCGCCGAGCCGGACCCGGCCGTCCTTCGGGAGGCCCTTGACCACGAACAGGGTGTCGTCCTTTTTGTCCTTCACATACGTCCGGAAGCTTGCCAGGGGCGTGATGTAGTCCTTGGGGTCGAACGGGGGCACCACCACGTTGCGGAGGACCTTCCGGTCCTCTCCTGCGCTGACCAGCGGTGCGGCCACCGCGGTGACCCCCACACTGACGGCAATGACTCCCGCAGCCATGCCCAGCCGGCGGATCCGGGCACGCCGTGCGGCGGCCGTGTCCGTCTGCGGGTTGTTCACGGACACCCGCCGGGTGTTGTTCCGCCGGAGCGCGTCCCGGCGGAACGTTGCCCACGCGATGCCCAGCACGGTCAGGCCGATGCCACGTTCCAGGGTCAGGAACGCCGCGTTGGTGCTGAAGGCGATGCCCGTGACGAACAGGACCAGCACGGGCAGGAGGGGCAGGTAGGGGCTTTTGGTGCGCCACGTCAGCAGCGCAGCCACGAGCGCCGTGATCAGGGAACTCAGGAACGGGACAATGAGCACGCCGCCGGCAGTTCCCACGGGCACACCCACCGTGAGCATGTCCTTCCAGGCGAAGACGACGCCGAGGAGCAGGGTCCGCAGCGAATCCAGGGTGGGGACGAAGCCGGCGATGGCAGCATCAGGGACCGCCAGCCAGGTGCCAAAGAGCAGGTACGCGGCAAGGCCGAGTGCGGTGGTGATGAGCAGGCCCAGGCGCAGGTGGGCATTGACCGCGCCGATGGCCAGGCCCAGGATGATGCCGCCGAAACCCGACAGCAGGTAGTACGGGTCCCCGCCGAAGCTCAGGCCGAAGCCGAGCAGTCCCAAGCCCAGCAGGACCACCAGGGCTCCGGCGTCGAGCAGGAAGTGCCACAGCGGCTGGCCGTCCGCGAACGCCGACTCCTGGTTGGCCACTTTGCGGCGGCTACGGTTCTGCGGGGTTTGTCGGGATCGGCCCGGTGCGGTGCTCATGCGGCCGCCTTTCTCAGCACGATGGCAAGGTCGGCCAGGTCGCCGAGCGTCAGGACAGTAAGGTCTGCGATGTTGGCCCGGGTGGGGGCCGCGCCGGTTTCCACCCTTACTGCCAGGCTGCGGACGCCGGGCGGCACGGATGCTGCCGCCGAGCGAAGCTGGCTTGCCGTTACGTTGCTGCCCACCACGAAGAAGACGACGGAGGCGTTGGGGACGGTGTCAGCCAGGGTCCGGGCGAGGTCGACGGCGGTGCGGCGCATGGGGGTGCCCACGATCCGGGTCATGTCATCGAGCATGTTGCGGCCGGTTTCGCAGCGCAGGGGCCCCTTCTGGGTCAGGACATCCAGTTCGCGCTGTTCGTGGATGGCCTGCCGGCCGATGGAGGCAGCCACCGAGATGGCCATCTCGAACTCGGTTTCGGAAGCGTATTCCTCGGTGTTGATGGACAGCGAAATGGCCAGGTGGGCGCGGCGCGTTTCCTCGAACTGGCGCACCATCAGCTTGTTGGTGCGGGCGGTGGTCTTCCAGTGGATGTGCCGGCGGTCATCGCCCGGCACATAGTCGCGCAGGGCGTGGAAGGAGACGTCGGCGCTGGAGAGGTCCGTGGTGGGCATGCCCTCAAGGTCGCGGATGAAGCCGGCGGCGGAGCCGGCCAGGGCGACGGTGCGCGGGTGGACGAAGAGGTCCTCCGGCTCGGTCCAGAGGACCTGGCGGCGCAGCAGGTGCAGCGGGTCCGCCCGCACGGAGCGGACCGGTCCCACAACGATGACGGCGCGCCGCGCAGTGGGGATGGTGAACAGGTCTTCGTGGACCTGGCCGGGCTTCATCCGGGGCAGGTGGAACACGGCAGTGGTGCTGCCCACCGGCAGTTCCAGCGCAGCCGGCAGGAGGGGACGTGCCGAGGTGTTGGAGACGGCAATGCTGCCGACGGCGCTGTCCCCCACCGCCACCCGGGTGCGGGCCAGGTCCAGGACCACCCCGTACGAGGACCGGCCCAGGATGAAGGCCACTGCGATGACGAACATGGCGAAGGCGGCAATGGCCGCCGCCGTGGCTTCCTGCCAGCCGAATGCCTGTCCTGTGGTCCAGAGCAGGATCGCGGCGGCGAGGACGGACCAGCCCAGGATGCTGACCACGGAAAGCACCGGCCACGCGTACTTCAGCCAGGTGTCCCGGACGGACCGCCATGCGGGCGCCAGGGCCTGGAGTGCGGTGCTGCTGGCCTCGGACCACACCGCGGCCGGGTGCAGCCGGGTGGGGCGGCCGTTCCGGTGGAAGAGGTGCTGGAGACGCTCCGCGAGCCGGGTCAACGGGGTACCGCTGGACGTGCCGTCGGACATAGGGGTGTGCCTTCGTTGTTGCGCTGGAATGGAATGACGGTGGCTGCGGCGTGCGGCCGCAGCCGGGCGGATCAAGCGTTGGTGCGCTGCTGCGGGGCGGCGACGTCGGCCAGGATCCGGGTCAGCACGGCCTCGGCGGTGGCGCCGGAGAACTCTGCTTCGGGGTCCATCACGAACCGGTGGGTCCACACCACGGATGCCAGTTCCTTGATGTCGTCCGGCAGGACGAAGTTCCGGCCCTGCGCGGCGGCCCAGACCTTGGCGGCCCGCACCATGGCCAGGGCACCACGCACTGACACCCCAAGGCGCGTTTCCGGGGCGTTGCGGGTTTCCTCGCACAGCCTGGAGATGTACTCCAGCACGGCAGTGTCCACGTGCGCCGTTGCGGCGAGATCGGCCATGTCCGCCACGGCCTGGGTGGTGATGACGGCGGAGAGTTCCTTGGAGCGGTCCTTCAGGTTGCTGCCGCCCAGGAGCCGAACCGTGGACGCGTGGTCCGGGTAACCGATGGAGGTCTTGATCAGGAAGCGGTCAAGCTGCGCCTCGGGAAGGCGGTAGGTACCGGCCTGCTCGATCGGGTTCTGGGTGGCCATCACCATAAAGGGCCGCCCTGCCGAATACGTGACGCCGTCCACGGTCACGCGGGATTCCTCCATGACCTCCAGCAGCGCCGATTGGGTCTTGGGCGAGGCACGGTTGATTTCGTCGGCCAGGACGATGTTGTTGAAGATCGGGCCCTTGTGGAACTCGAACTTCTGCGTCTTCTGGTCGTAGATGGTCACACCGGTGACGTCGGAGGGCAGCAGGTCCGGGGTGAACTGGATGCGGTTGTTGGAGCCCTGCACGGTGGCAGCCAGGGCGCGGGCAAGGGAGGTTTTGCCCGTACCCGGGGCGTCCTCGAACAGGACGTGGCCTTCGGCCAGCATGGCGGTGAAGGTCAGCCGGATGACGTGTTCCTTGCCCAGCACCGCCTGGCCCACGTTGGCAACCAGCTTTTCGAACGTGTCAGCAAACCACTCGGCCTGCTCAATGGTCATGGTCATGAGATGTGCTTCCTTCTGATGGATCGGAATTCCTTGTGGGCCCGGGAGGTCCGGGCCTGCAAGGGGTGATGCGGTTGCTAGCGGTTTGGCATGCCCTTGGGCGGGGTGCAGCCCACGTTCGAGGTGTCGCAGCGGAGCCAGTTGCCGGACGCCATCCCCGAATTCAGGTGGTACCAGATGCCGCTCGGGTTGTTGGAGGTCTTGTACCAGACCTGGTAGCGGTCCGCCGTGGATGGGGCACCGGCATCGAGCCACTTGCCGCCACCTGTGCACTGGGACGGGTTGCCGTCGATGAAGCTGTCCGTCCCCTGGCGGGGCTCCGTGCAGCTGCGCACCGGGCTTGCCGTGACGTACCAGTCCGTGGGCGGGGGTGGGGTGTTATCCGGACCGGAGGTAGACGTGACCGGTCCGCCGATTGCCCCGTTGGTGACGGTGTAGGCGCGGACCCGCAGTTTGTGGCTCGTGCTCCACCCGCCGGCTCCGGTATCGAACTTGTTCGCCTTGCCGACGTTCTGCCAGCCGCCACCATCCATGCTCACTTCGTAGTAGCTAAGGGGCCTGCCGTTCGTCGCGGGGTCGTTCCAGGTCCAGTGCACCTGGCCATCGCCCTTCGCCGAGGTGCCGCCGTTGATGCTGGGGGCATTGGCAGGACCGTAGGGGTTCCCGGTGCCGATGGCCTTGGCGTCACCGGACATATTGTTCTTGGTGGACGTGGCAATGATGGTCACGGTGATGTCCCGCCCGTTGGTCATGCCACCGATGGTTCCTCCCCCGGCCTTGATGGCACCTGTCTTTCCGTCGGCATTGTATGAGTAGGCAATCTCGGACGCCGTGGAGCCGTTGCGCTGCGCATCCGTCAGGGGCGTGAACGTAACGTCGAGCTGGCCGCTGGTCCCGTTCTCTTTTACGGTTCCAGCGTTGACAGTGCCAGGTTTGCCTGCTGCCCGGATTGCGGCGGACTGCGCGCTCGTGGCGCTCGTTCCGGCCTTGTTGGTTGCCGAGACCGTAAAGGTGTAGTTCGTTTCCGAGTTGTCCACGGTGACGTTCTGCGAGGTGCCGGACACCTGCTGGCTGGAGACCGCGGCACCGCCCCGGAGCGTGGTCAGGGTGTAGGCCGAGACCGCGTCACCGTTGTTGTTGGGCGCGGTCCAAACCACCCTCAGCTGGCTCTGCGAACCTACCGGCGTCGCCTGTGCCACGCTCGGCGCCGCTGGAGTGGCGGGGACGCCGGCCGGCACCTCGGCCGCCGAATACGGGCTCCACTCGGAGGGGTCCTTGGCATCGTTGCGGGCCAGGACCCGGACCTTGTAGGAGACGCCGTTCTGGAGGCCCTTCCAGACGTAGCTGACCGATGTCAGCCCCTGGATCTGGGCGGTCTGCCCGGCCGGAGCCGGTGAAATTTCCAGGTCGTAGGACTTCACCGGGGAGCCCTTGCTGGCCGGGGCAGTCCAGTTCACCGTCAGCTGCTTGTCGCCGAACTTCAGCGACGGCGCCAGCGGCGTATCCGGTTTGACGTCCGGGCGGACATCGGCGGACGCCGGCGAGCGGTCGGAATCGCCGAACTCGTTGGTGGCCGTCACTTGGAAGTGGTACGTGGTGTTGTTGGTCAGGCCGTTCAGGGTGCAGGTGTTGGCCGGGCACTCCTGCCGGAACCCGCCCTCACCATAGACGGTGTACTTGGTGATGGCGGAGCCACGGTCGGCCGGCGCGGACCAGGTGAGCAGCGCGGTCTGGTCGCCCACGCTCTGCGCCTGCGGCGTGGTGGGCGCAGCAGGCTTGTCCTTGACGGTCAGCCGGACACGCGCTGTGGCATGCCTGGAGCTGTCCTGCGTCTTGTCTTCCACCGTGTACGCCACCACCATGGTTCCGGTGAACCCGGGCGCCGGTGTGACGGTCACAGAGTCACCATTGACGCCCACATTCCCGCTGCCCGTTTCGGTGTTCGCGGCAATGATCTTCAGCGGTGTTTCCGGGAACGGGTTGGCGTCATTGGCCAGCACATTGATGGTCACCGGTTTGCCGGCGGCGGCGTTGTCCTGCACGTCGTCGTTCGCCACCGGTTTGGGCCGGTTGGAGGCGGTCACGGCAAGCTGGTAGGTGGCGGTGGCCTGGAGCCCGCGGGGGTCGGTTGCCGTGACCTGCACGGCGGCGCGGGTTCCGGTTGCCGTGGAATCGGCCGCTGACACCTTCAGCGTCTTGCCTTCGATGCGTGCGTTGAAGCCGCCGGGTGAGTCGCCCACCACTTCGTACTTCATCTTCTCGACGTCGTCCTGGTCCGGATCGGAGGTGAGCTTGCCGAGGTCCGTGGTGGCCGAGTCACCCTTGGGAACATCCACGTTGGCGCCCAGCAGTTCCGGCGGGTTGTTCTTGTTCGGGTCCGGGAGGACCTTGGTGCGGATGCTGAGGGTGGACTTGAGTCCGGCAGGATCGTCCGGTCCGGTGCCGTCGGTCACCTCGAAGGTCAGTGAACCGGGGCCCACATAATCCGCACCCGCCGTGTACTTCAGCCCGGCGCCGTCGCGCGTCACCGGATCGCCGCCGTCGGCACCGATGAGCTTGATCCGGTCCGCCTGGGTCAACCGGGGTGACCGTCCTTCCCGTACCTTGACCCATTCCTTCAGGTCGACGTCGACGGACTGGCCGGCAACCACCTCGATGACTTCGTCCTTGGCCAGGGTGGGAACCTGCTGTCCCAGGCCCGGCACCCAGATGATGGCTGTGGACTTCTGGGCGTCAACGTCTTCAACGGTGTACGGGATGAGCTGCGGCTGCTCGGTCAGGTCCACCAGGACGTTGCCGTTGCCGCCGGGCCGCGCCGTGGTGGCGTCCGTGCTGATCTTCAGGTTTTCGCCCACGCCGTCGGGATCCTCGTCGTTCTTGAGGACCGGAACGTCAACAGCGGTCTTCCCCATGGCCTGGGCGGACGTCACCCTGTCATCACGGGCGATCGGCGCCTTCAGAGGCACGTCGTTGTCGACCACCAGGCGGATGGTGGCCTGGGCGGTGGCGTCCCGGTCGTCGGCGATGGTGTACCGAACGTTGACGGTTCCGGCCTCGTTGGGGGCCAGGAGGATGATGCGGCCACTGTTCTTGCTGACGGTGGCCTGCAGGGCCGGGTCGGCCTCGATGCCGTCGGTCAGGATGCGGATGCGGTCGCCGTCTGGATCGGTGTCGTTGGCGAGGGCATCGACGGCGATCTGGCGGCTCGGGCGCACCCGGACCTCATCATCCACGGGGGTGGGCTTCTGGTTCATGTCACCCCGGGGTGCAATACCCACGGTGACGGTTCCCGTGTTCACGGCGCCCTGGCGGTCCACCACCTTGTAGCGGAACGTGTCGGTACCGGCGCCGTCCCCGGCAGCAGTGAAGTCGATGAAATTGCTGCCCACGGTGGCGGTTCCCATGGCAGGGGTGCTGTCGATGCCGGTCAACTGCACGGAGTCGCCGTCGGGATCGATGCCGTCCAGGGGAACCGGAATGCGGACAGTACCGGCAGCCACCACGCGGGCGGTGAGGTTCCGCGGCTGGGGCCGGGAGTTCTCCGCGCCTTCGAGCGGAAGAATGTGGATGGTCACGGCGGCGGCGCTCTTCTGGCCCTGCGGATCCACCGCGTTGTAGATGGCGCGCACGGTCTTGGGCTGGCTGCCCGCAATGAACCGGAGCGTGTTCTCGGAGACGAAGCTCTTGCCGTCGGCAGGATCAACCGCCTGCGGCAGCACGGGGTCCACGGTCAGTTCCTGCCCCTGCGGGTGGGTGTCATTGTCCAGGACGGGGATGGTGACCACGTCGTTGACGCGGACATTCACCTCGTCCGGCTTGGGCTGGGGTGCTTCCACCACGGCCGGTGCCGGGACCGGCACCACGGAGACTGAGCCGGTGGCAGACTTCTTTCCGTTGGACATGGTGTATTCGAACAGGATGGGGTCCTTGGTCCCCAGGATGTCCGTGATGCGCAGGACGCTGTGGTTGATCACGCTGACGGACACCGTCGCGTTGTCCGGGAGCTTCACGGACTGCAGCACCAGGACACCCCCGGAGGGGTCGGAGTCATTGGCCAGGGGGTCCAGCAGCACGCTGCCGCCGATGGGCATCAGGGCAACGTCATGGACTGCCACGGGGTCGCCGCCGTCGTTGCCGGATTCCACGTCCACCCGGATGAGGCCCTGGCTGCTTTGGGGGCCGTTGCTGGCGATGTAGGTCAGGTAGACGGGGCCGGGCGTGCTGCTGCGGAAGGTGAAGGTGCCGCCGTCAGTGACGGGGCCAAGTTCGGCAGGGCCGTTGGCTTCCACCTGGGCCAGGCGGAGGGCACCTCCGTTGGGGTCGACGTCGTTCTTCAACGGGGAAATGACCAGGTCCTGGCCCACCACGGCGGTGACGTGGTCTGCGTTGACCACGGGTGCCAGGGCGCCGGGCGGCTGCACGTTGACCACCACCTTGCCCGTGACGGTGGCACGGCCGTCCCAGATGGTGACCTGGACGTTCTTCTTGCCGGCGGAGGCGCCGGAGTCCTGGAAGGTGAGCAGGCCGTCGCGCCGGACCTTGACCTGGTCCTGGTCGTTGTCGGCCTTGGCGTCCAGCAGGACCAGGTCGTCGCCGTCGGGATCGATCCAGTCGGTGAGGATGTTCTGGCTGACGGTCTTGCCCTGCTCCACCAGCATGGTGGTGTCTTCCCCGCGCTTGAACTTGGGCGGCTTGTTTTCGTCGGGCCCCACCACGTTGAGCGTGACCTGGCCGGTGGCGGACAGGCCGCGGCCGTCCGAGGCACTGTAGTTGAAGGTCTCGGTGCCCGGCTTGGCGTCTGCGGGGACGGTGATCTGGAAGGCGGTGCCGCCGTAGATGCTTTCCAGCGTCCCCGATTTGGGTCCGGCGTCCCCCACCGCTGCGGTGAGGACGTCGCCGTCGGGGTCGGAGTCGTTGTCCAGGACGCTGAGGATGGTGGTGCGGCCCGGGCGGACTCCGACGGCGTCGGGCTTGGTTTCCGGCGGACGGTTGGGCTTGGTGCGGTCCGGCAGGATGTTGATGGTGTTGTTGTCCGCCGACTCCTGGTCCTGATCGTCGGACTGGTTCTTGGGTGGGATGACGTCGTCCCAGTTGTTCACCAGCTGCATGTTCTGGTTCACCAACCACACGTTCCCCGAGTTCACATCATTCAGGACCACCAGGTCCCGGTTCACCCGGAAAACATACGACGGCGACGCACTCGCCCTCGGCACCGCAACATTCTTATCATCAGCATCATTGACACAGTCCCGGACATACTTGTTCGCACCCGACCACGCCGCATGCACACACCCGCCCAACTGCACCGGAGCAGCCGGAACCCCCTCACCATCAAACGCCACCGTCCCGGCCGTACCCCCACCCAACGGCTGCTTCAACAACGCCTTCCGCGTCGCCACCGCCACAACATCACTGCCCGGCCCAGGCTGCTGCAACTTCGCATCCCGCGCATCCTCCAACGCCAGCCGCTTACCACCAGGCAAAAACAGGCTCCCCGCAGCAGCATCCAACACCACCGGCTGGTCCCCCACCACCGTCATCTGCAAATCCCCGGCACCCTTAAGACCATCCCAGGTACTGGACTCCGACGACGTAACACCACCATCAGCGTCCACCCCCGTCACCGTCACCACACCGGTCTTCGGATCCGCCGAATAAATCCGGTCATCAGACCCCACCACCGACACAAGGCCCGCCGAACCAACCATCACCGGCTCGGACGCTTCCTTATCAAAACCATTCACCGTGGACGGCGACACCGCCCACACCTTCCCCGACGCAGCATCCGTCACCGAAATCGTCCGCGCCCCAAAACTCACATCAGCCGCCCCCGGCAACTGCTTATCCCCACCCAAACGCATATTCGCCGGCGACACCTGGTTCAACGTCGAACCAGTCTCATCGTCAACAAACACCTCACCGGCATGCTGCAACACATCAAACGTCGTCGACGCCGGCGTCACCGCACCATCCAACACCCGCGACGGATAATTCAACCGCCCCACAGCATTCCTGGACTTCGACACCACCCACACACCACCGTCATTCAACTCCACCTCAGTGGTCTTAAACCCCGGATACAACACAGCACCCGTCACCACCACAGCAACCACAGCACCAAACGCAGTACCGGAGAACCACCGGGAGCGGGCCAGGCGGCGCCACCGGGGCGTGCCGGAAACAGGGCTTTGGGCGCGCGTTTGGCCGCGACGTTTCATGAGTGAAAATCCCCCGGTAGATCTAGGCTCTTTGCCTGCAGCCGGCGTCACGGGACCCCGGGCACCACAACGATACCGCTATACGCCAACAAATGGACAAATTACTTCAGCAGGCTTGCGCGGCAGCCGAAGCCTGCTTACTAGTCGAGGACCAGGCCCTTGCCCCGGCCGCGCGTGAGGCGGACGGGATTGATCTCGCCAAAGCCGCGCACGTTTTCCGGCTCCTGGGGAATCAGGACGAACCGCTCGTCGTGCTCCAGGGCGGAAGCGGTCATGGAGTCCACCAGCACCGTGCCCGGATCCGCAAGGGTGGTCAGGCGCGCTGCGAGATTGACAGTGGGACCGTAGATGTCGCCCAGGCGGGACAGGATCCTGCCCCACACCATGGCCACCCGGGCTTCGGGGAGGATCTCGTCCTCGGTGAAGGCCTCGGCGAGCGCCAGGGAGATCTCGGCACCGGCTGCCGGGGTTTCGGCGATGTACAGGACTTCATCACCCACCGTCTTGACCAGCCGGCCGCCGCCGACGGAGATGATCTCTGCGCACTTGTTCTCGAAGCGCTGGACCAGGCGGGCGAGCGTCTTCTCGTTCATCCGGCGGGACAGGCTGGTGTAGGAGACCAGGTCAGCGAAACCCACGGCGCGGGCCAGGGGCAACGGAGCGTCATCCTCGTCGCCTTCACGGCCTTCCTCGCTGGCCTGCAGACCGGCTTCGGCCCGGACCGCGAGCCGCTGGACCCCGGCGTTGAGCTGGCGGCGCCAGGAGTACACCAGAACCTCTTCGAGGGCGTCCACCAGAGCGGGAAGTTCGTTGACCAGGCGCTTGCGGGCCACGGCATCCGTGACGCCCTGCTCGTGGACCATGTCCTCCACCAGCGCTTCGATCTGCCAGACCACCATGCGGTCGGTCATTTGGCCGATGGAGCGGGTCACCGAAATGGCGGCTTCCTCCGTGAGCTTGCCGGCGCGGACCAGGTCCACCACCGTGGACAGGGCGGCCTGGTCACGTTCGGTGAAGGCGACGTCCTCATCGCCGAAGTTCGGGAAGCCCAGGGCGCGCCAAAGTTTGCGGGCAGAGAGCAGTGAGAGTCCCGCGCCGGCAGCAACTTCACGACGGCGGAGCTTGCGTTCACCACCCAGCAGCCGGGCTTCGAGCGCCTTCATGGCCAGGCGCTCGGCGGACATGGCACCTGTGGGCGGGTGCCGGTCGACGGCGGGCATTTCCGCGGGGGAATCCGGGCCGGCCAATGACGCGCCGGCGTGGTAGTCGTCGGAAGCAGGCTCGACGGCGGCGGTTCCGGTCGGGATGCGCTCGACGCGTTCCTGCTGGGCCTCATCGGTCATCCCGTCCACCTTCTCTCATGTCCTCCGGAAAAGCACCGGCGGGGTAATACGTCGCGCCACCCGGCTGGGTCCCGCTGTCGTCCGGCAGTTCCCCGATGGCGTCGAGGATAAAGTCGCGGAACCGGGCGACCTCGGGCACGTCGCGAAAGGTCACCATGCCCTGGTGCCCGGTTTCCAAGGATATATTCCCTGAGCGCACCAGTCGCTGCAGCAGCGATTCATGGACTGTCAGGTTGCGCACCGACGCCAGGTTCACCTGCTGGTCCCGCCGGTTCAGCAGGCCGTACCGGGCCACCATCCGCTGGCTGGTCAGGGTGTAGCGGGTGCCTTGCCAACGCAGCAGGCGGGGCAGGCAATAGCCCAGCCATACGGCGGCGGCGGCGAGGACGCAGGCGGTCACGAGCCAGGGCGTCCACTGGCGGCCGAGGGCCGGCGCCACACGGGCTGCGCCGCCGCGGATGACCCAGGCGCTGGCGAAGGCGGCAAGTGCAGGCGCCAGGACAAAGGCCACCGCGGCTCCGGCGAGCTTCCTCGGCTGCGGGCGGGTAGTGACGATGACCTGCTCCCCTGGCACGAGGGTTTTACGCATACCCACCCTGGTTTGGCGCGTCCGGGGATGTCCAGGGCCGCAGGTGCACCACGTCACCGGCAGTGACCACGTGCTCGTGCGAGTCCCGGTCCACCACCAACAGGGAGCCATAGTCATCCAGCCGGGATGCATGCCCAATGATTTCGTGGTCGCCGGGCAGTTGTGCGCGCACCTGCTTTCCCAGGGTGACCATGACGGCCTCAACCCTTTTGTGCAGCGAAGGGCCCCCCGCCATGCCTGCCGTCGGGTCGCCGTCGGCGTTGCAGAAACTGCGGTACAGGACCGCGAAGTGGGACAGGTAGCTTTTCAGCAGCGCGGTGCGGTCGGTGGTGCGGGCACCTTCGATGACCACGGACGTGGCAGTGGGAACCGGAAGTTCGCTTTCGCGCAGCGTGACGTTCAGCCCGGTCCCCAGGATGACGGGGGGCACGCTGCCGTCCACCATGGGGCCCAGCTGGGCCAGGATGCCGGCGATTTTCCTGCCGCGCACCAGGACATCGTTGGGCCATTTGAGCTCGGCCGGGAGGCCGGCCGTTTCCAGCAGCGTTTCACGCAGCGCCAGGGCTGCGATGAGGGACAGCCAGGAGTAGCTCTGGGTGGGGAGGGGCCTGCCCTCCGCGTTGACGGGACGCAGCACCACGGAGACAGACACCGAGCTCAGCGGGGGCGCCTCCCACCGCCTGTCCAGGCGTCCCCGTGCGGCTGTCTGGTACTCCGCCGTCAGGACGGAGAGGTCCGGCCATGCCCCAGGGTCCACCGTGACACCGCGCAGGAGGTCGGCGTTGGTGGAGCCGGTGGAGTCCACGACATCGATCCGGGGGATCCCCGTGGCAGCGAGGAAACGCTGGTCGGCCAGGTCCCCTCGGTTCAGGGGGGAACCCGGTGCATGTGCGTCATCCATAGCTAGATCCTACCGAGCCGGGCCGGGTCCTACCCAGCCACCCGCCCTCGCGGAACAGGCCGTCCGGGCACCGCAGGGGGCCTGCTAAAGGAAGATGTCGGGAACCAGCCGGTCTTCCGGTGCCCCCAGGCTATAGGGGCGGAAGTCGGTCACGCCCGCGGCGGCGAGGACCTGTTCATCCGTGTAGAAGTTGCCCGACGGCGGCGCGCCCGCAGCGAGGTTGCTTCCGGTCAGGACGGCGTGGGCGGCGTCGGCCATGATCTGCGGGCCGCGGGCGGCAAGCACCATGGTGTCGCCGTGGGGCATGTTGCGGATGGCCGCCGTGTCGATCAGGGTGCACGGCCACAGTGAGTTGACCCTGATCCCGTCAGCCTTCAGTTCCTCGGCCAGGCCCAGGGTGGTCAGGCTCATCCCGTATTTGGCCATGGTGTAGGCAAGGTGCTTTCCAGCCCAGGAGGGGTGGAGGTTCAGCGGCGGCGAGAGCGTCAGGATGTGTCCCTGTTCGGAGGCACGGAGCGCCGGGAGCGCCAGCTTGGACAGCAGGAAGGTGCCGCGGACGTTGATGTCCTGCATGAGGTCGTACTTCTTCATGTCCACGGCGTCCGTGGTGGAGAGGTCAATGGCGGAGGCGTTGTTGATGACGATGTCGATGCCGCCGAACCGGTCCACGGCTGCGGCCACGGCGCCGGCCACGTCTTCGTCCCTGCGCACGTCGCCCACCAGGGGCAACGCCTGGCCTCCGGCCGCCTCCAGCTCCTTGGCAGCCGTATACACGGTGCCCGCCAGCTTGGGGTGCGGCTCCCCCGTCTTGGCAAGGAGGACGATATTGGCGCCGTCCCGGGCCGCCCTCAGGGCGATGGCCAGGCCGATCCCGCGGCTGCCGCCGGACAGCAGGATGGTCCGGCCCGCCAGGGAGCCGGTGGCCCGGTACGGGCTTTCGGAGGCATGCAAAGCATCGTCGCTTGAAGTCATGGGAACACTGTAGCCCAACTATGTTACCGGCGAGTAACATTGCGATGGTGTTGCTCGAGCCGCAGAAAATTGTAGGTTCCCTACAGCCGTCGGCGCCCAAACCGTCACTAGACTTGCCAGCAGGGTTGGTCTTTTGTGTGGATGCTACTTAAAGCGCCGGACAACACGGGCCGCCAGCCGACAGAACTGACCTGCTACAGAGCCGGAGACACTTGATGAGCCACGATCTGACAACGACAGCGGGAAAGATTGCCGATTTCCGCGACCGCCAGGCGCGCGCCGAACAGCCTTCCGGCCCCGAAGCCATCGAAAAGCAGCACGCCCGCGGCAAGAACACCGCCCGCGAGCGCATCGCCCTGCTGCTGGACGAGGACTCGTTTGTTGAGTTTGACGCCCTGGCCGTGCACCGCTCCACCGCCTTTGGCATGGAAAAGAAGAAACCGCTGGGCGATGGCCTGGTGTCCGGCTACGGCACCGTGGACGGACGCCTGGTGGCGGTCTACAGCCAGGACTTCACCGTCTACGGCGGATCGCTGAGCCAGGTCAACGGCGAAAAAATCGTCAAGGTCCAGGAGTTCGCGCTCCGCAACGGCTGCCCGGTCGTGGGCATCCTGGACGGCGGCGGCGCCCGCATCCAGGAAGGCGTGGCCTCGCTGGCCATGTTCGCGGACATCTTCCGGAACAACGTCCATGCCAGCGGCGTGGTGCCGCAGATCTCGCTCATCATGGGCCCGTCCGCCGGCGGCGCGGCCTACTCCCCCGCCCTCACCGACTACGTGGTGATGGTGGACAAGACCTCGCACATGTTCATCACCGGCCCCGACGTCATCAAGACCGTCACCGGCGAGGACGTGGACATGGAAACCCTCGGCGGCGCCCGGCAGCACAACGCCACCACCGGCACCTCCACCTACCTGGCCTCGGACGAGACCGATGCCATTGAGTTCGTGCGCGAACTGCTGGACTTCCTCCCGTCGAACAACCTGGCAGAGGCACCCGTCCTGGGGCACCAGCAGGAGTTGGAGACCGACGACGACGACCTCGCCCTGGACACGCTGGTTCCGGATTCAGCCAACCAGCCCTACGACATGCGCGCAGTGGTGGAGCAGATTGTGGACGACGGGCACTTCCTGGAGATGCAGGCCCTGTACGCGCCCAACGTGATGATCGGCTACGGCCGGGTGGAAGGCCACACGGTAGGCATCGTGGCCAACCAGCCCCTCCAGTTCGCCGGCACCCTGGACATCGCCGCATCGGAAAAGGCGGCCCGCTTCGTGCGCCACTGCGACGCCTTCAACATCCCCATCATCACCCTCGTGGATGTCCCCGGCTTCCTGCCCGGCAAGGACCAGGAGTTCCAGGGCATCATCCGCCGCGGCGCGAAACTTCTCTATGCCTACGCCGAGGCCACCGTCCCCAAGCTCACCGTCATCACCCGCAAGGCCTACGGCGGCGCCTACATTGTCATGGGTTCCAAGAAGCTCGGTGCCGACCTGAACCTGGCCTGGCCCACGGCGCAGATCGGCGTGATGGGCGCGCAGGGTGCGGTGAACATCCTCTACCGCCGCGACCTCGCAGCCGTGGCCGAGGACGGCGGCGACGTCGAGGCCCGCCGTGCCCAAGTGATCCAGCAGTACGAGGAAGAACTCCTCAACCCCTACCAGGCCGCTGAGCTGGGCTACGTGGACGCCGTCATCGCCCCTTCAGACACCCGCATCCAGATCATCAAGGGACTGCGCGCCCTGCGGGACAAGAGGGCCAGCCTCCCCGCCAAGAAGCACGGGAACATCCCGCTGTGACGGCGTCTCCCGAAGCCCCGGAACCCCAGGCCGAACCCCTGCTCTCTGTGGTCAAAGGGCAGCCGAGCGCCGAGGAGCTGGCCGCGCTGGCCGCCGTCGTCCTTTCCCTCAGCGGGGAAAGCCCGGCACCGGCCAGGACCGCCAGCGTGCGGCACTGGGTGCGGAGGCAGCAGCTGCGGCTCGCCCCCACGCCCGGACCGGGAGCATGGAGACGCAGCCAGGGCTGAGCCTCGCCACCGGGTAGGCTCGGGATGTGACTACCGACACTGCACCCGCCACGCGCCCGCATACCCGGATCGACGATGTCGCGGACAACTACACCGACACCCTGATCAGGCTCAATCCGACCTTTGCCACCACCCTTGGCCTGGCGGGACATGAGACGGAATACCAGGACTTCTCCCCTGCCGGCATCGCCGGGTTCGCCGAGGCGGCACGGGATGCCCTGGTTGCGCTGGAAGGCCTGGAGCCGGAGGACGACGTGGACGCCGTCACCCTGAACGCCATGCAGGAGCGGTTGGGCCTGCAACTGCTCATCCATGCCTCCGGGTGGGAGTATGCGGACCTGAACAACATTGCCTCCCCGGCCCAGGACATCCGCGCCATCTTTGACCTCATGCCCACCGAAACCGAACAGGACTGGGAGCACATCGCCGGGCGCGCACACAACGTGCCGGCTGCCATCAGCGGCTACACCGAGTCCCTGCGCATGGCCAGGGATGCGGGCAAGGTCGCCGCTGCCCGCCAGGTACGCATCGTCATCGAACAGGTGAGCAAGTACGCCGCCGGGGACGGCTTCTTCGCAAAGCTGGCCGCGGGTGCCGCCACGGATGCCGGGCCGCTGCCCACGTCCCTGCAGGAGAAGCTCAACGCCGGTGCTGACGCTGCCCGCCGGGCCTACACCGGCCTGGCGGAATTCCTGCGCACCGAACTGCTCCCCGCCGCTCCCGAAAAGGATGCCGTGGGCAGGGCCCGCTACGCACTGGCCTCCCGATCCTTCCTGGGCGCAGAGGTGGACCTGGAGGAAACGTACGCGTGGGGCGTCCAGGAACTCGACCGCCTCATCGCGGAGCAGGAACAGGTCGCAGCCGCCATCAAGGCGGGCGCCACCATTGCCGAAGCCAAGGAAATCCTCAACAACGACCCCGCACGGCAACTGAAGGGCACGGAGGCGCTCCGGGAATGGATGCAGGACCTCTCCGACAAGGCCGTGGCCGAACTCGCCGGCGTGCACTTCGACATCCCCGAGGTGATGAAGACACTTGAGTGCCGGATTGCCCCCACCGACGAGGGCGGCATCTATTACACCGGCCCGTCCGACGACTTCAGCCGGCCCGGCCGCATGTGGTGGTCCGTTCCCGCAGGCGAGGACACCTTCACCACCTGGGCCGAAACCACCACCGTGTACCACGAGGGTGTCCCGGGCCACCACCTCCAGGTGGCCACCGCCACCTACCGGCGCGAACTGCTCAACAAGTGGCGCCGGAACGTCTGCTGGACCTCCGGCCACGGCGAGGGCTGGGCCCTCTACGCCGAGAAGCTCATGCAGGAGCTGGGCTACCTGAACGATCCCGGCGACCATATGGGAATGCTGGACATGCAGCGCATGCGGGCAGCCCGCGTGGTCTTCGATATCGGCGTGCACCTCGAACTCGAGATGCCCGAACGCTGGGGAACCGGCACCTGGACCGCGGACAAGGGCTACGGATTCCTCAAGGAAAACCTCCCCATCAGCGAAGGCCAGCTCAACTTCGAGTTCACCCGCTACCTTGGCTGGCCGGGCCAGGCCCCCTCCTACAAAGTTGGCCAGCGGCTCTGGGAACAGATCCGTGCGGAGCTCGAATCACGGCCCGGGTTCGACCTGAAGGAGTTCCACACCAGGGCCCTCAACATCGGCTCTGTTGGACTCGATACCCTGCGGCGGGCGCTGCTGAGCTGACAGTCCACCCTCCGGCCGGATCCCTGGCGGGTGGACCATGCCCACGGCAATTGGTGGACAGCGCCCACGGCAATCAATAAGCTTGCTTACTAAATTGCCGTGGCGCATTGCCGAATGAGCAGGGAGACGATGTTGACGAACCTCCAAGGGACGCCGGCTGAGACGGGGGTGCATGGCGAACTTCGCCAGGACACGTCCGTGGGTGGCAAGGACCTCACCAGATGGGACACCCGGGCAGGCCGGCGCCTGGTGGGAGTGGTCCACCGCCTCAGCCAGGTACTGGGCCCGCACGGCGCACTGATCCTGACGCTGCTGGTGGGGGCGGTCATTTCCGCCGCCTTGACCGCCGCGTTCAGCGAGGTCTATGAAGCGGTAGTGGCCGCCGACGGGGTGGCGGGACTTGACCACCCGATATTGGCGGCCAGCAAGGACCTCCGCACCCCCGCCCTGGATGTGGCTGTCACAGCATTCACCGATGTTGGCGGGACCATCGGCATGCCGGTCCTCGCCATCGCCATCATGGCGGCGCTCGCGTTGCGGCGCCGCTCCTGGACCCCCGTCATCCTGATCGTCACCGCGGGCCTGGGTTCACTGCTGATGACCATCGCCGGCAAGCGCCTGGTGGGACGAACGCGGCCGGACCTCAGCGACGCCGTACCGCCCTACGAACACTCGGCATCGTTTCCCAGTGGGCACTCACTGAACGCGGTGGTGATTGCAGGCATCGTGGCGTACCTCATTATCCTGCGGCTCCACTCGAACCGCGCCCGCATCATCACCGCCGCAGCGGCAGCCCTCTTCGCCGTTGCGATCGGCCTGAGCAGGGTCTTCCTGGGCCATCACTGGCTCACCGATGTGCTGGCCGCCTGGGCACTGGGTGCTGCCTGGCTGGCGATCGTGATCACCGCCCACCGCCTCTACCTGACGGTCAGGAAGCACCACGAACCACGAGACGTTAAGCACACCCCTGCCGGGAATAAGTAACAAATGCCGCCGCTCGCCTTGATTCTTCGGGGATTTCCCACTGAGGCCCCGATCCGGGGTGCGTAATATTTCTCAATATTGGTTCGACGTGATATTAGCGGAGGTCTAGCTTGTTCTGGTGAGCACTCAGACAAGCACCCCCTCCCCCGCAGGGAAGACCGGATTCCAGCTCCCCAAGTGGGCGGGTTCCTTCGGCTTCCAGATCATCGCCGCCCTCATTGTGGGTCTTGGCCTCGGCCTGCTGGCAAAGTACACCGGCAGCACCAAGACCAACCCCAACGCCCTCGGCGCCACTCTGCAGACCATCGGCTCAAGCTATGTGTCGCTGCTGCAGACCGCCGTTGTTCCGCTGATCTTCACCGCCGTGGTCAGTTCCATCTCCAACCTGCGGCAGGTATCCAACGCCGCCCGGCTGGCGTGGAACACGCTCCTGTGGTTTGCCATCACGTCGCTGATCGCGGTGCTGATCGGCATGGGCCTGGGCGTGCTGCTGCAGCCCGGCGCCAACACCGGCATCTCCGGAGACGCCAAGTACACCGGCAAGTCCGGTGACTGGTGGGCCTTCCTCGTGGGCCTCTTCCCCAAAAACTTCCTCGGCCTGGGCGCCAGCTCCACCGTCGCCGATTCCGGCGCCGTCACCACGTCGGTCAGCTTCAACGTCCTGCAGATCCTGGTCATCGCCATCGCCGTGGGCGTCGCCGCACTCAAGGTGGGCAAGGCCGCAGAGCCGTTCCTCACCCTCAACGCATCAGCCCTTGCCGTGATCCAGAAGGTGCTGTGGTGGATCATCCGCATCGCGCCGCTGGGCACCATCGGCCTCATCGGCAACGCCGTCGCCGTCTACGGCTGGGACACCATCGGCTCACTGGGCAAGTTCACCGTGGCCATCTACGCGGGCCTGGTCCTGGTGCTGTTCGTGGTCTACCCCATCCTGATCCGCAGCCACGGACTGTCCATCAAGCAGTACTTCTCCGGCGTATGGCCTGCCGTGCAGCTGGCCTTTGTGTCCCGTTCCTCCGTGGGAACCCTGCCGCTGACCCAGCGCGTGACCGAGCGCAGCCTGGGCGTGCCCCGCGCCTACGCCTCGTTCGCCGTGCCGCTGGGCGCCACCACCAAGATGGACGGCTGCGCAGCCATCTACCCCGCCATCTCGGCGATCTTCGTGGCCCAGTTCTTCGGAATCCACCTGGACTTCAGCCAGTACCTGCTGATCGCCCTGGTCTCCGTTCTTGGCTCCGCCGCCACGGCCGGCACCACCGGCGCCGTGGTGATGCTCACGCTGACGCTCTCCACGCTGGGACTGCCGCTGGCCGGCGTCGGACTCCTCCTTGCCATCGACCCCATCCTGGACATGGGCCGCACCGCGGTCAACGTCGCAGGCCAGGCGCTGGTCCCCACCATCGTGGCCAAGCGCCAGGGCATCCTGGACGAGTCGCTGTACAACGCACCCCGCAACGGCACGCCCTTTGTTGAAGAAGAAACAGGCAAAGACGCCGCCGCCGGTGGATCCGCCACGGACGGCACCAGCGCCGACACCGCACCCCGCGAACTGCAGGATGCAAAGGCGTACCGCGCACCCGCAAGGAACGGCGGCCCCGGGAGAACCGCCCGGGGACGCCTTTCTTGTTCAAAGGGCGGTGCCTCCGGCCAGTCACCGGCCGCCAGCAGTCAGCGGCCGCCGCCGCCAATCACCCCGTTCTGGACCGCTTTGGTCACCGCGTCGGCTTCCGCCTGCGTCAGCTTTCCATTCGCCACGGCCTTGTCCAGGCGGGTCTTGAGCGCGGCGGCGTGCTCGGACTGCTCCTCGCTGCGGATCTCCTGGAGGGCGGCCGTCACTTTCGCCTCATCCATGCCCAGCGACTCAGCCAGGGACTTGGCGAGCGCGGCCTCGCGCGCGGCGGGGTCCGGCTTCTGGCCGTCGGCGGGCGGAGTGGCGGGCTTGTTGGCGTCGCGGAAAGCCTTCAGCGCGTCAGTCACCTTGGCTTCGTCCACACCAAGTTTCGCTGCCAGCGCGGACGCCTGCTCCATGCCGCGGCCGCCGTGCCTGCCCATGCCGTCGTGGCCGGTGCCGGTACTGCCGTCAGTGGAGGCACTGGAACTTGCACTCGGCGCGGGAGTGGGAGTTGTGGTGGTGGCAGAGGCCATGCCGGCCACGCCGATTCCTGCGCCGAGCGCCAGCGCCGCGGCTGACAGGCCCAGGGTCATCTTCTTCGTGCGTGTCATTTCTTGTCTCCTGATTCGCCGTCGCCTGACGGCTTCTGGTGATACGCCTCGTGGCGGGACATTCCAAGCATCTGCGACCGGGTTCAGCAGAGGCTGTTGGGAACCTTTCGTTCTCCTGTGAATCCGGAGGCACCACGCACCCGAGCCTCCGCGCAGGACAACTTGCATGCAGTGCAAACTTGCACGTAGTGTAAGGGCGTGCCAAGCCCCTTTTCCCCGCCCGACGCAACCCAGGACGCCGGGTCCGCCGCCCCTTCCCGGCGCGAGCTGAACAAGGCCGCCACCCGCCAGGCCATCACCGATGCCGCCCTGGGACTCCTGCGTTCCAAGGGCCCCGGCAACTTCACGGTGGAGGACATCGCCGATGCCGCCGGAATTTCGCGGCGCACTTTCTTCAACTACTTCAGCAGCACTGACGCCGCCCTGGCGTCCATCGTCCACGGATTCCTGGACAACGCCATCCAGCAACTGCGCCTGCGCCCGTCCGACGAACCCATGCTTGAGTCGGCCCAGGCCGCACTGGTGGCCCTCGCCGATCCCAAGGCCATCGCGCCCCTGGCCGAATTGTTCACGCTGACCCAGCAGAGCCCGCTGATGTCACACACGGAACTGGAGGCGTGGGACCACTGCCGGGCCCAGGTCTTCACCGTGGCCCGCGAACGCCTCGCCGGCACCCCCGGTGAGCGGGACGAACTGTATGTCCATGCCCTGGCCGGCTCCATCATCTCCTGCGGAAAAGCCGCCATGGAAGTCTGGTTCAGCCGGCGCGGTCCGGACCTGTCACCCGCCTCCCTGGCGGAACTCCGCCAACTGCTTATTGATGCCATGGCCCTGCTGGGCGCCGGCTTCACCACCACTGCTTTCCCATCCGCCACCCGTTCCTCCTGATCAGATCGGTCCTCCCGCATGGCACTCCTCCTCTACCGCCTCGGCAAGTTCTCCTACCGCCGGCGCTGGCTTGTCATCTCCCTCTGGCTTGCCGTGCTGGTGGCCGTTGGCGGTTCCGCCGCGGCCTTCCATGGCACGCTGTCCAACAACTTCCAGATCCCGGGCACCGAGACCCAGCGGATCGCGGACAAGCTCAAGCAGGATTTGCCGGCAGCCTCGGGCGGAAGCGCCACGATTGTCTTCGAAGCCCCCGGGGGCGGGTTTACGGCTGAGAGCCGTGCGGCCGTCACGGATGCGCTGAAGAAACTCCAGACCATTCCCGAGGTCCGCGGCACGGTGGACCCGTTCGCCACCCAGGCCCAGGTGGACCAGGCCGGCAAAGCCATAACCGACGGCGAACAGCAGCTGGCGGCCGGCCAGGCGCAGCTTGACGCCTCCCGGACGCAGCTGGAGGCCGGGAAGGCACAGCTCGCGGCGGCCGAGCAACAGCTCACGGCCGCCGGCGCACCGGCAGCCGTGGTCGAGGCCCGGCTGGGCCAGCAAAAAGCAGCGCTGGCTGCCGGCCAGGCCAAGCTCGACGCCGGCGCCCAGGAACTGGAGGCCAACAAGGCGAAGCTGGAACTTGGCAAGCGCCAGGCCCAGGCCGCGTCCGCCATCCGCTTCGTCTCGGAGGACAACAAGGCGGCCGTGGCCCAGGTGCAGTTCAACACCTCCATCAACGGCCTGGCACCGGCGGTCCGCAAGCAGGTACAGGAGATCGCCCATCAGACGTCCTCCGCCGGCGTCCAGGCCTTTGCCAGCAAGGAAATCACCGAGGACATCTCGGCCCTGTTCGGGACGGCGGAGATCGTCGGCATCGCCGTCGCGGCGCTGGTCCTGATCCTCATGCTGGGCACCCTGATCGCCGCGGGCCTGCCGCTGCTGATGGCCGTCATCGGCGTCGGCGTGGGCGTGGGCATCACGTTCGCACTCTCAGGCCTGTTCGACATGAGCTCCATCTCCCCCATGCTGGCCCTCATGCTGGGCCTCGCCGTCGGCATCGACTATTCGCTGTTCATCGTCAACCGGCACCGGACACAGCTCCTGGCCGGCATGGACCCTGAGGAGTCCGTCGCCCGGGCCAACGGCACGTCCGGCAACGCCGTGGTCTTCGCCGGCCTGACCGTGATCATCGCCCTTGCCGCCCTGGTGGTCCCGGGGCTGCCGTTCCTCACCGTCATGGGGCTTGCCGCCGCGGGAACCGTGGCCGTGGCGGTGCTCGTTGCCATCACCCTGACCCCCGCCATGCTGTCCCTGATTGGCCGCCGCATCATCTCCAGGCGGGCCTGGGCCAAGTCCGAGGCGCACAACGCCGAGCCGGGCCACGAAGCCGCAGATATCGCCGTCGACCGCGAACGAAGCACCCACGGGTGGGGCGGCCTGGTCACCAAGCACCCCTGGGTGGCACTGACCGCCGGCATCCTCCTGCTGGGGACCCTGGCCCTGCCCGCCACCCAGCTCCAGCTGGCCCTGCCCGACGGCGGGTCCGAACCCGTGGAGTCCGAGGCCTACCAGGCCTACGACCTGACCGCCCGCAGCTTCGGCGAAGGCGTCACCGGACCGATCGTGGCCGTGGGCGAGTTCCCGGCGAACCTGGACGCGGCCCAGGCGCAGAAGCTGCAGTTCGACATCGCGGACAAGCTCCGGGCCGTGGACAACGTGGTCGCCGCCGTACCGGTGGCGCTCAGCGAGGACCGCCGGACCGCCGTCTTCCAGGTCATCCCCAAGGAAGGCCCGGCCAGCGCCAGCACGGTCAAGGTGGTCTCCGAACTCCGGGGCCTGAACGGCGAGATCAAGGCCGACTACGACGTTGCCATGGGCCTGACCGGCCAAACCGCCGGCAACGTGGATGTCTCCACCAAGCTCGGTGACGCCCTGCCGCCCTACCTGGCGATCGTCGTCGGACTCTCCCTGGTCCTGCTCCTGCTGGTGTTCCGCTCCATCGTGGTCCCGCTGCTGGCCACGGGCGGCTTCCTGCTGTCCCTGTCGGCCGCCTTCGGCGCCGTGGTGGCTGTCTACCAATGGGGCTGGCTGGGGAACGTCTTCGACGTGGCCAACCCCGGCGCCGTGCTGAGCTTCCTGCCCATCATCCTGATCGGTGTGCTGTTCGGCCTGGCCATGGACTACCAGGTGTTCATCGCCTCCGGCATGCGCGAGGCCTACATGCACGGGTCATCCGCCAAGGAAGCGGTGCGGGTGGGCTTCCGGCACGCGGCCGCCGTGGTCACCGCCGCCGCGATCATCATGGTCAGCGTGTTCTCCGGCTTCATCTTCAGCCACCTCACCATGGTCCGGCCGCTGGGCTTCGCGATGGCCTTCGGCGTCCTGTTCGACGCGTTCGTGGTCCGGATGACCATCGTCCCGGCTGTGATGTACCTGCTGGGCGCCAAGTCCTGGTGGCTGCCGCGCTGGCTGGACCGGATCCTGCCGGACGTGGACGTGGAGGGCGCCAAGCTCAACCGCGGCCAGGCTGCACCGGCTCCGGGCGAGCTGGTCCACTAGGCTGAAACCGTGCTGCATCTGATCCTCGCCTCCCAGTCCCCCGCCCGCACCAAGCTCCTGGCGGAGGCCGGCATCCGGCACACCGTGCTGGTCTCCGACGTCGACGAAGCGGCCGTCCAGGCGCAGTACGGCGTCACGGACCCGCACGACACCGCGCTGCTGCTGGCACGTGCCAAGGCCGAAGCCGTCGCCGCGCTGCCGGAAGCGGAGGGCGCGCTGGTGCTGGGCTGCGACTCCGTTTTCGAGTTCGACGGCGAGGCGCACGGCAAGCCGTACACCGCCGACGTCGCGCGGGAACGGATGCTCCGCATGAGCGGGAGGGCGGGGGTGCTGCACACGGGGCACTGGCTGGTGGACTGCAGGGACACGGACGACGACGGCGCCGCCCGCGGTTCGGGCGCCACGCTCGGGGCGGTCGCCTCCGCCGAGGTGTCCTTCCTGGACATGGCACCGGAGGAGATCGACGCCTACATCGCCACCGGCGAGCCGCTGCACTGCGCCGGCTCCTTCACGATCGATGGCCTGGGCGGGGCCTTCATCCGGAAGGTCGACGGCGACCCGCACGCCGTCGTCGGCCTCTCCGTCTCCACCCTGCGCGGCCTGCTCGCTGCTGCCAACGTTCGCATCACGGACCTCTGGCCGCCGCGGTAAAGTACTCCCTTTTCTGCACCACTTGTAGCTTCCCTACAAAGGCGGGCCGGTTTACACGCGGATTCCGCAAGTAATATCGGCGGAACCTCCAAAACCGCGCTAGGCTCCCTGAAGGAAAGAAGGAGACGCCTTGTCAGCAAATTTGGAGCAGTCCGCAGGAACCACGCAGCCCAGCCTCACAAAGGTGCTGATCGCCAACCGCGGCGAAATCGCCGTGCGGATCATCCGGGCGGCCCGGGATGAAGGCATCGCCTCCGTGGCCGTCTACGCTGACCCGGACCGCGATGCGCTGCACGTCCGGCTCGCTGACGAGGCCTACGCCCTGGGCGGGACAACCGCTGCCGAGTCGTACCTGGTCATGGACAAGATCATTGACGCCGCCCGCCAGTCCGGCGCCGACGCCATCCACCCCGGCTACGGCTTCCTGGCCGAGAACGCCGAGTTCGCCGCCAAGGTGATTGCCGCGGGCATCACCTGGATCGGCCCCTCCCCCGAGGCCATCTCCGCCCTGGGCGACAAGGTCCGCGCCCGGCACATCGCCGAAAAGGTGGGCGCTCCCCTGGTCCCCGGCACCGCCGACCCCGTCGAATCCGCCGGGGAAGTCCTGGAGTTCGTGGACCGGCACGGCCTGCCGGTGGCCATCAAGGCGGCCTTCGGCGGCGGCGGCCGCGGCATCAAGGTAGCCCGCACCCGCGAGGAAATCCCCGAACTCTACGAATCCGCCGTCCGCGAGGCAACCGCCGCCTTCGGCCGCGGCGAATGCTTCATCGAGCGCTTCCTGGACGCTCCCCGGCACGTGGAAACCCAGTGCCTGGCCGACGCCCACGGCAACGTGGTAGTGGTGTCCACCCGCGACTGCTCCCTCCAGCGGCGCAACCAGAAACTCGTCGAGGAAGCTCCGGCACCCTTCCTCACCGAAGACCAGAACCGCCGTCTCTACGAATCCTCCAAGGCGATCCTGAAGGAGGCCGGCTACCTGGGCGCCGGCACGTGCGAATTCCTGGTGGGCCAGGACGGGACCATTTCCTTCCTCGAGGTCAACACCCGCCTGCAGGTGGAGCACTGCGTCTCCGAGGAAGTCACCGGGATCGACCTGGTCCGCGAGCAGTTCCGGCTGGCCCGCGGCGAGGAACTGGGCTACGGCGATCCCGAGGTGCGCGGACACTCCATCGAGTTCCGCATCACCGGCGAGGACCCGGGCCGCAACTTCCTGCCCGCCCCCGGCACGCTCCGCGTCCTGAAGAACCCCACCGGTCCCGGCGTCCGCGTCGATTCCGGCGTGGAACAGGGCGACGTCATCAGCGGGAACTTCGACTCCATGCTGTCCAAGCTCATCATCACCGGTGCCAGCCGCCCGCAGGCCCTGCAGCGCGCCCGCCGCGCGCTGGAGGAAATGGTGGTGGAGGGCATCCCCACCGTCATCCCGTTCGACCTCGCAGTGGTCACGGATCCAGCCTTCGCACCCGCCGAGGGGCCCTTCACGGTCCACACGCGCTGGATCGAAACCGAGTTCACCAACAACCTGCCGGCCTGGACCCCGGACACTGCCGTTGACGGCGAGGGCTCCGCCGGGGAGCGCCAGCGCGTGGTGGTGGAAGTGGGCGGCAAGCGCCTCGAGGTGGTCCTCCCCGCATCCCTGGGCACCCCGGGAACGGCCTCGGCCGCCACAGGCAAGCCGGGCAAGTCCAAGAAGCGCTCCCGCTCCGCCGGTCCGGCTGCGGCCACCGGCAATGCGCTGACCTCCCCCATGCAGGGCACCATCGTGAAGGTGGCCGTGGCGCACGGGGACGTGGTCACCGAAGGCGACCTGGTGGTGGTCCTCGAGGCCATGAAGATGGAACAGCCCCTCACCGCGCACCGGTCCGGCACCATCACGGGCCTGACGGCAACGGCGGGCGAAACGGTGTCCGCGGGCGCCATTATCGCCACCATCGAAGACTAGAAAGCGGCACACGCAGCCATGCTCGCACCAAGTTTCCAGGAAGAAGTGGACCGCTACCACCAGGCGGTCCCTGAAATCACCCGGGGAAACCCGGCGCCGATCAAGGACCTGTATTCCCGGCTGGATGACGTCACCCTGGCCAACCCGTTCGGCGGCATAGCCCGCGGCTGGGCGCAGGTGGAGGCGCGGCTGGACCAGGCCGCGCGGCAGTTCCGCGACGGCGAGATGCTGGGCTTCGACACCGTCACCTCCTACACGGCCCGCGACACCGCATACCTGGTGGAGACCGAACACTTCCGGGCACGGCTGGACAGCGCCGCCGCCACGGAGGAGTTCGCGCTCCGCGTGACCAGCATCTTCCGCCGCGAGGAGGGCTACTGGAAGCTGGTGCACCGGCACGCGGACCCCGCCGCCCGGCCGCAGTCCCGCCGCTCGCTCACGCAGCCTCCGGCCTGAGCCGGCTGCCCCGCGGGTGCCTGCGGGTGCCCGGCGGGGCCCGTTGCCGGCACGGTGACCGCTGCTCGAATGCTGGCAGGCGGCGCCGGCAGGATGCAGACTTAGCACATGCTGCCTTTCCTGCTCCTGGCCTCCCGCGCGGAAGACGCCGCCGCTGAGGACGAGTACGCCGCGTACCTGAGGTACGGCGGGCTGGAGGAGCGGGAGCTGCACCGGATCCGGCTCGAAGCCGCTCCCCTGCCCCCGCTGGACCTCTCCAGGTACTCCGGCGTCATCGTGGGCGGCAGCCCGTTCACGTCCAGCGACCCGCCGGAGCACAAGAGCACGGTCCAGCACCGGGTAGAGCAGGAGCTGGCCGCACTGCTGGACCAGCTGGTGGCCCGCGACTTCCCGTTCCTTGGCGCCTGTTACGGGGTGGGCACCCTCGGGAGCCACCAGGGCGCCGTGATCGACCGGACCTATGGCGAGCCCCTCGGCGCGGTGGAAGTGGAGCTGACCCGCGAAGGCCTGCAGGACCCCATCCTGCAGGGAATGCCCCAACGGTTCACGGCGCTGACCGGACACAAGGAGGCCGTCAGCTCGCTGCCCCCGCACGCTGTCCTCCTGGCACGGGCCGCCACCTGCCCGGTCCACATGTTCCGGATCAGGACCAACCTGTACGCCACCCAGTTCCACCCCGAACTGGACGCCGACGGGCTGGTGACGCGGATCGATATCTACCGGGACGCCGGGTACTTTCCACCGGAGTCCGCCGAGGAGCTCATGGCTGCCGCACGGCGGTTCACCGTCACCGAGCCCATGGCCGTACTGAAGAACTTCGTGGCCCGCTACGCCCGGTAAAAACGGCAATGCCCGGCGTGCCGAAAGGCAGCGCCGGGCATTGGGGCAAACGAAGCGTCAGGCGACGTTGTTCTCGTAGTCCAGGTCGCGGGTCTCACGGGTGAGGAACAGCGCGATCAGGGTCAGCACAGCCATGGATGTCAGGTAGATGCCTACCAGCAGCGGGCTGCCCTTGGCGGCTTCCCACAGGGCGACGGCGATGAACGGGGCCACCGCGGCACCCAGGATGCTGGAGAAGTTGTAGCTGATGGCTGAGCCGGTGTACCGGACGTTCGTGGGGAACAGTTCCGGCAGCAGCGCACCCATGGGGCCGAAGGTGAGGCCCATGAGGGAGAACCCGAGGATCAGCAGGCCCATGGTGCCCACGAAGCCGCCGCTGAACAGCGGGACAAACAGCAGGCCGAAGACGAAAATGCCGGCGGTGACGGCCATGAGCATCTTGCGGCGGCCGTACTTCTCGGCCAGCGGTCCGGAGACCAGGGTAAAAATGCCAAAGAATACGACGCCGGCAATCAGCATCCAGAGGAAATCGTTGCGGCTGTAGCCAAGGCCCGGAACGAACGCGGCGGCAGCGGCTTCGGACATGGGCTTGCCGGCCTTTTCGGCTGCGGCCTTGGCGCCCTCCAAAGTCGGCTTAGTGCCGTAGGTCAGCGTGAACGTGGTCATCAGGTAGAACAGCACATACGTGGCCAGCATGATGAAGGTGCCCAGGATCAGCTGGCGCCAGCTGGACTTGAAGACCCGGCCCAGCGGAAGCTTGGCTACCTCGTTCGATTCCACCACCTTGGTGAAGGCCGGGGTTTCGATCAGCTTGAGCCGGACGTAGAGGCCCAGGATCACCATGACGGCGCTGAGCAGGAACGGGACGCGCCAGCCCCAGGCCTGGAAAGCTTCCGGGGTCAGGGTGTAGCTGGCCACCAGGAAGATGACGTTGGCAATGATGAAGCCGATGGGGGCACCGAGCTGCGGGAAGGTGCCGTAGATGGCGCGCTTGTTGGCGGGGGCATTCTCCGTGGCCAGCAGGGCCGCGCCGCTCCACTCGCCGCCGAGGGCCAGGCCCTGGGCGAACCGCAGGACCACCAGCATGGCCGGCGCCCAGAACTCCCAGCCCGGAACCAGCGCCGTGGGCAGGCAGCCGATGAGGAAGGTTGCGATGCCCATGGTCAGCAGCGACGCCACAAGGGTTCCCTTGCGGCCGAACTTGTCGCCGAAGTGCCCGAAGACGATCGAGCCGAGGGGGCGGGCAACGAAGGCCACGCCGAAGACGGCGAAGGAGCTCAGCAGCTGGGTGGTTTCGTTCGCGCCCGGGAAGAAGAGCTTCGGGAACACGAGCACGGCGGCCGTGGCATAGACGTAGAAGTCGTAGAACTCCACAGTGGTGCCGATCAGGCTGGCCACGATAACGCGGCCGCGGGAGTTCACCGGCTGGTGCGAACCAGGCACCTTGGTGGTATCGGTGGATGACATGGGTAAACGCTTTCGTGAGATCGGCCGGGCGCAGGCAGTGCTGCCTCCCGGCGCGAATAGTTAGAGTTCGATCTTACTTCGCCGCGTCCAGTCAATGGACGAAACGTCCACAATGCGGACCTGTGTTGTGCATCTCATATTCCGGGCCCTGGCACCGCCTCACGCCGCATGGCGGGCCCGGATAGGCAAAAGTCACAGCGCGTTAACAAACATCGACTGTCCGCGAAACGCGCCGTCCCTACCTTGGAGGAACAACATCCCCCGAAGGAGGTAACCCGTGACTGTTGACCGCACCGTTGATGCCGTATCCGCCAGCGCACAGCCCGGCCCTACCCGCACTACTGACGCCCCCGCCCTTGAATTCCGCCCCGGCCGCTGGATCGCCAACTGGGATGCCGAGAACAAGGAACAGTGGGAGGCCGCAGGCCGGGCCATCGCCCGCCGCAACCTGAACTGGTCCATCTTCGCCGAGTTCCTCGGCTTCGTCGTCTGGCAGCTGTGGTCCATCGTCGTGGTCCAGCTTCCCGCCGCAGGCTTCACCTTCTCCACCTCGGAAATCTTCTGGCTCATCTCCATGCCAAGCCTGGTGGGTGCCACCCTCCGCATCCCCTACACCTTCATGGTCCCCCGCTTCGGCGGCCGCAACTGGACCATCGTCTCCGCCCTGCTGCTCCTGATCCCCTCCACCGGGCTGGCCCTCTGCGTCTCCAACCCGGACACACCGTTCGGTGTCATGCTCCTCGTGGCTGCCCTCGCCGGCTTCGGCGGCGGCAACTTCGCCAGCTCGATGGCCAACATCACGTTCTTCTACCCGGCCAGGGAAAAAGGCTGGGCGCTGGGACTGAACGCCGCGGGCGGAAACCTGGGGGCCGCCGTCGCACAGCTTGCCGTTCCCATCGTCATCACCCTGCTTGCCGCGGGCACCGTCAACCTTCCCCTGGCGGGCTGGATGTGGGTCCCCTTCATCCTGCTGGCCGCATTCGGCGCCTTCAAGTACATGAACAACCTCACCAGCGCCAAGGGTGACGTGGCCGGCTCGGTCGCTGCACTGAAGGAACCGCACCTGTGGATCATGGCGCTGCTGTACATCGGCACCTTCGGCTCCTTCATCGGCTTCGCCGGCGTGTTCCCCAAGCTGATCAAGGACTACTTCCCCGCGTTCTCCTCCATTGGAGTGGGAACCGTGGCCCTGTCCCTGGCCTTCCTCGGCCCCCTGGTGGGTTCGCTGGCCCGTCCCTACGGCGGCCGCATGGCGGACCGCATGGGCGGGGCCCGGATGACCGTGTCCGCCTTCGCCGCGATGGCCGTGATCACGCTGACCATGATCTGGACCCTGCCGCTGAAGAACTTCCTGCTCTTCCTGGTCCTCTTCCTGATGCTGTTCACTGCCAGCGGCTTCGGCAACGGGGCCACGTACCGGATGATTCCGGTCATCTTCGCCACCTCCAGCCGGGCTGCCCGGAACGGTGCAAACCCGGTGGCCACCCAGCGGCTCGCGTCCTCGGCCCTCGGCCTGATCTCCGCGATCGGCGCTTACGGCGGCTTCGTGATTCCCCAGGTACTCAACGCCTCCAGCACCGCCAGCGGCTCCTACACCCCGGCCTTCTACGGATTCGTCGGCGCCTACGTCCTGATGCTGGTGGTCTGCTGGACCTGCTACATCCGCAACGCCGGCCGGAACGCGATGGGACACGTCTAACATGACAAAAAGCGCCGACACGCACGGCCCTTAGTGCGCCCTGCAGTGCGCCATGACGCTCACGTCCCCGGCGGACCTGGCCCCGGCTTCGCAGCCGGGGCCAGGCCCCGCTCCTGCACCTGCCGGCTCCAAGGCATCCCCCGTCCTGGACGTGGCCGGCCGGGACTTCCCCACCAACCGCGGCGGCCTGTGCCGCAAGGGCTGGACCTCGGCCACGCTCCTGAACCACGCGGGCAGGATCACCGAGCCCCTGCTCAGAGGTGCTGACGGGATCCACCGTCCCATCGGCTGGGACCAGGCCCTGAACCTCGCCGCTGCGGCAGTCAAGGACGCCCGCGCCCGGTACGGTGCGGACGCCGTCGGCGTCTTCGGCGGCGGCGGCCTCACCAATGAAAAGGCCTACCAGCTGGGCAAGTTCGCCCGGCTGGCGCTGGGCACCTCCCGGATCGACTACAACGGCAGGTTCTGCATGTCCTCCGCGGCCGCAGCGGGAATGCGCGCCTTCGGCGTGGACCGCGGGCTGCCGTTCCCGCTCGAGGCCCTGGACACCGCCAGCACCATCCTGATGCTCGGCTCAAACGTTGCCGAGACCATGCCGCCGTTCGTCCAGCACCTGCAGGGAGCCCGCGACGCCGGCGGGCTGGTTGTGGTGGATCCCCGCCGCTCCGCCACCGCGGCCTTCACGGCCGACGGCGCCGGCCTCCACCTCCAGCCCCTTCCCGGCACCGACCTCACCCTGCTGCTGGGCCTTTCGCACGTGGTCATCCACGAGGACCTGGTGGACACCGCCTACCTCCAGGAGCGCACCTCGGGCTACAACGCCGTCGTCCGCAGCGTGAACGCCTTCTGGCCTGAACGCGTCCAGTCCATCACCGGCGTCCCCGCGGACCTGATCCGCGAAACCGCCAGGATGCTTGCCGCAGGCGCCCGCAAGGGCGGCAGCTACATCCTTACCGGCCGCGGCGTGGAACAGCACGTGGACGGCACGGACACCGCCACCGCGGCCATCAACCTCAGCCTCATGCTGGGCCTGCCCGGCTCCGCCCGCAGCGGCTACGGCACCCTCACCGGCCAAGGCAACGGCCAGGGCGGCCGCGAGCACGGCCAGAAGGCCGACCAGCTGCCCGGCTACCGCAAGATCACCGACCCCGCCGCCCGCGCGCACGTCGCCGCGGTCTGGGGCATCCCCGAGGAACTCATCCCCGGCCCCGGCCTGCCCGCCGTCCAGCTCCTGAAATCACTGGGACAGCCCGACGGCGTCCGGTGCCTTTTTGTCCACGCCTCCAACATCGCGGTGGCGGCACCTGACGCCAACGCCGTGATCGAGGGGCTGCGGAGCCTGGACTTCCTGGTGGTCTGCGACTTCTTCCTGTCCGAGACCGCTGCGGAGGCGGACCTGATCCTTCCCGTCCTCCAGTGGGCCGAGGAGGAAGGCACCCTGACCAACCTGGAAGGCCGCGTCCTGCGCCGCCGCCGTGCCATCTCCCCTCCCGCCGGTGCCCGCAGCGAACTCTGGATCATGGCCCGCCTGGCCGAGCGCCTGGACGCCCCGTCCACCTACAGCGACGATCCGGAAACCGTCTTCGAGGAACTCCGCCTGGCTTCCGCGGGCGGCCTGGCCGACTACTCCGGCATCGACTACGCCATGCTGGACCGCGGCGAGGCCGCCTACTGGCCGTACCCGGCCGGCAGCACCGGAACGCCCCGGCTGTTCCGGGACGGCTTCGCCCACCCCGACGGCAAGGCGGTCATGGTCCCGGTGGCGCCGCGCCGCCGCCGGGCTCCCGCAGCTGAAGCCGCCGGGCACGCAGCAGGCCCCGCCGGCACAGCCATGACCCTCATCACCGGCCGCCTCCTGGAGCACTACCAGTCCGGCGCCCAGACCCGCCGGGTCGCCGAGCTCGCCGCCGCCCAGCCGGAGGCCAGGATGCAGATCCACCCGGCGGCGGCCGACGCCATGGGCATCGCCGCCGGAACACTGGTGTCGGTGTCCAACGGGCGCGGCGAGGTGGTGTGCCGGACCGAGCACAGCACCGCGATCCGCCCGGAAACGGTGTTCCTGCCCTTCCACTTTCCCGGGGCTGAGAGCGCCAACCGGTTGACGGAAGCGGCGACGGATCCGGTCTCCGGGATGCCCGAGTTCAAGTTCAACACCGTTTGGGTCCGGCCCGTGGCCGCGCCCGAATCCGCCCGCATGCTTCAAACGACGGAGGCCTCATGAGCGAGCAGATTGTCATTGTGGGATTCGGCCCCGTGGCCGCCCGGCTGGTGGACGAGCTCCTGCCCGCCGTGCGCAGCGGACACGCCAGGCTCACAGTGGTGGGCCAGGAAGCCGAGGCCGCCTACAACCGCGTCCTGGTGGCCGATCTCGGCGTCGGCCGGACCACCGCTGACGCCCTTGCCCTCGCCGACAACGCCGAGCTGGTTGCCGAGGGAGTGGACGTCCGGCTGGGCGTCCGGGTTAAGCGCGTGGACCGGGCGCGGCAGCAGGTGGCCCTGTCCGACGGCGCGTCCGTGCACTACGACCGGCTGGTGTTTGCCACCGGATCCCGGCCGGTGATTCCCAACCTCACCGGCATCAATCCGGACCCGTCTTCCCCCGTGCTGCCTGCCGGAGTCACGGCACTGCGGGACCTCCGCGACGCCCAGGTGTTGCGGCAGGCGGTGGCCGGCGGCAAGCGCGTGGTGATCCTGGGCGGAGGCGTCCTGGGCCTGGAAACCGCATTGGCCGCCGCTGAGGAAGGTGCCACGGTCACCGTGGTCCACAACGGCCCGCACCCGCTGGGCCGCAGCATCGACCGCGGCGGCGGGGCGGTCCTGGCCGCAGGGCTGCGCCGCTGCGGCGTCCGGGTGGCCGGCAACGCCCGGTCCACCGGCGTTGAGCACAACGCGCCCGACGGCGGGTTCTCGGCTTTGCTGCTGGATGACGGATCGGCGATCGACGGCGACCTCCTGGTCATCTCGTGCGGCGTACGTCCCCGGACCGAGCTGGCCGAAGGCTGCGGCCTCTCCACCGGCGCCGGCATCCTGGTGGACCACAGGCTGCGGGCACACCACGAGCCGCACATCTTTGCCATGGGCGACTGCGCCGAAGTCCGTTGCCCGGATCCGGGCTGCGCCACGTGCCGGAACGCCTCCGGACCGTCCGGGCTGGTGGGTCCGGGCTGGCGGCAGGCCGAATGGCTGGCCGGCTACCTCACCCTGTTGGCCGAAGGGGCGGAAGCGGACGCAGAAGTGCTGCCTGCGCTGCCGCCGGAACAGCCCGGCGTCGTGGTCCTGAAGGCCCGGGGCATGAACATGGCCGTGGCCGGGGACAACGCTGCCGAGCCGTGGGACGAGGAAGCCCTCACGGCCGGTGCGGTCAACGGAAGGCCGCGCCTGCAGGTGTCGCAGTGGGCCGATCCGGAGCACGGCCGGTACGTCAAGATGACCACCCGGGGCGGTGTGCTGGAAGGCCTGGTGGCGGTGGGCATGCCCCGGACCGCGGCCGAACTCGTGGGGCTTTTTGAACGGGGCGCCGAGCTGCCCGCGGACCGGTCACTGCTCCTGCGACTGGATGGATCGGACCAGCTGCCCGGGGCCGGGGCTGCCGACCCCGCCGGCACCGTCTGCCGGTGTGCGGGGGTCAGCGGGGCGACGATCACGGCGGCAGCCTCTGACGGCTGCTCCACGGTGGCCGAGGTTTCCAGGGCCACCCGCGCCGGCACTGGGTGCGGTGGCTGCCATGAGGACATCAAGGGCCTGATCGAACAGCACTTCCAGGCGGCAGCGGCATAGCGGCTGCGGGGCTTTGGCCCCTGATCCGGTGAGGGGCCTTGACGGCGGCGTCCGCGCAGCATGTGATGGACGGGACTGACCCGCGCGCCCATCTTCCGGGCCGGACGCCTGCCGTTCGGAACAACGAAAGGACTACCCCATGTCCCTGCTCGACTCCGCCCTCTGGGAAGGCAAAATCTACCTCAACGGCTGGCGGGCGGGCGGCGGTGGGGCCGCCCCCAGCATGGAACCGGCTACCGGTGGGCAGCTGGGGAGCTATGGCGTGGCTTCCGTGGCGGACGTCCGCGAAGCCGCAACCGCCGCCGCGAAGGCGCAAAAGGAATGGGCTGCCCGCAACCCCGAGGACCGGGCAGCGGTACTGCGCCGCGCCGGACAGCTCTGGGAGGAGCACGCTGCCGAGGTCCAGGACTGGATTGTGCGCGAATCAGGCGGCATTCCGCCCAAGGCAGGGCTGGAGACGCATATCGCAGCCAATGAATGCTACGACGCGTCGGCGCTGCCCTCGCTCCCTGCCGGTGACGTGCTGACGTCCAACGAAAACCGCTGGTCCTTTGCCCGGCGCCGTCCGGTGGGTGTTGTCTCTGTCATCGCGCCGTTCAACTTCCCGCTGATCCTCTCCATCCGCGCCGTGGCCCCTGCCCTGGCATTGGGTAACGCCGTGCTGCTCAAGCCGGACCCGCGGACCGCGGTCTGCGGCGGCGTGACCGTGATGCGCATCTTCGAGGAGGCCGGGCTTCCGCCGGGCCTGCTCTCCCTGCTGCCCGGCGGCGCCGACATCGGAGCCGCCGTCGTCGAAGCCCCCGAGGTCCGCGTGATCGCTTTCACGGGATCGACGGCGGCCGGGCGGAAGATCGGTGAAACGGCCGGCCGCCTGCTCAAGCGTGCCCACCTTGAACTCGGCGGCAACAATGCGCTCATCGTGCTCCCCGGCGCCGACCTGGCCAAGGCGGCCTCCGCGGCGGCGTTCGGCTCGTTCATGCACCAGGGCCAGATCTGCATGGCTGCCGGACGCCACATCGTGCATGAGGACATCTACGACGACTACGTTGCCGCCCTGTCGGAGAAGGCGGCCCACCTGCCCGTGGGAGATCCGAAGAGCGGCACCGTGGCGCTGGGGCCGGTCATTGATGAGCGCCAGCTGCAGCGGGTGGACGGGATCGTCCAGGACGCGGTCCAGGCGGGCGCCCGGCTCGCCGCCGGGGGAACCCACGATGGCCGGTTCTACCAGCCCGCCGTGCTGGTAGACCTGGACACTGACAGTCCTGCCTGGAAGGACGAAATCTTCGGCCCCGTGGCCCCGGTGATGAAGTTCTCCACCGTGGATGAGGCTGTGGCGCTGGCCAACGACAATGAGTACGGCCTGTCCATCGGGATCCTGGGCGACGTCGGACTGGCCATGACCATCGCCGACCGGCTGGACTCCGGGAAGGTCCACATCAACGAACAGACGGTCTCCGATGAGGCGAACTCCCCGTTTGGCGGAACGAAGAACTCAGGCAACGGCTCGCGGATCGGCGGCCACCACGCCAACATGGAATCGTTCACCGAGATCCAGTGGCTCACCATGCGACCGGACATCGCCCCGTACCCGTTCTAGGCCCGTTCCCGTCTTAGGGCGGGCAGCCCTCCGGTTACCTGTCACAGCCCGAATATTTGCCCCGCCAATACGTAGACTCCGTAAGCGCCCGCGGCGAGGAGGGCACCCAGATAAGTGAGCACGAGCCGCGTGTCGCGCAGGAAGCATTTGGACCGTGCCAGGCCCCGCCGCCTTGCCTTCCAGTACCCCGCAAACCCAAGGCCGGCGAAGACCGCCAGTGCGGCAGGTCCCGCCAGCCACCCCAGCAGCGCAACTGTGGCAAAAATGCACAACCGGAGCGGATCATACGGTGCCTGGCCGGTGGGTGCGGGGGTGCCCGGACCCTGCGGGGTGGAGTGCGCTGCGGCGTGTCGGCGCACCAGTTGGGACGGCTTAGGTCCTCCAGCAATGCGCCGGGCATCAGAGGCCGGGTCCATGAATCCTCCCTAAACCTGGCGCACCGGAAGCAGCCGTGCGCCGGTCGCCTTGCTCATCCGCTGCCGGGCAAGGGAAGGCCATGCCTGGACAGCGCAGAAGGGCGCGCACTGGTGCTCCCCGTCGTCGCCCTTGGTTCCGACGTGGACGCAGCATTGGGTGAGCCGTTCCTCGATCATGGTGGACATGTCCATGAAGGGCTTGACCATGATCCGGGTAACCCGCTCGGCCAGGAGCCGGCGCAGGCGCTGCTGCTGGCCCGGAAGCTTGCCTGCCGCCAAAGTGGTCAGCGTTCCGATGCCAAGATCGCACTGCGTGCAGATGTTCTTCCAAAGATCCATGGTCCGTGGGTGCGACAGGGACGACTGCTCACTCAGCAGGTCCAGCAGAGAGGTCTTCATCAGGTTCCGCAGTTCCAGCGGGATGGCGCTGTCAGCAATCCGGTTGGCGATGCTGTCAGGATTGAGTTCGAGCCACGACAGCAATTGGTCGTGGCCTATGAGCGCCGCCAGTGAACGCCAGGTGCCGGCGTCGTCCTTGAGCATGTAGCCCACCGATGCGCAGTGCGGATGGGAGCACGGCAGTGCCGTGAGGTCGTGCCAGGAGACCACACCACCGGTTTGTGACTCGAGCCTGTCCAGGACGCCGGTATGCGTGAGCCGGTCCAGGGGGTCGATGCCGTGCCCGCGCCCGGATCCAAACACGGGCTGCAGCGCCACGCCGCCCACGTACGGGGTCTCCAGGGCGCGCATCACCACGTCACCGATCTCACTGTCGTTGACCCCCAGGGATGCCGTCATGGTCAGGGTTGTGAATATCCCGGCCGCGGACAGGCGGGAGATGGCCGCATCCTTGTAGCGGGTCAGGTCGCCGCCCCGGTGGTGGATTGATGCCTCCCTGGAAGAGCCATCGTATTGGAGGTACACCTCCACGCGGTCACGGTGCCGCGCCAACAGGGCAAGCAGTTCGTCGTCAGTGGCTATCAGCATGCCGTTGCTGTTCACCATGATCCGCACGATCGGCCGGGCCACGAGTTCGTCCAGCAGCTCCGCCAGGTACGGGTACAGCGTTGGTTCACCGCCAGACAACATCAGCACATCGAGGCGGTTGTTCTCGCGTGCCAGGCGGGTATCAATATTGGCCAGCACCTCCTCAAGCGGAGCCACGCCCTGCAGTTGCGGTCCGGAGGCGGTGAAACAGGTGGGGCACTTCAGGTTGCAGTGCTCGATGATGTCCTGGAGCAGGATGCAGGTGTGCTGGGTCTGCATGGGGGGAAGCCCGTAGGCATACGCCTCGGGGATGGGACGGAAATTGCCTGCCCGGTCAGGAACGTGCTGCTTGGTGGGCGCCTGCCATTTCTCCAGGTAGCGAAGGATCTCCGGGGACTCGTCGTAGAGCGTGCGGACCAAACCGTGGTCCGGGCAACCTCGTTCAAGCCACACCCGCCCGCCGTGGATCAGCAGCGCCCCGGACAGCCGCCGGACCTCGCTGAGTGGAGGGTTGGTTTCATGGCAACGGGGGCAGAACGCCGTGACGTAGCGGTGGATCCGGTCACCCCGCAGCGGCTGGCCGGGCCCTGGCAACTCTCGAGACCTCATTGATCAGTGCTCCTTCTCAGACTCTGGTCTGTGCGAGGGCACCCACGCACAGTCCCCCGCCGAGCAACAGGAAGATGCCCAGCCCAATCAGCATCCCCGCCCCGGTCCGCGCGGTATCGGGGCGCACGGCAAGGGCAATGCCCAGTCCCAGGTAGACGGCGATGGGGACAAAGGCAGCGGGTCCGGCCAGGATGCTGGTCGCCCAGGAATTCGGCGCACCGACGCCGATTGTTGCCCAAAGGTAGAGGATGTACAACGCCAAGGCGCCAAATGTGAGGCCCGGGCCCAAGTAGCCGCGCCGCGGTTGCCGCTGCTGCCCCGGGCGGTGGGGCTCCTTCGGAGGGGGCGGAGCCTCCTGGTCATCGTCCATATCAAGCCCGGACCTGGACAAGGAAGCTGATGCAGAGACCGCCGCCGAGCAAGACAAAAGCGCCCAGGCCGATCAGCAGGCCTGCGCCCCAGAACGACGTCCGGCGCCGTACTGCAAGCACGATCGCCACGGCCAGGTACAGGACGATGGGAATGAAGGGCGCCGGTACGGCGAGGACGCTTGCGGACCAGGCATAGGGCCCTTGGGCTATGGTTCCCAGGACGTAGACCGCGTACAGCGCCACGGCGCCAAACACGGCCCCCAGCCCCAGGGACCCGCCCCGTGGTTCGTTGTCCTGGGCGTTCTCTTGCCGCCGTGGAGGAGGCTGCAGTGGCCCATCGGGGGTTTCTCCGCTCATGCCACGGTTCCTTCCAGTGCAGGGCGGACGGGCTTCCTGAACACGCGCCGGACGCGCCAGGCCAGTAAAGGCAGGACCGCCAGCAGGAACAGTTGGGGGCGGCTCAGGCCAAGCCAGAGGACCTCGTTTCCCCGGACGAACTCGACGAAGAACCTGAAGACGGCGTAGGCGCTGACGAAACAGATGAAGAGGTCACCGGGATGGGGCATGGCGTCCCGGTAACGCCACATCAGGGCGAAGGCGGCCAGGTGGAAGGCGATCTCGTAGGCGAAGGACGGATGGAGGGCCACTCCCGCCGGGGCACCGGCCAGCGCAGCCTGGGCAGGGGTGAGGATGATGCCCCAGGATCCGCCGGTGGGGGTGCCCGGGAGCTCGGTGAGGAGGCAGCCCACCCGCCCGATAACCAAGGCCAGGGCCACCGCAGGCGCCAGCAGGTCTCCCGTGGACTCCCTGTAACCGGTCAGCCGTTTGCCAAGGTGGACGCCGAACCACGCCCCCACCAGGCCGGCGAGGATGCTCCGGTCACCGTTGCCCCACCAGTCCGCCAGGGACACCTGCCGGGATACGTCCCAGGTGAGCACGCGGGAGCCGATGCCCCCAAAGGCCACGGCGAAACCGGCGATGGGCCACAAGCGGGGGTCCGTGAGGCCACGGCGGCGCTTCTCATAGGCGTAGAACAAGAGGGCTGCACCGATGCCCAGCCCCACCATGCCGGCATGCACCAGCGCGTTTCCCGCCAGGGGAAGCCCAATCATGGGCAGAGTGTAGCAACGGAACGCCCACCGAATGCGGGCCCTTCGGCCCTTACATGTGGACGTGCAGGCGGCGGGCTGCCTCGGAGATGGATCCGGTGAGCGACGGGTACACGGTGAAGGTGCTGGCGACGTCGTCCACGTGCAGCTTCTGCTTGACCGCGATGGAAATGGGGAAGATCAGCTCGGAGGCGTTGGGCCCCACCACCACGCCGCCGATCACCGTGCCGGAGCCCTTCCGGGCGAAGATCTTCACGAACCCGTCCTTGGCGTTGCGCATCTTGGCGCGGGCGTTGCTGCGCAGGGAGAGCTTGATGACGTCGGCCTGGTACTTGCCGGACTCGATCTCGGCTTCGGAGACGCCCACGTTCGCGATTTCCGGTGAGGTGAAGATGTTGGAGGCCACCTGGTGGAGCTTGAGCGGGGTGACGCCGTCGCCCATGAAGTGCGCCACCGCGATCCGGCCCTGCATGGCGGCCACGGAGGCCAGCGGCAGGACGCCGGTGCAGTCACCGGCGGCGTAAATGTTCGGGGCCGTGGTCCGGGAGACGCCGTCGACCTTGATGTGGCCGCTTTCGCTCACGGCCACGCCGGCCTCCTCAAGGCCAATCCCGGCAGTGTTGGGGATGGAGCCAAGGCACAGGAGGCAGTGGCTGCCGGTCACCTTGGTGCCGTCGGAGAGGGTGACCACCACGCCATCGTCCGTGCGTTCCACGGTCTGGGCGCGGGAGCGGGACAGGACCCGCACACCGCGGCGTTCAAAGACTTCCTCCAGGACCACTGCGGCGTCAACGTCTGAGCCGGGCAGCACGCGGTCACGGCTGGAGACCAGGGTGACCTTGGAGCCCAGGCCGTTGTAGGCTGACGCGAATTCGGCGCCGGTGACGCCGGACCCCACCACAATGAGCTCCTCGGGCAGCTCGTCGAGGTTGTAGATCTGCGTCCAGTTCAGGATCCGTTCGCCGTCCGGGCGGGCCGTTTCCAGCTCGCGGGGGTGCGCGCCTACCGCCAGCAGGATGGTGTCGGCTTCGACGGTTTCGGTGCCGTCCACGGTCAGGACTTCGATCCGGTGGCTGTCCAGGAGCCGGCCGGAGCCTTCGATGATGCGCACGCCCTGTTTCTCCAGGCCGTCGCGGATGTCCCGGGACTGGTTGCGGGCCAGGTTAAGGAGGCGGTCGTTGATGTGCTTGAGGTCGGCGCGCATGACCGGGACGAAGTCGCCGCCGTCGACGTCGAACTTCACTCCCAGCTCGCCGGCTTCCGCGACGCGGGTCATGAGGTCGGCCGTGGCAATGAGGGTCTTGGAGGGGACTACGTCGGTCAGCACCGCGGATCCACCGAGCCCGGCACGTTCGATGACGGTAACGGTCGCCCCCAAAGAGGCGGCCACCATGGCAGCTTCGTATCCACCGGGACCACCTCCCAGGATTGCGATCCGGGGGGAACTGAAATCTGGATGCGTAGTCACAGTCATCCATTCTCTCCCATTTACGGCCGGACCACCAAGAAACCAGGGTGCTTTCCGGGCCTGCCGTGACCGGGGCAACATGGGCGGCAGGATAACTTGTACTGGTGAGTACAACAGACTTCCTGAACACTGACCCGTTCGCCGCCGCCCGCGCCGCCGCGGACTACATTGCGGAAGAAACCGGAGTGGACCGCCATGACACCGCCCTGGTTCTAGGTTCCGGGTGGGGCGAGGCCGCAGACCTGATCGGCGAGACCACCGCCACGCTGTCCGCCGAGGAAGTTCCCGGCTTCCACGCCCCCGCCGTGGAAGGCCACGTTGGCACCATCCGTTCCGTGCTGACCACGTCCGGCAAGCGCGCCCTGGTCCTGGGCGCGCGCACCCACTACTACGAGGGCAGGGGCGTCCGCGCCGTGGTGCACGGCATCCGGACCGCTGCGGCTGCCGGATGCAGCACCCTCGTCCTCACCAACGGCTGCGGCGGCCTCAACGAGGACTGGGCCCCCGGCACCCCGGTGCTGATCAAAGACCACATCAACCTCACCGCCGCTTCCCCGCTGGAAGGCGCTACGTTCGTGGACCTGACGGACCTGTATTCGCCGCGGATCCGCGGGCTGGCCCGGGAAGTGGACCCCACCCTGGACGAGGGCGTGTACGCACAGTTCCCCGGCCCGCACTATGAGACCCCGGCGGAGGTGCAGTATGCCAAGCGGATCGGTGCGGACCTCATCGGGATGTCGACGGCGCTTGAGGCCATCGCAGGGCGTCATGCCGGCATGGAGGTGTTCGGCATTTCGCTGGTCACCAACCTTGCGGCAGGCATCAGCCCCCAGCCGCTCAGCCACCAGGAAGTCATCGAGTCCGGCCAGGCAGCGGGCCCGCGCATTTCCAGGCTGCTGGCTGACATCATCGCCCGGCTCTAACGGGTCAGGCGCCCGGGGTGCGCCACGTGGGCGGGCAATGACGATAGCGTTATGCCCATGACGTCTTCCGATGCCGAACTTCGCCTGCTCACCGAAGCCCGCGAATGGGCTGCCCAAGACCCGGATCCCGCAACGGAGGCGTCGCTCCTGGAGCTGGTCCGCCTCGTGGAGGATGGCGATCCCGCGGCCCGGCAGGAACTGGAAGACAGCTTCCGCGGCACACTGCAGTTCGGCACTGCGGGACTGCGGGCCGCGCTGGGCCCCGGCCCAAACCGGATGAACCGGGTGGTGGTCCGCCGGGCTGCAGCGGGACTCGCGGCGTTCCTGGTGGAGGCCGTGGCCAAGGCGGCGGCCGGCACCCGGCCGCGTGCCGTCGTCGGCTATGACGCCCGCTACAACTCGGATATTTTCGCCGCGGAAACGGCGGCGATCTTCACCGCGGCCGGCATCGAGACCTTCCTGCTGCCGGCAGCCCTCCCCACTCCCCTGTTGGCCTACGCTGTCCGCGCCCTGGAGTGCGACGGCGGCGTCATGGTCACCGCCAGCCACAACCCGCCGCAGGACAACGGGTACAAGGTGTACCTGGGGCGGAACGCGGTAACGGCAGAGGGCGACGGCGCCCAGATCGTGGCGCCGTATGATGCCGAAATCGCCGCGCGCATCAGCGCCGTGGGGCCGCTGGAGTCCATAGCGCTGGCAGGGGACGGATGGACCGTCCTGGACGGCTCCATCGCCGCCGAGTACCAGCGGGCGACGGCGGCACTCGCAATGCCGGAGCGCTTTCCGGCCCGCGATCTCCGGATTGTCCTGACCCCGCTGCACGGCGTCGGCGGCGGGACGGCGCTGGAAGTGCTCAAGGCGGCAAGTTTCACGGATGTCACCGTGGTGGCCGAGCAGGCCGATCCGGACCCCGATTTCCCCACCGTCAGTTTCCCCAACCCGGAGGAACCCGGCGCACTGGACCTTGCCCTGGAGGCAGCGGCGCGGCTGGACGCCGACCTGGTCATCGCCAATGACCCCGACGCCGACAGGGCTGCCGTGGCGGCCAAGGACCCCGACACCGGCGCGTGGCGCATGCTCCGCGGGGACGAAGTGGGGTCCCTGCTGGGCGCCCACATGGTGGCCCGGCTCGCGGACGGCGACTCCCTTGCGGAGGCTGACGGCCGCCGTGTGTTCGCCAATTCGATAGTCTCCTCCCGCCTGCTGGCTCGCATCGCCGCGGCCGCCGGACTCGACCATGAGGAAACGCTGACCGGATTCAAGTGGATTTCCCGGGTCCCGGGGCTGGTCTACGGGTACGAGGAGGCGCTGGGATACTGCGTCGCGCCGGATCAGGTGAAGGACAAGGACGGCATTTCCGCCGCGGTCCTGATCGCCGAACTCGCGGCCACCGCCAAAGCCGCAGGCAAGACGGTCTTCGACACCCTGGACGAGCAGTACCTCCAGCACGGCCTGCATGCCAGCGACCAGCTGAGCATCAGGGTTGCGGACCTGGGACTGCTGGACGCCATGATGAACCGCCTCCGGGTTTCCCCCCCGGAGTCGTTCGGGCAGTCAGCGGTGGAGGTGTTCACGGACCTGGCCGAAGGCAGCGCACAGCTGCCGCCCACGGAGGGCCTGCTCTACATCACCCGGAACCTGACCCGCGTGATCATCCGGCCCAGCGGCACCGAGCCCAAACTCAAGTGCTACCTGGAAGTCATCCACCAGGTGGGCTCCGCCGCGGAACTGCCGGCGGCACGCCAGGCGGCACGCGCCTCGCTGGATGAAGTCCTCCACGACGTGAGCGAGGCGCTGGGACTTTAACCGGGGAAAGGGCGTGCCTCTTCGGCGCGCCCTTACCCTGCGGAAAATCCTAGAGCTCCACCTCGACGAAGCCGTCGCTGACACGGGTGCTGAACGCTGCCAGCCGCAGGCCCGGAGTGGTGAAGCATTCACCGGTCTCCAGATCGTAGACCTCCTTGTGCAGCGGCGAGGCGATCGTGGGGCGGGTGCCCTTGGAGCCGAGGATGCCGCGGGCCATGACGTGGGCTCCGGTGGCGGGGTCCTCATGCGCCACGGCGAAGACTTCGCTGGGGCCGGTGCGGAACAGTGCCACCTGGCAGCCTGCCACCAGGGCGGCCTCGCCCCATGCCGGTTCGAGGTCATCCACCATGCAGACACGGTGCCAGCCGGTCCCGAACCCGGCGGTGTCTGATTCGGCGGCGAGCGCCCCAAGTTCAAGTGTTGCCGTCATGTCCGGCTCCTTTCCCTGTGCCTGTTGTCCCTTGCATTGGCAGCTTTTGCGGCCGTGTCCCACGCTAGGGTCCGGGTGTTTCAAAGGGGTGCGGTGAATGTGTCCGGCGCGTAAAAGAGACCTAACGCGGGCGGAAATGCGTTCGTGATGCAGAAGTTAAGTTGACGAAACAATTGGGAAACTGAGGCGAAACTGCCCCTTCCTAGGCTGGATGCACAAGCTGCAGAGCACCGTCTGCGGCCCATGCGAAAGGCCCACAGTGACCGAACAGACTTCAAGCACAGAGACTCCGCGCCGCATCGTCGTCGCCGGCGGCGGCCCAGCGGCCCACCGTTTTGCGGACGCCATGCATGCCCGCGGCCTCGACGGCTGGCATGTCACGGTCCTCACCGAGGAAGCCCACCTCCCCTACGACCGGGTGGCACTTTCCAAGGCCCTCACCGATGCCGGGGTGGACCTCACCCTGGGCACCGCTTCCATGTGGGACCACGGCTCGCTGGTCCTGAAGACCGGCGAGCGCGTGGTGAAGATCAATCCGGAAACAAAGAGCGTGGAAACCGCCGCCGGCCACAGCTACGAGTACGACCAGCTGGTGGTGGCCACGGGCTCGGACGCTGTACGCCTGCCCATCCCCGGTGCTGAGCACGCCCACGTGTACCGGACGCTTGAGGACGTGTGGGCCATCAACAAGGCCATCGCCGAACTCACCGCAAAGCTCGGCCGCAAGATCAACGCGGTGACCATCGGCGGCGGACTCCTGGGCCTTGAGTCGGCCGCCGGCACCGAGCAGCTCGGCGCCACCCCCGTCGTCATCAACGGGGCTCCCTGGCTGATGAACACCCAGCTGGACGAGGGTGCGGGCCAGGCCCTGGGCCGGCTCATCGAGGCGAAAGGCTTCGAGGTCCACGGCGGTGTGTTCCCTTCCGAGATTTTGGCGGACGACGACGGCCAGGTCACCGGAGTGCTCATGGCTGACGAACGCGTCATCCCGGCAGACCTGGTGATTGTCGCCGTCGGCGTCAAACCCCGCGACGAACTCTTCCGCGCCGCCGAGGGCGAAGACCAGCTCTTCAGCCTGGGCCCCCGCGGCGGGGTGGTCATCAACGATTACTGCGCCACCGAAGTACCGGGCATCTGGGCCATTGGCGAAGTGGCCAACTTCGGCGGCATGTGCCTGGGCCTGGTGGCGCCCGCCAACACCATGGCCGAGATTGTGGCCGACCGGCTCCACGGCGGCGACGCCACCTTCCCGGGTTTCGACACGGCCACCAAGCTCAAGCTCTCAGGCGTGGACGTTGCCAGCTTCGGCGATGCCTTCGCCCGCACCGAACATGCCCTCGAAATCGTCTACGCCGACCCCGCCCGCGGCGTGTACCAGAAGATCGTGACCACCGACGACGCGAAGACCCTCCTGGGCGGCATCTTCGTGGGCGACGCCTCCCCGTACATGAGCCTGCGCCCGCTCCTGGGCCGCGAACTTCCCGCCGAGCCCGGCGCGTTCCTCAGCGCGGCCGGCGGCGGGGACGCTCCGGAAACCGAACTGCCGGACGACGCCACCCTCTGCTCCTGCAACAACGTCACCGCGGGAACCATCCGGGACACCATCAACGGCTGCGGCGCCTGCGAGGGCAACGCCCCCGTCCAGGAGCTGGGCGAGCTGAAGGGCTGCACCCGTGCCGGCACCCAGTGCGGTTCCTGCGTGCCGATGTTGAAGAAGCTGCTGGAAACTGAGCTGACCAAGTCCGGCGTCGAGGTTTCCAAGGCCCTGTGCGAGCACATCGAACTGTCCCGGCAAGAACTCTTCGACGCCATCCGTGTCCTGGGGCTGACCTCCTTCGAGGAGATCATGGCCAAGTACGGCACCGGCGCGGGCTGCGACATCTGCAAGCCCACCATTGCCAACATCCTGGCCAGCCAGAACAGCGCCTACGTGCTGGACGCCGGCCGCGGAACCCTGCAGGACACCAACGACCGTGCCCTGGCGAACATGCAGAAGGACGGCACCTACTCGGTGGTCCCCCGCATCGCCGGTGGCGAGATCACCCCGAAGAAGCTCGGAGTAATAGCCGCCGTCGCCGAAAAGTACGGCCTGTACACCAAGATCACCGGCGGCCAGCGGATCGACATGTTCGGCGCCCGGCTCGAACAGCTCCCGGAGATCTGGAAGGAACTGGTGGACGCCGGCTTCGAGTCCGGCCAGGCGTACGGCAAGAGCCTGCGCACGGTGAAGTCCTGCGTCGGTTCCACCTGGTGCAGGTTCGGTGTCCAGGACTCCGTGGCCATGGCCATCCAGCTGGAGCTGCGGTACCGCGGCCTGCGGAGCCCGCACAAGCTCAAGATGGGCGTCTCCGGCTGCGCCCGCGAATGCGCCGAGGCCCGCGGCAAGGACGTGGGCGTGATCGCCACCGCCGACGGCTGGAACCTCTATGTGGGCGGCAACGGCGGAGCCACGCCGGCGCACGCACAGCTGCTGGCCAAGGACCTGGACGACGAGACCCTGATCAAGTACATCGACCGCTACTTCATGTACTACATCCGCACGGCGGACCGCCTGCAGCGCACGGCCCGGTGGCAGGAAGAGCTCGACGGCGGCATCAAACACGTGGAGGACGTGGTGGTCAAGGACACGCTGGGCATCGCCGCAGACCTCGAGGCTGCCATGGCCAAGCACGTGGACACCTACGTCGACGAGTGGGCTGACACCCTGAAGGACCCCGAGCGCCTGCGCCGGTTCCGCTCGTTCGTCAACGCACCCGACCAAAAAGACGACTCCATCACCTTCGTTCCGGACGAGCGCGGCCAGATGCGGCCCGCCACTGCGGAGGAGAAGGGGAAAGTCCTGATCGGGGCCTCCATCCCGGTCCGCACCACCACGACCACCTCTGGAAACGAGGCATAACCATGCAGCTCAGTATCGACCTCACCGGCCGGGACGTCCTGGTGACCGGCACCCCTGCTGCCGCGCGGCAGGCGGTGCGGCGGTACAAAGCCGCGGGCGCCGTCGTCCACCGCCTCACCAGCCCGTACAACGCCCAGGGCGCCCCGCTGCCCAAAGGACTGTTCCTGGTTGCCGCCGTCGAGGACGGGCAGCCCGGCTGGGCCGGCCTCCTGGACCGCTGCCGGGACGCAGGCATCCCCGTCGCTGCCGAACCTGCCGCCGGTGCCGCCGGGCACGTCACCCTGGTAGGGGGCGGCCCGGGCACCAGCGACCTGCTCACCGTGGCCGCCGTCAAGGCGCTGCGCGATGCGGACGTGGTGTTTTACGACCGCCTCGCTCCGTACCAGGAACTGCCGCTGCTGACGTCCGCGGAACTGGTGGATGTGGGAAAGAAGCCGGGGCACCACAAGGTCAGCCAGTCGGATATCGAAAAGCTGATGGTGGAAAGCGCACTGGCCGGGAACAATGTGGTCCGCCTCAAGGGCGGGGACCCCTACGTGTTCGGCCGCGGAGGCGAGGAAGTAGCCGCCTGCGTGGCCGCCGGCGTCCAGGTCCAGGTGGTGTCCGGCGTGACCAGCGCCATCTCGGTGCCCGCCGCTGCAGGCATCCCCGTCACCCACCGGGAAGTCAGCCACATGTTCACCGTCGTCTCCGGGCATGCACCACTCACCGAAAAGGAGCACCACCACCTGGCCGGCCTGGGCGGCACCATCGTGGTGCTCATGGGCATCGGCACCCTCCACCAGCTCGCCGCCGGCCTTCGCCGCGCCGGGATGCGCCCGGACATGCCCATGGCAGTGGTGGAACGCGGATACCGGCCGGGCCAGCGCACCACCATCGCCGATCTGGGTACCATCACCTCTGCCGCGGCCGGCTGCAGCAACCCGGCCGTGCTGGTCATCGGTGAGGTGGTGCGGGTGGCTGAAGCCAACCAGCAGCACGCCGGTGCCGCCGCCGACCTGGACAGGCTGGCGGCCTCGCTGCTGGGATCATGAAAGGATTGACCCCCATGACTGCACTTGCACCGGCCGAATCACCGCAGGCTGAAGAATCCACCGACGCCGCGGAGTCGCCGCTGGAGGGATTCCGCATCGGCGTCACCTCGGACCGGCGGTCCCGCGACCTGATCGAGGCCCTGGAACGGCGCGGCGCTGAAGTGCTGCACGCCCCCGCACTGAAGATCGCCCCCGTCCAGGAGGACATGCGCCTCATCGAGGACACCCGGGCCATCATCGCGGCCAAACCCGACCTCTGCATTGCCACCACCGCCTATGGCATGCGCCGCTGGTGCGAGGCAGCGGATTCCTTCGGGATCGGCGACGAGCTGCTGGAGACGCTGGGCAGCTGCCGCATGTTCGTCCGGGGACCGAAAGCCCGCGGTGCGGTGCGCGCGGCCGGCCTTGCCGACGTCGGCATCAGCAGCGACGAAACCACCTCCACCCTGGTGGACATGCTGCTCACCGAGGGCGTCCGGGGCAAGACTGTCGCCATGCAGCTGCACGGCTACACCGACGTCCGCCAGATCGAGCGCCTGCGGATGTCCGGTGCCACGGTCCTCACAGTCACGCCCTACCGCTGGGTCAAGCCCGACGGCGAGGACAGGCTTCCGCGGCTGATCGACGCCGCCTGCACAGGCAACCTGGACGTCCTGACCTTCACCAGCGCCCCCGCCGTGGACGCCATGTGGAGCACGGCCCATGAGATGGGGCTCTACAAGCAGCTGGTGGAGAGCCTGAAACTGAACGTCACCACGGCCGTGGTGGGTCCTGTCACGGCGCAGCCCCTCCTGGACGCCGGGATCACGCCGCTCATCCCCGAGCGGTTCCGCATGGGCGCACTCATCCGGCTGGTATGCGAGCACCTGGCACTGAACCACGTCCGACGGCTGGAGACCCGCTCCGGGAGCCTCGAGCTACGTGGCCGCAGCCTGCGCATCGACGGCCGGCAGGTGGAACTGGCGCCGGCTCCCCTGCTGCTCCTGCGCGCCCTGCTGGGCGCCGGCGGCGCGGTCCTGTCCCGCGAATCGCTGTCCGACCTGCTGGAACTGCGCGGCTCCGTCCACGCGCTGGACATGACCGTGAGCCGCCTGCGGTCCTCGCTGCCGGACGGCAAGCTGATCGAAACCGTGGTCAAGCGCGGGTACCGGATCCGCGTCTAGGTGGCTGCGGCCGGGCGCCCAGCGCCCGGCGCGGCGGCTTTTGTGTCGGCGGACGGACGAATGAGAGGTGCGTCACGGGTTCTGTTACCGGCGGGTAAATACTGGCGAACACGAGTCCGCTAAACAGCAACTGAAGGGAAACACCCCGGAAAAGACGCGCGCCTACGCTGTGTTCCATCACGAAGTTCCGGCCGCTTACCGGCCGCCAGCGAAAGGGCCAGCACATGTCCGCTCCGGCACCCTCACCGTCCACCTCCACCGCAACCCGCATTGTCATTGCCGGTGCCGGCCCCGCTGCCCAGGCCCTGGTGGCGCAGCTGGACCGCGCCCGGTTCAGCGGCACCATCACCGTGCTGAGCAACCGCGATGACACTCCCGCCGAGCTGCTGGAGCTGGCCCTGCTGCCCCAGGTTTCCGTACGCTTTGGCCAGCCTGCCAGCCACATCGACGCGGTCAACCGCACCGTGGCCACGGCTGACGGCATGGAGTTCGCCTACGACCACCTCGTCATCGCCACCGGCTCCGCCCCCGTGGCGAACCCGGTGGACGGGGCCGCGCAATGCCTGAGCTATGCCACCATCGACGACGCACCGCGCATCGCGAACTCCGTACAGAAGGTGGCACGGGAGCTGGGGCGGCGCCCGGTGGGGATCCTGGTGGGCACCGGAGCCGCGGCGGGACAGGCCGAAGCGGTTCTGCGGGCCAAGGGTGTCCGGCCCATCCGCACCACCGCCCGCCCTGCCGCCGTCATCCCTGCTGTCGTGTCCGGTGCATCCACCTCCCGGGCGCCCGCGTCCGCCGTGGTCTTCGAGGATGGCAGCAGCATGACCGGTGACCTTGTTGTCCTGGCCGAGGAACGGGTCTCCCGCGACGGGCTGGCCGCCAGCGCAGGCCTGCAGACCGCAGCCGGGGGTGGCATCGTGATCAGCCGGGACTACCGCACGTCTGTTCCGGGGATCTGGGCGATCGGGGACGCGGCAGCGTTCGACGGCGTGCGGCTGGGGCTGCTGGTGGCAGCGGCTTCGGCGGCAGGCGCCTGCGCCACCCAGCTGCTGACGGCGGCAGCGGAAGCGCCGGCCCTGCAGGCGGCCTGAGCGGCCGTGCCCCGCTGCGGGGGCGCCGGGCTCTCCTGGCGCTCCCGGCGCTCCGGGTGGGGCATGCTGCGGTGCGGCCCGCTGTGACAAGATGGTTCCCGAAACCGAGTCAACGCCGGGCCCACAAGGCACTCCGAGAGGACCATCATGAGCAACGAAGCCACCGTTCACGCAGGCACCGCCCACCCGGCCGGCCGCGCGGACATCGCCTCCTACATTGACCACACGCTGCTCAAGCCCGAGGCCTCGGAAGCTGACGTACTGAAGGTCTGCGCCGAGGCGGCCGAGTACCGGTTCAAGTCGGTCTGCGTCAATCCCATCTGGGTCAAGACCGTCACCACCGCCCTCAGGGGCTCGGGCGTCCTCACCTGCTCCGTGGTGGGCTTCCCCCTGGGGGCCACTCCCACGGACGTGAAATCGTTCGAAGCCCGCGGCGCAGTCCTGGACGGCGCCGAAGAGGTGGACATGGTGATCAACATTGCTGCCGCCAGGGCCGGTGACAAGGGCGCCCTGACGGAGGACATCGCCGCCGTGGCTGAGACCGTGCACGCCGGCGGTGCCATCCTGAAAGTCATCATCGAAACAGCCCTCCTGACGGATGAGCAGAAGGTGCTGGCGTGCCAGGCTGCCGTGGAGGCCGGAGCCGACTTCGTGAAGACCTCCACGGGGTTCAACGGCGGGGGCGCCACCGTCAAGGACGTGGCCCTGATGCGCAGGACCGTCGGCCCGGAGGTGGGGGTCAAGGCCTCCGGGGGCGTACGGTCCCTTGCCGATGCGCAGGCTATGATTGCAGCAGGTGCAACACGAATTGGTGCCAGCTCCGGAATTGCCATCGTCAAGGGTGAACAGGGTTCAGCCGCTTACTGACCCTGGCCGGAAGCCGCCACAGATCAAGCCCCGCGGGGCCGAGGAGGAACACATGTCCAGCCAGATCAACGCGTCCAGCAGGGACTCGGCGTCCAGCCAGGAATCGGTCCGGACCCCGCAGAACGAAAACAACCTCGCCACCAGCGTGGTCCTGTTCGTGATCTGCTTCGCCCTGTTCCTGGGCGCCATCTACTCACTGTCCTTCCTCACCCTGGGCAACCCGTGGCCCATGGCCGTCTGCCTGGGCCTCTTCGCCCTGGCATTCTGGCTTCCGCAGACCATCTTTGGCCGTTCGGACTCGGCCGGCGAGCACTAAAGACCTGATCAGCAGCACAAGAAGGGACCCCGGACATTGTCCGGGGTCCCTTCTTCGTCTGGTGATAATGGTGCCGCCGGCTAGAACCAGAGCCTGATCCAGGCGCCTGCGGCTGCCGCCACGCGGCCCCAGTGGTGCTGGGCAATGGCCCAGCCGGCCATGGTCATCCCCACCATGGCGTAGGCGCTCACCGGGATCAGCACCAGCCATTCCCGCTTGGAACCGGCCCGGCCCAGCAGCGGCACGGACAGGGCGCCGTTGGCACGCCAGATGTTCCGCAGCAAGGGCAGCCGGCGGAGCATTTTCGGCGGCCGGACCACGAGCGGCCACAGCAGCGGCACTCCCCCGGTGGTGATGAGGTCTCCGACGATGTGCACCACCACCCCGATCAGCATCGACGTGGGCAGCCAGGTCCACTGTTCCGGCGCGTAGGCCGTGACCAGGCCGGCCATGACCAGCGCGAAGATCCAGTTGGAGATGAAGCCGCTCTTGGGAAAGAGTTTCAGTGCCTTCGCCGCGATGTTGATCAGGAACATGCACAACAGCCCGGCGCCGACGGACAGGCGCCCCCATCCTGTGTCCATGTGGATCTGCGATGCCAGGCCGGCCAGGAAGACGAAGAACGCCGCCCCGAGGATGGAGTGCGTGCCCTGCCGGTGCCCGCCGCTGGCATTCTCAATGCCGCGCGCAATCACGTTGGACAGCGGCGGCAGCGAATGGGCCACCGTGCTGGACCGGTGGTCCCAGTCGCATACCAGTGCGGTGCCCGCGGTGGCCATGCCGCCGATCAGGATGCCGGTGGGATCCAGCGGGTACCAGCCCAGGGTGTACGGGCCGGTGGACGCAACAGCTACCCACGCCGCGGCTCCCGACGCGGCGTGGTGTCCTCCCATCAAGTGCTAACTCACCGCCAGCGGGGCGTCGGAGAAGATATTCCGGATGACGCCGTTGGCCCATTCCAGGATCTCGGCGTCCTGGAGGTCCCGGCCGCCGATCCGTGCCGTCTTGGGCTTGGGAATGAGGATGGCGTCCATGGCCGGCTTGGACTGCGATCCCGGGTACATCCGGTTCAGCCGCATGGTCTTGGACTCCGGGAGCGAGGCCGGGGAGAACTTGATGAAGTTGCCCTGCAGCGCCACGTCGGAGAGGCCGGCCTCGCGGGCGGCGACACGGAACCGTGCCACTTCCACCAGGTTCCGGGCAGGCAGCGGCAGCTCGCCGTAGCGGTCCACCAGCTCGGCCTGGACCTCGTCGATGGCCTCGTTGGTGAGGGCTGCGGCGAGCTTCCTGTAGGCCTCCAGGCGAAGCCTTTCGCCGGGAACGTAGTCGTGCGGCAGGTGCGCGTTGACCGGCAGCTCGATCTTCATCTCCGCGGCCTTCTCTTCGGCTTCGCCACGGAAGTCCGCCACGGCCTCGCCCACCAGGCGGATGTACAGGTCGAAACCCACCCCCTGGATGTGGCCGGACTGTTCCCCGCCCAGCAGGTTGCCGGCACCGCGGATCTCCAGGTCCTTCATGGCCAGCTGCATCCCGGCACCGAGCTCGTTGTGGGCGGCAACGGCTTTGAGCCGTTCCAGCGCCACCTCACCCAGGGGTTTCTCGGAAGGGTACAGGAAGTACGCGTAGGCACGTTCGCGGCCACGGCCCACACGGCCGCGGAGCTGGTGCAGCTGCGACAGACCGTACTTGTCCGCCCCGTCCACGATCAGCGTGTTGGCGTTGGAGATGTCCAGGCCGGTCTCGATGATGGTGGTGCACACCAGGACATCGAAGCGCCGTTCCCAGAAGTCCACGATGATCTGTTCCAGGCGGCTTTCGGACATCTTGCCGTGCGCCACCTCAACCCGGGCTTCCGGGACCAGTTCGCGGATCTTCGCCGCGGTCCGTTCGATGGTGGACACCCGGTTGTGGACCAGGAACACCTGCCCTTCGCGCATCAGCTCGCGGCGGATGGCGGCGGAGGTCTGCTTGTCCGTGTACGGGCCAACGTAGGTCAGCACCGGGTGCCGCTCCTCCGGCGGGGTTGCCAGTGTGGAGGTTTCCCGGATGCCGGTGAGGGACATCTCCAGGGTGCGGGGAATCGGGGTGGCACTCATGGCCAGGACGTCCACGTTGGTGCGCATCTTCTTCAGCGCTTCCTTGTGCTCAACGCCGAACCGCTGTTCCTCATCCACGATCACCAGGCCGAGGTCCTTGAACTCGAAGTCCTTGGACAGCAGCCGGTGGGTGCCGATCACCACGTCCACGGCGCCGCTCTTGACGCCCTCGGCGGTTTCCTTGGACTCCTTGGCGGACTGGAACCGGGACAGCGGCTTGACGCGCAGGGGAAAACCGGAGAACCGCTCAGTGAAGGTCTCGTAGTGCTGCTGGGCCAGCAGGGTGGTGGGCACCAGCACCGCCACCTGCTTGCCGTCCTGCACGGCCTTGAACGCAGCGCGCACCGCAATTTCGGTCTTGCCGTAGCCCACGTCGCCGGACACCAGCCGGTCCATGGGGATTTCCCGCTCCATGTCCGCCTTGACCTCGTTGATGGTGGTCAACTGGTCCGGCGTCTCCACGTAGGGGAAGGCTTCCTCGAGCTCGCGCTGCCAGGGGGTGTCGGGGCCGAAGGCGTGGCCGCGGGAGGCCATGCGGGCCGAGTACAGCCGGATCAGTTCACCGGCGATCTCCTTGACTGCCTTGCGGGCCTTGGACTTGGTGCTGGCCCAGTCCGCGCCGCCCATCTTGCTCAGCACCGGAGCATCGCCACCGACATACCGGGTCACCTGGTCCAGCTGGTCTGTGGGGACAAACAGGCGGTCGCCGGGGGCGCCGCGCTTGGCGGGTGCGTATTCCAGCACCAGGTATTCCCGCACACCGTCGCCGCCGCCGGCCACCTTGCGCTGGATAAGTTCCACGAACCGGCCGATGCCGTGCTGTTCGTGGACCACATGGTCCCCCGCCACCAGCTGCAGGGGGTCGACGGCGTTGCGCCGCTTGGAGGGCATCCGCCGCATGTCCTTGGTGGACCCGGCAGAGGTTCGGCCCAGCAGGTCGGCCTCGGTGAGCAGGCCGATCTTGAGCCCGTCCAGGACAAACCCACGGCCGACGGCGGCAGTGGTTACCTCGATGATGCCCGCCTGGGGCTCGTGGTCCAGGCTGTCCACCCGGGCGCAGGGGATGTCGTTCTCGTGGAAGAGTTCCGCCAGGCGCTGCGCAGGCCCCGGGCCCTCGGTGGCCACCACGATCCGCCACTGGTCGCGGACGTGCGAGCCGATGAAGTCCATCATCTCGGCAACGTCGCCCTGGTAGCCACGGGGTTCCCGGGCGTGCAGGTTCAGCACGTCGATCTCCGGCAGCAGCTCCGCATCCTGGGCCAGCGAGGTGATGGACCACCAGGACACGCCGTGCGCCAGCGCTGAGCCGCGGGTTTCGGCCAGCGACCGGAAGCTCGCCGAATGCAGCGCGGCCGACGCCTGTGAGCTGAGGTCCAAAGGTGCCGAGCCGCCGTCGGACGCGGTGGACCACGCCGCCTCAAGGAACTCCTCGTTGGTGGCAGCGAGGTCGTGGGCGCGGGTGCGCACCTTCTCCGGTTCGATCACCACGGCGATGGAATCGGCCGGCAGCTGGTCCACGAACGGAACCATCGCATCCACCAGGACAGGCGCCAGCGACTCCATGCCTTCAACCGCGATGCCGCCGGCGATCTTCTCCAGCATGTCGGCGGCGGCCGGAAGCTGGGATTTCAGCGTGGCCGCGCGGGACATCACGGAGGGGGTGATCAGGATTTCCCGGCATGGCGGGGCGTGAAGTTCGGTGGGGTGGTGGATGCCCGGGGCGGACAGCGAGCGCTGGTCGGCCACCGCGAACCAGCGCATCTGGTCCACCTCGTCCCCGAAAAACTCAACGCGGATGGGATGGTCCTCCGTGGGCGGGAAGACGTCGATGATGCCGCCGCGGACAGCGAACTCGCCGCGGTGCGTCACCATGTCCACCCTGGCGTAGGCGGCGTCAGCGAGGCTCTTCACCACGCTGCTGAACGGAACGTCCTGGCCAACCTTGAGGGTGACGGGCACCAGGTCGCCAAGGCCGGCCACCACGGGCTGGACCACGGCGCGGACGGGCGCGACGACGACGCGCAGCCGGGCCGTCGTCGAACTTTCCGGATGTGCCAGCCGGCGCAGCACGGACAGCCGGCGGCCCACGGTGTCCGAACGGGGCGAAAGCCGCTCGTGCGGGAGGGTCTCCCAGCTGGGGAACTCTGCAACCGAATCGGCGGGCAGGTAGGCGCGCAGGGCTGCGGACAGGTCCTCCGCCTCACGGCCGGTGGCGGTGACGGCAAGCACGACGCCCGGCTCCGCGGACTGTTCTGCTGCGGCCGCGGCGAGGCCGTCCGCCATCTCCGCCAGCAGCACGGGGCGCAGGCCCGCGGGGGCACTGATCTGGTAATCCTGGCCGCGGACGGCAAAGCCACGGGCGGCCTCGGCACCGACCCGGGTGAATGTCTGGTCCGGTTCAAGGGCGCGGCGGAGTCCGTCCAGCGTCGGGAGCGCGGCGGACTTGCCCGTGCTGGATGTGCCGGCGGCGGACTGGCCGGGAAGACTCATGGCAGAAGCTCCTGTGGTGTTCATCGAAAACAAGCAGGCAACGCGAAAACCCGAAATTCTCTGCGAATCCCGGGTACTCCCAGCCTACCGCGCAGGAACGACATGGCAGCACGGCACCTATCTCCGGGGGAATGGATCTAGGCTGGCAAAGCCGATCCATTTCCGCAGCCTTTTCGCCGGGGCAGCCGTCCTCATGGGCCGCCGCTGCGAATTGCTTGGGACGAACAGGAGCCAGCATGACCGCAATGAGTGCCCAGCCAACACCGAAGACCGTCCTCGTTACCGGTGCCACCGGCTACATCGGCGGCCGGCTGGTGCCCAGGCTGATCGAGGCAGGCCACACCGTGAAAGTGCTGGTCCGCTCTCCCGAGAAGATCGCCGGTGTCCCGTGGCGGGACAAAGTGGACGTCGTGCAAAGCAGCCTCGATGACGGCGACGCCCTCCGCGACGCCCTGTCCGGCGTCGACGTCTTCTACTACCTGGTCCATTCCATGGCGGCAGGCGCCGGGTTCGAAGCGAAGGAAAAGGCCATGGCCAGGACCGCCGCGGACGCTGCCGCCGCCGCGGGAGTGCAGCGGATCGTGTACCTGGGCGGTCTGCATCCCCAAGACGTCGAGCTGTCCACCCACATGCGGTCCCGGGAGGCGGTGGGCAAGGTGTTCCTGGACAGCCCGGTGGACGCCGTCGTCTTCCAGGCGGGCGTGGTGATCGGTTCCGGCTCCGCGTCCTTCGAAATGATCCGGCACCTCTCCGAGACGCTGCCGCTGATGCCGGCGCCAAGCTGGGTGCGCAACAGGATCGAGGCCATCGCTGTGCGCGATGTCCTGTACTACCTGGTGTCCGCCGCGTCCCTGGAGGGCGCCATCAACCGGACCTTCGACATCGGCTGCCGGCAGGTGCTGACCTACGCGGGGATGATGAAGGAGTATGCCGCGGAGGCGGGACTGCCCTACCGCGTGGTGCTGGCGCTGCCGGTGCCGGCACCCAAGCTCGCCGGCATGTGGGTGGCCCTCACCACCCCCATACCGCTCTCCATGGCCGTACCCCTGGTCCAGTCCCTGCAGCATGACGCGGTGTCCAACGAGCACGACGTCGACGAGTACATTCCCCAGCCCGACGGCGGCCTCACCCCTTACCGGACAGCGGTGGCCCTGGCACTGGGCAAGGAGCGGGACGGCCAGGTGGAAACCACGTGGGCCAATGCGGGCGCCGACTCCGACCCGTTGCCCAGCGACCCCGACTGGGCCGGGCACAAGGTGTACATCGACGAGCGGACGTTCCACGGCGACGTGGATCCCGCCCATGTCTGGACCATTATTGAAGGCATCGGCGGACGCAACGGCTGGTACTCGCTGCCCCTGGCCTGGCAGGTCCGTGGCTGGCTGGACAAACTCACCGGCGGCGCAGGCCTGCTCCGCGGCCGCCGGCACCCGCACACGCTGGTGACGGGGGAAGTTGTGGACTGGTGGCGGGTGGAGAAGATCGAACACGGCAGCCTGCTGCGGCTGCGGGCGGAGATGCGTGCGCCGGGGCGGGCATGGCTGGAGCTGTCCGTGGAGCCCGACGGCGGTGGCAGCCGCTACCGGCAGCGCGCCATTTTCTTTCCCAAGGGCCTGAGCGGACGGCTCTACTGGCTCGCCGTCCTTCCCTTCCACAGCCTGATCTTCCCCGCCATGGCACGGAACATCACCACGGCCGCGCAGAAACTGGCCGATGCGGACCGCGCCCAGCTGACCCCGTAGGATGTTGGAGGCGTAAATCCTTTCCCGACGTCCCAGGAGGACCCATGGCGCTGAGCGCAACCACCACCCTTCCGCACTCCGTTGACAGCGTTGCCGCTGTGCTGGTGAACGAAGATTTCCAGCGCCACGTCAGCCAGCTGGTGGGCGGCACCCTGGAATCCTTCAGCGTGGACGGCGACACTGCAGGGGCCTTCAACACCACGTCCGTACGCACCCTCCCCACCACGCGGCTGCCGGAAATCGCCCGGAAATTCGTGGGTGAGAACCTCAAGGTGACCCAGGTGGAGAACTGGGAAGCACCCTCGGCAGACGGCTCCCGCCAGAGCAACATCTCGCTGAAGATCGCCGGCGCCCCGGTGGATGTCACGGCCGTGCAGCGGCTGGTGGCTGACGGCGGCGGAACGCGCGTTGAGCTGGAAGGCGCCGTGAAGTCCTCCGTCCCGTTCCTGGGCGGAAAGATCGCCGACGCCGCTGAGCCCATGGTGGCCAAGGCACTGAACCTGCAGGCTGCCCAGGCGCAGGCCTGGCTGGAAAGCCACTAGCCCATGCAGCTTCCCGTCTTCGCCGCGCTGGTCCTGATCATCGCCGGCGTCTGGTCCCTGGTGGTCTGGCCGCAGTTCCTGCGCCGGGTGATGAAGGATCCGCGGGCCCGTGATGCCGCCGGCAAGGCAACCAGGTTCCTGACCGTGCATGTAGTGCTGGTGAGCATCTCCATGGTGCTCGGACTGGCCACCGCCGTGATCGGCGTCCTCGGCCTGCTCGGCTAAGCTTCCCGGCCAAGGCAGGCGTTTTCCGCACGAAACAGCCCGGGCCTTCCTCCTGCTGGAGGAAGGCCCGGGCTGTTTGCTGTCCGGCTCAGGCTGCCTGGTTGAGCGCGTCCTCGGCCGCCACCCAGGAAATCATGGCGCACTTGACCCGGGCGGCGTAGCGGGCAACTCCCTCGAACGCAGCGGCATCCCCCAGCAGTTCAGGATCGGCGTGGACCTTGCCCCGGGAGCGCAGCACCTCCCGGAAGCTGTCGATGACTTCATGCAGTTCGGCCACCGTCATGCCTTCGGCGAGATCGGTGAGGACCGACGCGGAGGCCATGGAGATGGAGCACCCGGCCCCGTCCCAGGCAATCTGGGCCACCTTTCCCTCCTGGACGGCAAGCCGGAGGGTCACTTCGTCTCCGCACACCGGGTTGAGCTGGTGCGACTGCCCCGTGGACGTGCCTTCAGGCGCTTCCGTGGCGGCGAGCCCGCTGCCGTGGCGGGCCTTGGAATGATCCAGGATGATCTGCTGGTACAGCTGGTCAAGGCTCATGGTGTACCTTTCGTCTTCTCCGCTAGGCGCGGAAGTAGGCCCGGACGCCCGCGACGGCTTCGAGGAAGCGGTCCACGTCGTCAGTGGTGTTGTAGAGGTAGGCGCTGGCCCGGGTGGTGGCGGTCAGGCCAAGCCTTCGGTGCAGCGGCTGGGCGCAGTGGTGCCCCACGCGGACGGCAATTCCCCGTGAGTCCAGGAACTGCCCGACGTCGTGGGCGTGGACACCTTCGACGTCGAACGCGGCAAGGCCGATCCGTTCCCGGCCGGCGGCCGGACCCAGGACCCTGATGCCGGGAATGCCCTCCAGTCCCGCCACCATGCGCTGGCCCAGCTCTGCCTCCCACCGGTGGATGCGGTCCAGCCCCGTCTCGGTCAGGTAGTTGGCGGCGGCGGCCAGGGCCACCGCCTGGGAGATGCGCTGCGTCCCGGCTTCGAAACGCTGGGGCGCCGGAAGGTACTCGGCCCGTTCCATGGTGACAGTGGTGATCATCGATCCGCCCGTCAGGAACGGCGGCAGGATATCCAGGAGCTCCTGGCGCCCGTACAGCACTCCGATCCCGGTGGGGGCAAGCATCTTGTGGCCGGAGAAAACCGCGAAATCCACGTCCAGCTCCTTGACATCCAAGGGCAGGTGCGGCGCGGATTGGCAGGCATCCAGGACGACCAGGGCGCCCGCGGCATGTCCAAGGGCCGTCAGCTCCTGCACGGGGTTGATGATTCCCAGGACGTTGGAGGCGTGGGTGAAGGCCAGGACTTTGGTGCGCGGGCCGATGATGCTTTCCGCCTGCTCCATGCGGAGGCTGCCATCATCCCCGATGGGGATGTAGCGGAGTGTGGCCCCCGTACGGAATGCCAGCTCCTGCCACGGAATCAGGTTGGCGTGGTGCTCCATTTCCGTCACCACGATTTCGTCGCCGGGCTTCAGGGCCAGTCCCCTGAGGGCTTGGTCGCCACGCCCCTGGGCAGCCCACAGCCCGGCATTGGACAGCGCATAGGACAGGAGGTTCAGTCCTTCTGTGGCGTTGGACGTCCAGATGGTTTCGGCATAGTCCGCACCGATGAAGTCGGCAATGGTCTGCCTGGCATCTTCGAAGACTTCCGTGGCCTCCACGGCAAGATGGTGGGCCCCGCGGTGCACGGCAGCGTTGCGCTGCTCGTAGAACTCCTGCTCCGCCTCGATGACGCTCGAGGGATTCTGCGACGTGGCCCCGGAGTCGAGGTAGACCAGCGGCTGCCCGTTGACCAGCTGGTTGAGGACCGGGAAGTCATTGCGGATGCGCAGCACCTCGGCGTTGTCCATGACAGGGACGGCATGTTCCAGTGTGGCTGGCGTTGATACTACGGCCAAAACGAACTCCTTGGGCTGCCAATGTCTGACACCCAATTGTCCCACACACGGCTGTGGCGGCCGCCCGGGAGGGGCAGCCGCCACCGCTGCCCCGGGCTTCAGCCGAGGGAGCAGAGGGCCGGCGACGGCTGGGGGGAGAGTCTCGGTCTCAGAAGACTCTGACGTCGCCGGCCCCGTCTATGCCCGGGCCCCGAGGGGACCGGAAGTTGAGAGGGCCTCAATGTCCTGTTCGGCCTGCTCCGCGGCTTCCAGCCGGCCGCTTTGCTTTGCCTCCTTAAGTAAAGCCCGTGGCGGCCTCCCGTACACGAGTAGGAAGTACTCGAATCCCCGGGGGAGAACTACCGGGGCGCGGTGCTCCTACGCGGCCGGCGTCCCGTGGGCAGCGGGGACCTACCTCCCGCGGGCAGCGGGTACCGGCGTCCCGTGGGCAGCGGGTACCGGCGTCCCGTGGGCACCGTGTACCTGCACGAGGGCCCGCAGGCCCTGGGAACGGACAAATGTGCGGAAAACAGCGGGGGCGCGGCCCGGCCGGGGACCTACTTGGGGAGGGCGGACTCCAGCTCATCGCGGCTTCGGACCCCGAGCTTGACGTAGGTACGGTACAGGTGGCCCTCCACCGTCCGTACGGAGACCATCAGCCGCTGCGCAATCTCCCGGTCCGTCAGCCCCTGCACTGCCAGCTCCACGATGTCCTGTTCCCGCCGGGTGAGGCGGACGGCCGGCGCAGCTGCAATGAAGCGGCCTTCCCGGAACCGTTCCCCGAGTTCGTGGTCGCACTTCTCACGCTGGGCAACAGCCTGCCGGGACCGGCGGCGTTCGCCGGCCTGTTCCAGCACCGTGCTGGCGCGGGCATACGCTTCCCGGGCCAGGTTGACAAAGCCTGCCTCCTCCAGCGAGGCAGCCGTTGCCATGAGGGTATCGCCGTCGGCGTTTTCCCAGGCGGCGGCCAGGGTCAGCAGAGCTTCCGCCCAGCGGCCTTCCACCCCGGGGGCGGCCGTCTGCACCATGGGGACAACCGAGGGGTCACCGAGGTCCCAGCACATCGCGAAGACTTCAAGGAGGTTTCCGGTCCGGGCGGACGCCTCCGTGGTGGTCATCAGCGTCTGCAAAGCGGCCAGGCCCTTGCCGTCCCGGACAAGGTATTCAGCAGCCGCGGACACGTAGGCTTCGGCAAGGAGATCATGCGCGGGCCAGCCGGCGCCGGCATCTTTGTGATCCTGTTCCAGGCGCTTTGCCTGTTCCGAGTCCCCCAGCCTGGCAGCGGCGTAGAAGCCCAGTGCGGTGCCGAACCGGTACAGCTGCAGCGGGTCGTTGAGCCTCAGCGCCTCCACGGCGGGCAGCAGCACCTGGTAGGCGCGCTCCATCCTCCCCTGCCGCAGCAATGAGTAGCCCTGGAGCAGCTCAAGGCTTCCGTTGAAGGTGGCGGCCCCGGGCGCATTTCCGGCGGCGTAGTGGTTGAGTTCCCGCTCAGCCGACTCCCATTCACCCATGGCCAGGTAGTCGGAGACCAGCCGTCCCAGCACGAACTCCGGGAAGAAAAAAAGGCTGCCCTCCAGCGGGGGAAGCTCCGAGGCTGCCAGCAGGGCAGCCTCCAGGCCTTGGACGGGGCGTCCAGCCGAAGCCAGGGCATGGGCCAGCAGCCCCTCGGCCATGGCACGGAGCGGTTCGCCGCCGGTGCCCGCGCGGCGCTTCCGCATCACATCCACGTGGTCGTTCAACGCCTGGATGTTGACCTCGGCAGCCAGCTGCAGCAGGTGCAGGAGTTCTTCCTGCCAGCTCTTTTCGCCGCCGGAAGGTGCTGCGTGCTTTTCGACGTCCTCCGCCACCACGCCAAGGGGGTGGCCGAGGGCCTGGTGTGCCGAAACCCGGAGCAGCAGGACCGCCGGACCCTCAGTGTCCTCCGCCAGCGGGAGCCAGCAGGCGTCCAGGAGGGCCGCGGCCTCCGAATAGGAGCCTTCGTTGTACAGCGCCCGCGCCTGGATGGCCTGGGCCAGTGGAACCAGCGGAGGATGGTGGATGCGGGCCGCGATGGTACGCGCACTGTGGTTGCGGAATCTCAGCAGGGCCTCTTTGGCTGCCGCCAGCAGCTCGTCGTCACTGACCCGGAGTCCGCACTCCAGGGCCCATTCCACGGACCGCAGCCGGCCCTCCCCCTGCAGCAGGGTGGGGTCCTGGTGGGCCTTGACCTTCTCCAGCAGCTGGAGGCTGCGGGAGACGGAAACGGTACTCCTGATGGCGCCGGCAAAGAGCCCGTTCCAGATGGCAAGCTCGGCCGGGATGCCGGGCGTTTCAACGATCATTTGCTGGTCCAGCAGTGAACGGACCACCGCAGCCCCGCTGATGTCTTCGATGACTTTCCGGCCCACCGGCCCTGCCAGGGCGATGAGCTTCAGGGCTTCCTGTTCCTCGGGTCCGCGCCGGAGGTGGTCCTTGGCCACCACCGCTGCGAGGCGTGGCCCGTCCGCGGGCAGGGAGCCCAGCAGCATCCAGATTCCATTGCGTTTGGCGAGGACACCGGATTCAGCAGAGTCATGGAGCAGGGCATCAAGTATCCGGGGATTGCCTCCCGACGCGTTCCAAATGGCGTCCACAGTCGCTCCGGGGACTGTGCCGTCAAGGGCGTGGGCCAGGACCTCTTCTATCTGTTCGCGGTTGAGGGGACGGAGGTCCACGCGCTCGGCAAGACCGTCGTACCAGAGCTGGTCCAGCGGCTGCGGCAGGCCGGGCCGGGGACGGGCGGCCGCCACCACGGTGGCCCAGCCGGCCGAGATCACCTCGGCCAGCACGCCTGCCGATGCGTCATCCAGGTGGTGGGCATCGTCCACGGCAAGCAGGACGGGAGCTCCGTTGCCGCCCTTCAGCTTCTCGAAGTATGACCACATGGAACGGAGCACCGCCACGGGTGACACGGACTCCTCCGCCGTGAGCTCCCCCGTATAGGGAGTGAGGACCCCGAACGGCACCCCTGCCAAGGCCGAGCTGGCGTGGATGCGCAGGATGCTCATGCTCCCGGCGAGGCGCTCCGTCACGGCGTCAGTCACTGCCGACTTCCCAATGCCCGCGCCGGCCATGATGAAGACGGCCTGGTGGGTGCCGTTCCGCACCATGTTGCAGATCCGGTCCACCGGCTCCCGGCGGCCGGTCAGGAGCCGGTGCGCAGCCGGCGGCTTGTGGCCATTAGACGAGTCCAGTCAGATCACCCCTTGAAGTCACGCCCAGCTTAGTGAAGACCTGGTACAGGTGGCCTTCAACGGTGCGGACTGACACACCCATTTCCATGGCGATGTCGCGGTTTGACGCGCCGCGGCCGGCCATTCGGGCAATTTGCCGTTCCCGGCTGGTCAGCAGCGGGCTCCCACTGCTGGGCACGATGGGCAGGTTGGACACTGTGGCGGCCAGGATGTCCAACCGTGCCTGCGCCGTTCGCGCAGAGAGGGCGTCCCCCTCCTGGCGGGCGAAATCCACCGCAAGTGCCATGCACCGCGCTTCCACGGCATCGAGTTCGAGCGTGGCGGCGAGTTCGCCGCCGGCGAGCAGGGCCTTGGCGTCCTTTGTCCTGCTTCCGACGGCGATCAGCCGTGACACTTCCGCCAGCGGGCCCTGCCGGTGACCGGCGATGTCCTCCAGAAGACGGAAGTCGGTGTCGCTGCCGTTCACGGTTGCTGCCAGCAGGTAGATGCCGGCGATAGTGTGCCTGCCTGCCTCCAGGTTACGGCGGGCCCCCTGCTTCAGCCCGGCCACCGCTTCCGAGTCTCCCAGCCAGCGCCCGGCGACCAGCGCACAGAATTCGATGATGCTTTCCGTGGCGAATCCTGCCTTGCCGGAAGTGCGTTGCAGTTTGGTGAGGTACTTGCGGGCGAACGCCGCATTGCCGGTCTGCGCATAAGCCAGGGCCGTGGCCGCGTACGCGGTCCGCAGCGCCGCCTGGACCGGTTGCAGCTCCAGCTGGGCTGCAGCGGAGATCAAGGGCTCCAAGGCGGCCTCGCCGCGGCCGGAAAAAGCAAAGGCCACCCCGGCCGCGAGTTCGGTGGCGGCGCTGCGGTACGGCAGCCGGTGGGGCTGGCCTGTGCTGAAGGGGGTGAGGAGATCGATGCAGCGCCGCCACTGGCCCGCCACCAGCAGGACGAAGTAAGCCTCCCTGGTGTAGCGCTCACGGAGGCCGACGATGTGGGAGGCGTCGGTGAGCTGGCCGCCGAGCTGGCGCATGAGACCCAGGGCGTCCATCTCGCGACCGGTCAGCGCGAGAGCGCTCATCAGGGTGATCGCGGACTGGAGCCGGAACTCGGTGTCAGGGTTGACGGCAGGATCGGCCGCGCGTTCGAGCGCGGGGATCATGGCAGCGTGCTCACCGGTGTGGGCCCGGTATTCGAATTCGCTCAGGGAGATGCGGTTCACTGCCACCGCGGCCGGTTCAGGCCAGGACAACCCCTGGGCCGTCCGGTCCAGCCGTTCCCGGGCGGAGGCCAGCAGTTCCGGGATCTTGGCCGCCTGCTCCGGAAGGGAGCGCATGACCCGCGCTTTGGCGGCAACCACCTGGGCATATTCCTCAAAGTCCAGGGCCTCAAGTTCCGGCTGGGAAATATCCTCCAGTGCGGAGAGGGCCTGGACCGGCAGGTCCAACTGCAGATACGCCGCGGCCTTTTGCCGCTGCGCGGACGGCCATCCGGCGTCGGTCCTCTGCACCATCTCCGCATAGGTCAAAGCAAAACGGGGATCGAAGAGCTGGACGGCAGCCTGGGCCGCCGCCAACGCGAGCGCCGGCGCCAGCTCGGCCTCGCACTCGTGGGTCCAGGCGGCAAAGGACATCAGTTCTTCCACCGTCATGGCTGCCGGATCCGGCTCCCGGCCGCCCAGCAACACGTTGCGAAGCTCCCGCCGGCGGGAAATGCTCAGCCAGGTCCTGACGACGTCCCCGATGTATTTCTCCCGCAGCGACACCCAGCGGTGCTCGGAGTCATCGATCTCCAGCAGTCCGCCGTCTTCCATGTCCGCGACCACGTCCGCGCCGTAAATGGCGGTAAGGCTGGAGAGCTCCACCCGCCGGGCACAGGAGAGCATCTCGATGACTTCCCGGGTTTCCGGTGTTTCCCGCGACCACCGGGAGCGGACGATGTCATCGAGGCTGGCAGCGCCGTCGAGGACCACCTTGTCCCGCAGCGTCCAGACGGAGTCAGACAGGACAAGGTTTCCGGAGAGCTGCTGTTCGGTGACCAGGGCTTTGAGGAGCAAGGGATTTCCACCCACCATCTGGTGGTAGGTGCTGACCAGGGAGGAAGCGACGCGGTGGCCCAGCAGAGACAGCAGGACCTGCCTGGTTTGCAGCTCGTTGAGGTTGCTGAGCCGTACTTCGGTCAGCTTCCGGTCTGTGAGCAGCCAGTGGAAATCCGCCGGCAAGTCACTGGAGTTGGGGGCAACGGCAATAATTTTCGCCGTACCGGTCAGCAGGACGTTGAGCAGCACGCCGGCGCTCATGTCGTCGATGCTGGTGGAAGTGTCCAGCGTAATGACGCAGGGCCGTCCGGCGGCGTCGCTGCGGATAAGCGAGGTGATGCCGCGCAGGATGGCGGTGGGCGACCCCATGTAGGCCTGCGGCAGCCGGGCCAGCAGGAACGACAGGCAGCCGTACGGAGTGGTGGAGCCTGAAGGGCCGCTCCGGAGCTGCAAAGACCAAACGTCAGGACCGAGGTCCGCCACTGCTGCGCGGGCCAAGGAGGACTTACCCACTCCCCTGCCGCCGGTGATCACAACACCCAGAGAGTTTTCGCTGGTCAGGGCGGTGCGAACAGCGTCGAGATTGGCGCTTCGTGCAGGCATGGACCATTGCTGGCCCTCCGGGGCCCCGGAAGTCGGCGTGGGCAGCCCGTCACCTTGCGGCGTTGACCCACGTCCCCAGCTGAGTGGCTCGATCGACATGAACTTTTCCCCTACATCCTGCAATAGCGGGATGTAGCCCCATTGCTCCCCCGCATAGGAAGAAGAGTACCCTGTGGCACAGACACGGAAACAGGGCCGGAGGGAACTTTTACGTTTCTGTCTGTTGTGAGGCCGCTTTGGCAGGGTGGAATTTCTGCTGGGCGGCGGTGAGCCCCTCACGGAGCAGGGACTCTACGGCATCGGCTGCGTCGTCCAGCAGGAAGGGCAGTTCCTTGAGCTCCGCGGTGCCAAAGTCGCGCAGTACGTAGTCGGCGGTGTCCATCCTGCCGGGCGGACGGCCCACCCCGACACGGACCCGCAAGTAGTCCTTGGTGCCGAGCGCCTTGGAGATGTCCCGCAACCCGTTGTGGCCGCCTTCCCCGCCCCCGAGCTTGAGTTTGACCGTGTTGAACGGGATATCGATCTCGTCATGCACCGCGACCACATGGTCTGGGGCAATGCCATAGAAGTTGGCAAGGGCGGAGACCGGGCCACCGGAAACGTTCATGTAGCTCATCGGCTTCGCCAGGACCACCCGGGGCCCACCAATGCCCAGCCGGCCTTCAAGGACCTGGGCCCGGGCCTTATGGGTCTTGAAGCCGGCCCCGATGCGGTCCGCGATTTCATCGAGCACCATCTGGCCCACGTTGTGCCTGTTGCCTTGGTACTGCGCGCCGGGGTTGCCGAGGCCGACGATCAGCCAGGTGTCTGTCATGGGATCAATCCTAGGGGGACGGTGTGGACAGGATGGCAGCGCCCGGAAGGACGCCGGCCTGCGGACATGGCAGTGGCCGGACCCCAGGAGGTCCGGCCACGGCGGGAAACGGCGGAGTGGTTACTCGGCTGCTTCTTCTTCAGCTGCGGGAGCTTCCTCTGCTGCGCCTTCAGCGGCAGCTTCAGTTTCTTCGCCTTCCTCGGCGATTTCGACGGCCTCGGAGATGTTCACCACGAGTGCCTCGGCGTCGGTCAGGAGGACGGTGCCCTGGGGCAGGACCAGGTCGGAAGCGTGGATGTGCTCGCCGGCGGCGCGGCCTTCGATGCTGACCTCGATGGCGGTGGGGAGGTGGGTTGCCTCGGCCTCGAGGGAGACGACCGTCAGTTCCAGGTTGTGGACGGTGCCGGGGGCGGTTTCGCCTTCAACGTGGACCGGAACGTCAACCGTGACCTTTTCGCCCTGGCGGACGGTCAGGAGGTCGATGTGCTCGATGATCTGCTTTACGGGATCGCGCTGGACGTCCTTGACCAGGGCCAGGTGGCCTTCGCCGTTGATGTCCAGGGACAGCAGTGCGTTGGGGGTGCGGACCGCCAGGGTGGTGGCCTTTGCCGGCAGGGTCACGTGGATGGGGTCTGCGCCGTGGCCGTAGATGACGGCGGGGATCAGGTTGGCCATCCGGGCGCGGCGGGCGTAGCCCTTGCCGAATTCGGTGCGCAGTTCTGCTGCGAGCTTCTGCTCAGACATGTAAATCTCCTTGAAGACTAAACGGGGTTCAGCAAGGGCGGAGGTCTGGTGTGACCTTCAACGCCGGGCGGCCGGAAGGCGGCCCTTCAAGAAGGCAGTCCCTCGCAGGAGGGACGCAGACCCAGTCGATAACGGAGGCTATGCCCTCCCTCGCCAAGGTATCGCCTAAAAGCCTACCAGTGCGGGGACCATTTCCTTAAATCCCCACCTGCCCCCTGAGCTCGCGAGCTCGCCCAGGGAACCCTGCCGGCGTGGGCCCAGACCCCGCCGGCTCCTGCCGGCGGGGTTTCGTTTTAGTACTGTCTTAGGCCTTGCCGTCGAAGAGGCTGGTGACCGAACCGTCGTCGAACACCTCGCGGATGGCCCTGGCGATCAGTGGTGCGATCGAAAGGACCGTCAACTGCGGGAAGCGCTGTGACGAACCCAGCGGGAGCGTGTTGGTGACCACCACTTCGCGCGCGCCGGACTCCGAGAGGCGGCGGGCGGCGGGGTCGGAGAAGACGGCGTGGGTGGCCGCGATGATGACATCCTTGGCGCCGGCGTTCTTCAGGACGGTGACGGCGCCAGAGATGGTTCCGCCGGTGTCGATCATGTCGTCGATCAGGACGCAGGTGCGCCCCTCGATCTGGCCCACCACGGTCTTGGAGACCGCCTGGTTGGGGACAGTGAGGTCGCGGCTCTTGTGGACGAAGGCAAGGGGTGCGCCGCCCAGGCGTTCGGCCCACTGTTCGGCGACGCGGACGCGGCCGGTGTCCGGCGATACGACGGTGATGTTGTCCGAGCCCACCCGGGTCCGGATGTAGTCGGCCAGCAGCGGAATGGCCATCAGGTGGTCAACCGGGCCGTCGAAGAAGCCCTGGATCTGGGAGGTGTGCAGGTCCACGCTCATGATGCGGTCTGCGCCGGCGGTCTTGTAGAGATCCGCCACCAGCCGGGCGGAGATGGGCTCGCGGCCGCGGCCCTTCTTGTCCTGGCGGGCATACGGGTAGAACGGCGACACCACGGTGATCCGCTTGGCGGAAGCCCGCTTCAGCGAATCGATCATGATCAGCTGTTCCATGAGGTGGTTGTTCAGCGGTGCGGGGTGCGCCTGGATCACGAAGGCGTCAGTGCCGCGGACACTTTCACCGGCACGGACGTAGATCTCGCCGTTCGCGAAGTCGTAGGCATCCAGCGGGAGGAGTTCGGTGCCGAGCTCCTTGGCGATTTCCCGGGCCAGCTCCGGATGGGCCCGCCCGGAGGCAAGCACCAGCTTCTTCTCGCCGTGCGCCGTAATTTCGCTCATTGTTACTTGCCCTCTTCTGTAGATGCCGGGGTACTTGAGGAGTCATTGGTGGCCGCCTGGGCCAGTTCGGCGGAGCGGGTTCCGGGGCGGTGCGCCGGAACCCAGCCTTCGGTGTTGCGCTGTGCAGCGATGCTCAACGCAAGGGCACCGGCCGGTACGTCTTTGCGGATCACCGCGCCGGCGCCGCTGTAGGCGCCGTCCCCCACGGTGACCGGGGCAACAAAGACCGTGTTGGAGCCTGTCCGGACGCCCGAGCCGATCACCGTGCGGTGCTTCTTCTCGCCGTCGTAATTCGCCGTGATGTTGCCACAGCCGATGTTGGTGTCCTCGCCGATTTCGGCGTCCCCGGCATACCCCAGGTGGGACAGCTTGGAGCCACGGCCGATGGTGACGTTCTTGGTTTCGTAAAAGGCGCCGATCTTTCCCTTTTCGCCCAGGACGGTGCCGGGGCGAAGGTAGGTGAAGGGGCCGACGGCGGCGCGCGGGCCGATCACCGAGCCGGAGCCATGGGTGCGGACCACCGTGGCGCCCTCGCCGACTTCGACGTCGGTCAGGGTAGTGTCGGGGCCCACGACGGCGTCCCTGGCCACCGTGGTGGTGCCGTGCAGCTGGGTGTTCGGCAGGAGCCGGACGTCCTCGTCCAGCGTGACGGAGGAATCGATCCAGGTGGTGGAGGGGTCCACGACAGTGACGCCGGCACGCATCCAGGCTTCCACCGTCCGGCGGTTCAGCTCGGCGCCGAGTGCTGCGAGCTGGACGCGGTCGTTGGCGCCTTCCACCTGCCAGCGGTCAGCAGTGACGACGGCGGCAACGCGGCCGCCTGCCTCGCGTGCGAGTCCCAGCACGTCGGTGAGGTATTTCTCGCCCTGGGCATTGTCGGTGGTCACCTTGGCCAGCGCCTCGCGGAGCACGGCGGCGTCGAAGGCGTAGATCCCGGAGTTCACTTCCCGGATCAGTTTTTCGGCCTCGGAGGCGTCCTTGTGTTCGCGGATGCCGGTGACGGAACCGTCCTCGCCGCGCAGGATACGGCCATAGCCGGCGGCATCATCCAGGACCGCCGTGAGGACCGTCACGGCGTTGCCTTCGCGTTCGTGGGTGGCAACGAGTTCCTTCAGCAGGTCGCCGGACAGCAGGGGCACGTCACCGTAGGTGACCACCACGGTTCCAGCCAGGTCCTCATCCGCGTGCAGGGCATGCAGGGCGGCTTCCACGGCACGGCCGGTGCCGGGCACGTCGTCCTGGTCCACAATGACGGCGTGGGGGTCGAGGGCCGATACGTGGCCGGCCACCAGGTCGCGTTCGTGGCGCACCACAATCGCAAGCCTTTGGGGGGCTATGCTGCGGGCCGCCCGGAGGGCGTGGCCCACCATGGAGAGGCCGCCGATTTCATGCAGGATCTTGGGGGTACGCGACTTCATCCGGGTACCGGCGCCTGCTGCCAGAACGATTACAGCGGCCGGGCCGGCATTCTCGGGGATCACGTACGGGCTCTCCTTGCTTGGTTGTGCTGGCGCTTGGCGGCGTCCGGCGGCCCAGGCCGCCGGGCACCGGGTGCCATCCTCATGATCGCGCCCCGCGCAGCAGTTCCGCCCATAGGATTCGAACCTATACTCCACGGCTCCAAAGGCCGGGGTGCTGCCGTTACACCAGAGCGGACCGTGCCGGAGGACTCAAGGCCCGGGGCACAAGTCCCTATTTTGCCACGGGTTCAGGGCCCCGCGCGACACGGGGCGTTCCGCTCCCGCCCGCCCCGCTGAATAGCGCCGCCGGCGGTGGGGCATGATGGGAAGGTGAGCAACAACCTTCCGCGGATGCGGATGACTGGCCTGCAGCGCCGGAGCCAGCTGATCGACGTCGGCCGCGGCCTTTTCGCCGTCCGCGGGCTGGACGGGACCACCATCGAGGAGATTGCAGCCTGCGCGGGAGTGTCCAAACCGGTCATCTATGAACACTTCGGTTCCAAGGAAGGCCTGTACACGGAAGTGGTGGACTGCGAATTCCACATCCTGCTGGACGCGGTCAACGCCGCCCTCACCGAGGAAGCCAAGCCCCGCGTCCTCGTGGAACGCGCCGCCCTGGCCCTGCTTACCTACATCGAGGAACGCACGGAGGGCTTCCGCATCCTGATGCGCGACGCGCCGCCCTCACAGCCCGAGGGCGCCTTCTCCACCCTGCTGTCCCACGTCACCGCCCGCGTCGAACACATCCTCTCCGACGAATTCTCCCGCCGCGGCCTCAGCGGCGAAGACGGCGCCATGTACGCCCAGATGCTGGTGGGCATGGTGGCGATGACGGGGCAATGGTGGCAGGACAGCCGCCAGCCCGACAAGCAGACCGTTGCCGCGCATCTGGTCAACCTCGCCTGGAACGGCCTGACCGGCCTCAAGAAGGACCCTGAGCTGCAGTCCGAGCCGTAAGCCCCGCCGTGGTTCCGTCCGCGGCGAAGGGCTGGCTCCGGCACCTAGGGTGAGTTCAGTCGCCGAGGAGTTCTGAGGACTCCAGCCACTCCATTTCGAGAGCGTCCTTTTCGTCCGTGAGCTCCTTGAGCTGCTTGTTTTGGTCGGCGAGCTTGTCAAAGTTGCCGGCCTCGGTGGTCTTCACCATGTCGTCGTGAAGCTTCTTCTCCTCTTGATCCAGCTTCTTGAGCTGCCGCTCGATCCTGTTGAGGGTCTTGCGCGCCTCGCGCTTCTCGGCCTCGGAAGGGCCTGCGCCGGTCCCCCCGGCAGCCTGCGCCTGCCCGGCGCTGGTCACCGGGTTTCCGCCGCCGGTCACGGTTGAGCCGGCCAAGGCTGACTCGCGCAGCTCAAGGTACTGGTCCACGCCCCCGGGCAGGCCACGCAGCTTGCCGTCGCCGAGCAATGCCATCTGGTGGTCGGTCACCCGTTCGAGCAGGTAGCGGTCGTGGCTGACCACCACCAGGGTGCCCGGCCAGCCGTCCAGGACGTCCTCGACGGCGGCAAGGGTATCGGTGTCGAGGTCGTTGGTGGGCTCATCGAGCATCAACACGTTGGGTTCGCCCACCAGCAGCCGGAGGAGCTGCAGGCGGCGCCGCTCACCGCCGGAGAGGTCCTTCACCGGCGTCCACTGCTTCTGGTTGGTGAACCCGAGCTGCTCCACCAGCTGGCCAGCCGTGAATTCCTTGCCGCCCACGTTGAAGGAACGCTTTTCCCGCTCAATGACCTCGATCACGCGCAGGTCAGCGACGTCGTCGAGCTCCTTGACTTCCTGGGTGAGGACCGCGGTGACCACGGTCTTTCCCCGCTTCAGCCGGCCGGCGTCGGGTGTGATCTCGCCGTTGAGCAGCTTGAGGAGGGTGGTCTTGCCGGCGCCGTTGACGCCCACCAGGCCCAGGCGCTCCCCCGGGGCCAGGCGCAGGGTGATGTTGTCGAAGAGCTTCCTGCCGTCGTCGCCGCCTTGGAAGTTCAGGGACACATTCTCAAGGTCAAGGACGTCCTTGCCCTGGCGGGCGGTGGCCATCTTACTCAGCGCCATGGAGTCACGCGGAGCCGGTACGTCGGCGATGAGCGCGTTGGCTGCCTCGATCCGGAACTTCGGCTTGGCGGTCCGGGCAGGGGCACCCCGGCGCAGCCAGGCGAGTTCTTTCTTGACCAGTTGCTGGCGCTTACCCTCCACCACTGATGCCATCCGGTCCCGTTCCGCACGGGCCAGGACGTAGGCTGCGTAGCCGCCTTCGAAGGGGTCCACGATCCCGTCGTGGACCTCCCAGGTCTTGGTGCAGACTTCGTCGAGGAACCAGCGGTCGTGGGTCACCACCAGGAAGGCGCCCTGGTTTGGCCGCCAGCGCGTCTTCAGGTGCCGGGCCAGCCAGGCAACGCCCTCGACGTCGAGATGGTTGGTGGGTTCGTCCAGCATGATGACGTCGTGGTCCTCGATGAGCAGCTTCGCCAGGGCCACCCGCCGCTTCTGGCCGCCGGAGAGGGCGTGGACATTGGCGTGCCAGTCGACGTCGGACACCAGGCCGCCCATGATCTCCCGGATGCGGGGGTTGCGGGCCCATTCGTAGTCCGCCTGGTCACCCACGATCGCGGCACCCACCGTCAGGTCGCCGTCGAGCACGTCGCTTTGGTCCAGGTACCCCACGTTGACGTCGCCACGCTTGGTGACACGGCCGGAGTCCGGGGTGGAGCGCAGGGCCAGCAGGCGCATCAGCGTGGACTTGCCGTCACCGTTGCGGCCCACCATGCCGATCCGGTCCCCCTCCTCCAGTCCCAGGGTGACGCCGTCCAGGACGGTGCGGGTTGCGTAGGAAACCGTGAGGTTTTCGCCGCCAAGAAGGTGTGCCAAAGGGAACTGCTTTCTGCTGCCGGACTGGAAGTATTAAAGGAGGGTGTCGGAGATGATGCGCGCGCCCGGGACCGGGCCGTGGACCGCGAGTGCTGTCAGGCCGTAGCGCTGCAGGTCCTCTGCGAGGGCAGCAGCTGCCACGGAATCCTCGGCCAGCAAAGCCACGGTGGGGCCGGATCCGGAGACCATGCCTGCCATGGCGCCGTGGGACTCGCCGATTCCCAGCGTATCGCGCAGCGCAGGCGAGAGTTCAATGGACGCCCTTTGCAGGTCGTTGACCAGCACACGGCTCAGGGATTCCGCGTCGCCACCCCGCAGCGCCGCCAGGATCTTCGGGTCAACACCGGTGGGTTCCCCCGCGTCGATTCCCTCGGCGTCGCGCAGCCGGTCCAGGGTCCGGTACACCTCGGGAGTGGAGAGGCCGTAGTCGGCCACCACCAGGACCCAGTGGGTCTGCGCCTTGGCCAGGGCCGGAGAGAGTTCGTCGCCCAGGCCAAGCCCGACGGCGGTTCCACCCAGGAGCGAGAAGGGGACGTCGGCACCCAGTTCCGCTGCAAGGTGTGCCAGTTCCTCACGGGACAGCCCGCTGTTCCAGAGGGCGTCGCAGGCCAGGAGCGTGGCAGCGGCGTCGGCGGATCCGCCGCCCATGCCGCCGGCCACCGGGACCCGCTTGGTGATCTCCAGGTGCACGCCGGTGGCGTGTTCGGAGACGTCGGCCATGATGGCGGCCGCCTTGTAGGCCAGGTTGCTGCTGTCCAGGGGGATGTCGACGGCGTCGAGGTCCAGGGTGCTTTCGGGGCTGAGGCTGATGGTGATTCCCGGGGCGGCGGTGCTGGTGGCTGCCACTTCCTCATAGAGGGACACCGCGAGGTAGACGCTGGCCACCGAGTGGTAGCCGTCAGGCCGCAGCGGCCCAACGGCCAGGGACACGTTGACTTTGCCGGGTGCCTTGACGCGCACCGTCCTGGCCGCGAAACGCCCCCCGCCCGCCCTCTCAAGTCCCGCGTTCACGGGCGGTTTTCCCTGGCTTCGGCGATCCTGGCGAATGCGGCGATGTCGATGACCTCGCCGCGTGCGGTGGGGTCGACGCCGGCTGCCAGCAGGCAGCGCTCAGCTTCCGGTGCTCCCCCGGCCCAGCCTGCCAGGGCGGCCCGGAGCGTCTTGCGCCGCTGCGCAAACGCCGCGTCCACTACGGCAAACACTTGTTCGCGGGTGGCGGTGGTGGCGGGGGGTTCGCGCCGGGTGAAGGCCACAAGCCCGGAATGGATTTTGGGGGCCGGCCAAAAGACGTTCATGCCGATCACGCCGGCCTTGCGCATCTGGCTGTACCAGGCGGCCTTGACGGACGGAACACCGTAGGTCTTGGACCCGGGTCCGGCTGCCAAACGATCTGCCACCTCGTCCTGCACCATCACCAGGCCGTGCTGCAGGCTGGGGAAATGCTGCAGGAGGTGCAGCACCACGGGAACTGCCACGTTGTAGGGCAGGTTGGCTACGAGCGCCGTGGGTTGCACCGGCAGTTCGGTGACCTTCATGGCATCGGCGTGCACCAGGTGGAACGCGTTGGCGGCGGCCGGGCGCCATTCCTTCACGGTTTCGGGGAGCTTTGCGGCAAGGACAGGGTCGATTTCGACGGCGACGACCGCCGCTGCCGCGTCGAGCAGCCCCAGCGTCAGGGAGCCCAGCCCGGGACCGACCTCGAGCACTGTTTCATCCGGCCCCACGCCTGCTGCGGCCACAATCCGGCGGATGGTATTGCCGTCAATGACAAAGTTTTGGCCCAGGGTCTTGGTGGGCCTGACCCCAATTTCCTCTGCCATCCGGCGTATGTCGGAGGCACCGAACAACGGTGCAGGAACGGCGGGGATCGGTTCAGTCACCTAGGTATCCTATCCCGCGCGGCACTTTGGCCCTCCCCGGTTAACGGCTGTGGCCGGCCCCGTAGTACCCGGGGCCGGCCACAGCTGTTTCCTGCGCGTTGATGCTGGCTGATCAGCGGCTGGCGGCCCAGCCGCAGCCCCACGGTGACAGGCCACGCTGTGCGTAGACGCGGTTGGCGATGTCGATCTGCTGCGCCTTGGTGGCCAGGCTGGCGTTGGGCGCGTAGGCGCCGCCGCCGGCGCCAATCCAGGTCTGGATGTCGAACTGGAGGCCGCCGTAGTAGCCGTTGCCGCTGTTGATGCTCCAGTTTCCGGTGGACTCACACTGGGCAATCTTGTCCCACATGGCTTCATTCATCATGGCCGGTGCTGCTGCGCCGGTGTTGGCGCCTGCGGGGGCAGCGGGGGCCGCGGCGGCCTGGGGTGCAGGCTTGGCCTTGGTGCCCACGGTGACCTTCTCGGTGACGGGCTGGACCGCTACGTTCTCCGAAACCAGGGTGCGGGAAGCCTCCCGGCCGTCAACGAGCACCAGCTTGAAGGTGCGCTCGATCTTTCCGGCGGCCCCGGCCTGTGTCACTTCCTTCTCACCCTTGAGCATGTCCGCGCTTTCGGCGGTGACGGTTTCGAAGGGAACGTCCTCGCTGGTGACGGCGGTCTGTCCGGTGTCAACCCGGGAAACCTTGATGACCATGTTGTTCACCACGTTGGCGTTGGCCGGCTGGGAGGTGCGGTCATTGGCGCCGAGGGTCACGCCGGAGTCTTCAAGGACCTTGCCGACCGTGGGGGCGGTGGTGGTGGCGGTGTTCACCTTGCCGTCGGCCACGATGCTGACGGTCTTGGGCGTGGAGATGGAGACGTAGGAACCGGCGAGCGAAAGGGTGGCATCCTTGGGCGCCGAAACGGTCGAGGCACTGGCCACGCCGAGTTCAGTCACCAGGTCCTCGACGTCCTGCGCCGTGGTGTTGACCGTTTTCTCGGCACCGTCAAGGCTGACCTTGACTTCTTTGGCCTGGTTGATGTTGATGACGGTGCCGTTCCGGACGGTGGCGTCAAGGGCGGGGGAAACGCGGTCGCTGGGCTTCAGGTCCAGGTTGGCGCTCTTGACCACCTGTGCCACTGTTCCACCAAAGGACTGCACCGACGACGCTTTGCCGTCCACGTTGAGCGTAATTGTTTTGTTATTGCCCACGAAGGCTACGAGGCCTGCGACCAGGCCGCAAAGCACCAGCAGCTGGGCGCCAACCTTTATAAAGCTGAACTTGCCGTCCGATGTGAAGAACTTGATCACGATTGCCCGTAACTCTCGGTCCATCCGGGCACGGGGAATGCGCAATAAAATGCCCGGAGCAACCTCGAAAAGGAGAGTCCGGGCACCAGTGCGCCGCCACACTCCGCGCAGCGGCAGGCCGGATATTGGACAGGCCGGCCCGGCTGCACATGGAGTGAAATTACCCGTTGGCCTTCCCCGACCCCGGCTAATAGTTTTCCACTGTAACCGTAGCGTTATAAAGCAGCCAACATTTTTGCATACCAGGTATGCAAATGAGAGTGCCACAGAAGAGTGGAATCAGGCCCAGGATCCGTATGCCCGCACCGTATTTTCGCTGATGGAGGTGCACAGGGCGGCGAGGTCGGAGCCTGTCAATTCTGCCATGGCGCGCACGGTGTAAGGGACCATATAGCTCGCGTTCGGACGCCCCCTGTGCGGGTGCGGCGTCAGGAAGGGAGCATCCGTTTCCACCATGGTGAGCTCCCGGTCCGCGACCGCGAGCGCGGCACGGAGGTTGGCGGCATTCCTGAAGGTCAGGGTGCCGGCAAAAGACATCCACCAGCCCTGTTCGTTACACGTCCGTGCCAGGTCCTCGTCACCGGAGAAGCAGTGGAACACCACCCTTTCCGGTGCACCTTCCTCCCGGAGCACACGGACCACGTCGCTGTGCGCGTCCCGGTCATGGATCTGCAGGGTGAGGCCGAGGCGCTTGGCGATGTCGATGTGGCGCCTGAAGGAGTACTCCTGGTGCCGCAGCCCCTCACCTTCCGTGCGGTAGAAGTCCAGCCCGGTTTCGCCGATGGCCCGGATGCGGGGATGCGCGGCCAGCTGTTCGATCTCGGCAAGCGCCGCTTCCAGTCCGCCCCGGGAGGCGTAGTGCGGAGCATCGTTGGGATGCAGTGCCACGGCTCCCAGGAGCCGTTCGTCCTGGTCCACCGCCTCCACCGTGAACCGCGAGGACTCCAGGTCGCAGCCCACCTGCACGGCACCCTGCACACCCACGGCCTCTGCCGCATCCAGTGCAGCCTTGATCCCCACTGGTCCCTTTCCTTCCGGGAAGTCCAGGTGGGTGTGGTTGTCCATGACCGGTACCGGCAGGGGCTCCGGCGCAGGCGGGAAATCCTTCCGGCGCCCGGCGTCGGCCTCCGGTTCCGCGTCTGCGGCGCGCACGCGGTAGGCGGCGGGAATCGACGAATTGCACATCCAACCAGCCTAACGGCCGAAGGCTCCCCATATTTGCCGGAACTCTCTGTCGGGCACGGCAGTTGTGTTAGTAGTCTGGAACGAAGACACGCGCACGCCCACCGAGGGGCGAAGGCAGGCTTGCTGTCACGTCCAGGTGAAAGCCGGGCTGAAAGGTTGCCGATGGAACCCCACCGACGCACTGCCAACAACGCAGGCGCACCGAACCTCAACCTGGCCGGCGTCGCCGATTCCGTCAGCCACCTGAACGGCCACCGGCAGGCAGCCATGGATTCCGGTGCCTTCCACGCAGCAGCGCAACGCATCCTGACCACTGTCAATACCGTCATCGACGGCAAGTCCGATGCCGCCAAGCTGGCGCTCACCGTCCTCCTCGCCCAGGGCCACCTGTTGGTGGAGGACGTGCCCGGCGTCGGAAAGACCCTGCTGGCAAAAACCCTGGCGCGGACCATTGACTGCACCGTCAACCGCATCCAGTTCACCCCCGATCTCCTCCCCTCCGACGTGACCGGGGTGTCCATCTACAACCAGGCTTCCAGGCTCTTCGAATTCCGGCCCGGCGCAGTGTTCGCCAACATCGTCATCGGTGACGAAATCAACCGTGCGTCCGCCAAGACCCAGTCGGCCCTCCTGGAATGCATGGAGGAGCACCAGGTCACGGTGGACGGCACGTCCTACAAACTCGATGAGCCGTTCATGGTGGTAGCCACCCAGAACCCCATCGAAATGGAAGGGACATATCCGCTGCCGGAGGCGCAGCGGGACCGCTTCATGGCCCGGATTTCCATGGGCTACCCGGACAAAGACGCAGAGATCGAGATGCTTGAGACGCACCAGGCGGTCTCGCCGCTGGCCACCGTCTCCCCCGTGGTCACCGCTTCCGATGTCGCCGCCATGATCGCCACCGTCCAGCAGGTCTACGTCTCGGATCCCGTGAAGGAATACACGGTCTCGATAGGGCGGGCCACGAGGGAAAGCCCGCTGCTGCGGCTGGGCGCGAGCCCCCGGTCCATGCTGCAGCTGCTGCGCGCCGCCAAGGCCACCGCTGCCTTGGACGGCCGCGATTTTGTGCTTCCGGACGACGTCGGTGATGTGGCCGAAGCCGTCCTGGCGCACCGGATTATCCTTGACCGGAAGGCTGCCGGCGCAGGCGAGACCCCGCACAGCGTCCTGCGCGGCATCCTGTCCCGGCTGCCCGTGCCCCAGGCGGCCCCGGGGCAGCCCAACCGGGCCGCGGCGGCCGCCGGCGGCAGGAACCGCTAGGGGCAAACCATGGCCTTCCTGCATACGCTCCCGAAGCACCTGTTCACCAGGCGCGGATGGGGCATGCTGGCGGCCGGCGCCTTCACGTTGGCGGCAGCCCAGGTCATGGGGCGCCGTGACCTTTTAACGCTGGCACTGCTGCTGCTGGTGCTCCCGCTCGTCTCCCTCGCCGGCGTCCGCCTGGTGAAACCCCGCTTCCGGGTCTACCGGGAATTCAACCCTTCCCCGGTGGAAACGTCGGCACCCGCCATTGTGAATCTTGCGGTGGCCAGGACCGGCCCCGGCAGCGGGCGGGTGGTCATGGAGGAGCGGCTGCCGGCACAGTTTGGCCAGGCACCTGCGTTCCGGTTCCCGTCCCGTTCCGCCACCGGCGGCACGAGCCGTTACGAATACCACCTCACGTCCAGGTATCGCGGGCAGTTCAGGATTGGGCCGGTAACTGCAGAGTTCACGGACCCCTTCGGCCTCTCGCTGCACCGGCGGCCCATTGACGACGGCGACGTCCTCACCGTGACGCCGGCCGCCGTCGCACTGCCTGCCACCGGGCTGGGCGGAGCGCGGGGCAACGACGGCGTCACCGCCACCCGCGTGCGTGCGAACCCCAGCGACGACGATGTCATGACCCGCGAGTACCGCCACGGGGACCCCATGCGGAGGGTCCATTGGGCGGCCACGGCCAGGCACGGGGCCCTGATGGTCCGGCAGGAGGAATCGGTCACCACGCCGGAAGCGACCCTCATCCTTGACCACCGTTCCGGCGCGTTTGCCGGCGGCCTTGGCACATCCATGCCGGGGCTTCCCGGCCACGATGGGCATGCGCCCGCCACCAGCGACACCTTCGAGTGGTCCGTTGTTGCCGCCATGTCCGTCAGCGCCCATCTGGCTGAGCGCAATTACAGCCTTCGGCTGCTGGATTCCGGGGGCGACCCGGCATTCCTGCACTCGCCCTCCTCTCCGGAGCCTGCGGCGGAAGAGTACAGCGGCGCATCCGGCCTGCAGTCGATCGCCGAGAGCCTGGCTGCCATCCATCTTTCCGGCACGCTCCACCCGCGGCGGGACGGAGCGCACCCGGACCTGCCCGGCACGAACACAGAGCGGCGGGCTGCTGCCGGGGCGCGGACGCATGCGGGCAGCGACCAGGGGCCGACGGCATTTGATGACCGCTTGATGGACAAGCTGTCCGCGCACCGCATGCGGGGGCCACTGATCGCAGTGTTGGGCCGGATTACCAAGGAGGAAGCAGCAGCCCTGGCACCGGCTGCAGCGTACGGGACCGATGCGTTCGCACTCCTTGCGGTGGAACGGCCCGCGGAGTTCCAGGATGTCCTCGACGTGCTGAGGCAGGGCGGCTGGCGGGCCGTAGCCGCGGCGCCGAAGACCCGGCTTGCTGCTGCCTGGGGCCAGTTCGCCCAGGACCCCGCCCTGCCCGTGGCGCCCGCATCGGAGGTCCGCCGGGGAGCGGGGGTGGCGAAATGACGATCGCACCGGCCCGGACGACCGGCTACGGACACCAGGCCCGGGACAATCGGCGGATTCCTGCGGGGCGCACGGGTACGGGCGCCTATCCCTGGGCCATGGCGGCGGCAATCTCTTTGGCGGTCTGCGGGGCGGCCCTGTCCCTGAACGGTGTCCTTCGCGGCTGGAACTGGTACTGGCCCGCCATGACCACCGTGCTGGCGGTGGCCTTCACGCTTGCCGTGCTCCGTTCCATCCGCGCCCAGCCGCTGCTGGTCACCGCCGGAGGGTTCGTGGTGCTGGGCGGCGTCCTGACCATGACTTTCTTCCGCAGCTCCAGCTTCCTTTGGGTGGTCCCCACCGGTGCCACACTGCCTGAGCTGGACCGGCTGATCCAGCGCGCCAGCGAAACCGTGCTCGCAGAGACAGCGCCTGTGGCGCCCAACGCCGGAATTGTCATGGTGGTCTGTGCCGTGCTCGGCCTGGCGGTCATTCTGGTCGATGCCCTGGCGGTGCCCCTGGGGATGCCGGCAGCTTCCGGCACCGGCCTGCTGGCCCTGCTGGTGGTCCCGGCCATGATCAAACCCCAAAGCGTGGGCGTCGGGAGTTTCCTTGCCACCGCGGCGGGATACCTGCTGATCCTTGCCTTCAGCCAGTGGTTTGCCCCGGACGGCAGGCTGCAGGGCGGATCGGCACGCAGTCCCGGACTGATGCGCCGCGCCGCGCTGACCGGGGCCGTGGCCCTGGCCGCCACCCTGGTGCTGCCACTGGCCATTCCAGGCTTCGACCGCGGCACCTTCCCCCAGGGGTCCAGACTGAATCCGTGGGGCGCCTCCACCGGCCTCAACCCGATGATCACCCTGGGCAACAGCCTGCGCACCCCTGACGGAAGCGGCAGGATCACGTATGCCACCAATTCACCCACGCCCCTCTACCTGCGCTCGGTGACCGTGGACAATTTCGACGGCGATTCCTGGGGCCCCGACGACCGCAACGCATCCCGGGTCCCTCTTGACGGCCGGATCGACCCCGGCTATCAAGTCCTCACCGACGAACAGGTGCGCCTGGTAACCGCCGTCGACGCCGGTTCCTTCACCAGCCCCTACCTGCCGGTCCCCTATGCCCCTGAAACCGTCCGGGGCCTGGGCGGCCAGTGGACCTGGGACCCGGCCACGCTGAGCATCAAGGGCACGGACACCACCACCCGGCGGCAGGAATACCTGGTGACCTCTGCCGTGCCCAAGCTCTCCGCAGCCCTGCTGGCCCAGTCCTCGGCTCCGGCACGCGGCATCCCCGACGTCTTCACCAGGATTCCGGGCAATGTGCCGGACATCGTCAAAACAACTGCACAGACTGTGGCCGGAGCCGCCGGGACGCCGTACCAAAAAGCCATGGCCATCCAGAAGTACCTGCGCTCGTCCGAGTTCACCTACTCGCTGCAGTCACCGGTGCAGGGCGGCTACGACGGCAACGGGCTCTCCGTCCTGGCAGACTTCCTGCAGCAGAAGAGCGGCTACTGCATCCACTACGCCTCAGCGATGGCAATGATGGCCAGGCTGGAAGGCATTCCGAGCAGGATCGCTGTGGGTTACGCCCCCGGCAGGCTGACTGGGGCCACCATAACGGTGGCCGGCCAGGGGCCCCTCCCGGAGTACGAGGCCGATGCCCGCGACGCCCACGCCTGGCCGGAACTGTATTTCCAGGGCCTGGGCTGGGTGCCCTTCGAACCGACCCCTTCGCGGGGGGTGGTCCCTGACTACGCCACAGAGACCTCAGCACCATCAGTGGCGGAATCGCTGGGCAACAACGACGGACTCATTCCCGACACCGTCCCGGTACCCGCACCTTCCCCCAGCGCAACGGCACAGGCCCTCCCGGGCGCAGGCGGAAGCGGCTCCGGCGATGGCGTGCCCCTGATGCCCTGGCTCCTTGGAACGGCCGGAGCGGTGGGCCTGGTACTGCTGGCCGCCGCCCCGCACCTGGTCCGCGCCGCCGCCCGGTCCCGGCGGCTGCACCCGAAGCGCCCGGACCTGGCCGTCCCGCTGGCGTGGAGCGAGCTCCGGGACCTCGGCACGGACTACGGGCTGCCCGCCGGAAACAGCGAGACACCGCGGGCCTACGCGGCCCGGTTCCGCAGCACACTGCTGGGCGAGCCCGGCGGTATGGACCAGGACGCCCACGAGGCGGTGGCCTCCCTCACCTCAGCCTTTGAGCACCACAGGTATGGACGTCCGGGCGCCGGTAGTTCCGCCGACTCAGTAGTCCAGGACCTTGCAGCCGGCATTTCCGCCGTGGAGGCGTCACTCCGCGCCAATGCCCCGCTGCCAAGGCGGTGGGCTGCTTCGTGGCTCCCGCCGTCGGTCACCCTGCGGCTGGGCCGCCTGCTCAGGATGCCGTTCAGCGCAGCCGGCCGTGCCATCCGCCGGGTGCCGCACGCCCGGACACGCTTCAGGGCAGCGCCGGACGACGGCGGCAGCAAGGCAGGCGGGGGCTGAACACACAGGTGCCGGCCGGGAAAGTCCCGGCCGGCACGTGTGGTTTTGCGGACTGCCGGGCCTAGCCGGCGTAGGGGTCGGCGATGCCGATGTACTGCGTGTAGAGGTACTCCTCGATGCCTTCCAGGCCGCCTTCGCGGCCCAGGCCCGACTGCTTCACGCCACCGAAAGGTGCTGCAGCGTTGGAGATGACCCCGGCGTTCAGGCCGAGCATGCCGGTTTCCAGCCGCTCGCCCATCCGGATACCGCGGTTGATGTCCTTGGTGAAGACGTACGCCACCAGCCCGTATTCCGTGTTGTTGGCCAGCCGGACGGCCTCGTCCTCGCTGCTGAAGGTGATAATCGGGGCCACCGGGCCGAAGATTTCCTCGGACAGGATCCGGGTCCCCTCGGAAACGCCGGAGAGGATGGTGGGCTGGTAGAAGTAGCCCGGGCCCTCCACGGGAGCGCCGCCCAGGACTGCCTTGGCACCGGAGGCGAGGGCGTCGGAGACCAGCTCGTGCACCTTGTCCCGGCTCTTGCCGTCGATCAGCGGGCCCACCTTGGATTCGGGTTCGGTGCCCCGGGCGGTAGTCATTTCCTTCATCTTCGCGGCGAACTTCTCGGCGAATTCGGCCGCCACCGACTCATGGACGATGAACCGGTTGGCAGCGGTGCAGGCCTCGCCCATGTTGCGGAGCTTTGCGGCCATGGCGCCGGTGACGGCAGCATCCAGGTCGGCGTCCTCGAAGACCAGGAACGGGGCATTGCCGCCCAGCTCCATGGAGGTGCGCAGAACGTTTTCGGAGGCATCGGCCAACAGGCGGCGGCCAACCTCGGTGGAGCCGGTGAAGGACAGCTTGCGGAGGCGGGAATCCTTGATCAGCGGTCCCGTGGTGGCCCCAGCCGTGGAGGTGGGGATGACGTTGAGGACACCGGCGGGCAGGCCGGCCTCCTGCATGACGGCGGCGAACAGCTGGGACGTCAGCGGCGTGAGGTTTGCGGACTTCAGCACCATGGTGCAGCCGGCAGCGACGGCGGGCGCGATCTTGCGGGTGGCCATGGCCAGCGGGAAGTTCCACGGGGTGATCAGCAGGCAGGGGCCTACGGGCTTCTTGGCCACCAGGAGGCGGGATTTGCCGTCCGGCGACACCGAGTAGCGCCCAAAGGCACGTACTGCTTCCTCCGAGAACCAGCGCAGGAACTCGGCCCCGTACGTCACTTCGCCGCGGGCTTCGGCCAGTGGCTTGCCCATTTCCAGGGTCATCAGGAGGGCGAAGTCTTCGGCCCGTTCCGTCACCAGGTCGAAGGCCCGGCGGAGGATTTCCCCGCGTTCGCGGGGCGGTACCTTCGCCCAGGACTCCTGGGCCGCCGCGGCAGCGTCCAGGGCCGCCGCACCATCTTCGGGACCGGCGTCGGCAATGCTCAGCAGCACCTTCCCGGTGGCGGGATCCTCGACGTCGAACGTCTTGCCGGACGCGGCGTCGCGCCACTCACCGTTGATGAGCAGCCCAGTGGGAACGGAGGCCAAAAGCCGGGTTTCGCGCTCGGCGGTAACGGCCGGCTGTGCAGTGACAGTCACGATGACTCCCTCGTCGGTAGGGTTGTGGCAGCCCGTCGCCGCGGCCGGAGTGACCGGGATCATGGGGCTGATTAACAGCCAGACTACTGCGGGCCAACCCCATGGTCTACGCCGTTGCGCACTGCGGAATCGCCGCCGTGCTGTGCAGCTGCACAGAGCAGCAGCACTGGCCCGGGAGTGGACCGGCCGGGGCCTTAACGGGCCTTAGCGGGCGGCGAGGACCGCTGAATAGAGCTCCCGCTTGCTGACCCGGACATCTTCGGCGACGGCGGCTACGGCCTCCTTCAGCCGGATGCCCTGGGCCACCAGTTCGTTGACGGCCGCAACGTGGTCCTCGGGCGTCCCGGCCGTCTGTTCGGGCGCGCCGCCAAGCACTACGGCAATCTCGCCGCGAACCTCGTTGTCCTCAGCCCACTGGAGGAGTTCGCCCACGGTGCCGCGGATGACTTCCTCATACGTCTTGGTCAGTTCGCGGCACACTGCGATGGGCCGGTCCGGGCCGAACCTCTCCCGCAGGGCCCGCAGCATGGCTTCAAGCCGGTGCGGTGCCTCGAAGAACACCATGGTGCGCCGCTCCCCCGCAAGGTCCGCGAGGCGCGAGGCCCTCTCACCGGCCTTGCGGGGCAGGAATCCTTCAAAGCAGAACCGGTCGGTGGGCAGGCCGGACAGTGCCAGTGCCGTGAGGACCGCGGACGGCCCGGGGACAGCGGTAACCGGAAGTCCCGCGGCGATGGCCCCCTCCACCAGCCGGAAACCGGGGTCTGACACCGCAGGCATCCCGGCGTCTGTGACCATCAGAAGCGTGCTGCCTGCACGGACCTGGTCCAGGAGCTCAGCCGTCCGGGTGGCCTCATTGTGCTCGTGGTAGCTGATAACGCGGCCCGCAACGGCAACACCCAGGCTTTGGACCAGGCGGTGGAGCCGACGGGTGTCTTCTGCCGCCACGATGTCCGCGGTGCCCAGCAGTTCCACCAGCCGGGCGGAGGCATCGCCGGTGTTCCCGATGGGAGTGGCGGCAAGGACGATCCGTCCCGCCGTCGAAGGGGCGGGCTCGGGAAGGGGGCTGGGGTTTGGGTCCACCCACCAAGCCTACTGCGGCAGGGTCTTCCAGCCGCAAAAGGTAGCATGGGGCTCGTGACGCAGACCTCGACGCGGCCCGCCGGGGCCGGGAAACCCAGCCCGGCGGCATCCCCTGCCGGCACCGGCGCCACTGCAGGGGAAGACGGCGGGAAAGCAGGCCGCCCCTGGATCAGCCGGCCGAATGAAGCGTTCACGGCCGAGGCGCTGAAGACCAGGCTGATCGGTACCGGACCATCCTGGCGCGACTACCCGCCGTCGCTCCGGCTCTGGTACATCCTGGTCCCGGTGCTCACGGCCGTGGCCGGCGGCCTCCTCCGGTTCATCCGCCTCGAAGTGCCGCACAAGCTGGTGTTCGACGAGACGTACTACGTCAAGGACGCCTACTCCTACCTCATCAGCGGCTACGAACGCAGCTGGCCGGACAAAGCCAATGATTCCTTCAACGCCGGGAACCCCGATGTCCTGCTGAACACTCCCGAATATGTGGTCCATCCGCCGGTGGGCAAATGGATGATTGCGTCCGGCATGTGGCTGTTCGGGCCGGAGAACCCCTTTGGCTGGCGCTTCGCGGCAGCACTCACAGGCACCCTCACCGTGCTGCTGGTCTCCCTGATCGCCCTGAAACTGTTCCGCTCGCTTCCCCTGGCGGGCGCCGCGGGGCTGCTCCTCGCCGTCGACGGCCACCACCTGGTGATGTCCCGGACGTCGCTGCTGGACATCTTCCTCACGTTCTGGATCCTCGCCGCCTTCGGTGCCCTGCTGATGGACCGCGACGATGGGCGCCGCCGCCTGGCGGCCCGGCTGGCACGCGCCGCTGCCGCGAACGGCGGACAGCCACCGGCCGGCGCCCTGCTGACGGGCCCATGGCTGGGGGTGCGCTGGTGGCGGGTTGCCGCCGGGGTCTGCATGGGCCTGGCGGTGGGAACCAAGTGGTCGGGCCTGTTCTTCCTGGCCGGCTTTGGCCTCCTCACCGTGCTCTGGGACCTCAACGCCCGGCGGGTGGCGGGCATGCGGGGCTGGATCAGCGGCGGAGCCATCCGGGACGGCATCCCGGCGTTCCTCGGCATGGTCCCTGTGGCAGGGATCGTCTACTCGGCGACCTGGACAGGCTGGTTCCTGTCGGACAACGCCTACTTCCGCCATTGGGCGGAAAGCAACCCTTCGGCAGAATGGGGATGGCTCCCGGACTCCGTGAGGTCCCTTGTCCACTACCACCTGGAAGCGTACAACTTCCATCAGGGCCTGAGTTCGGAGCACCCCTACCAGGCCAGCGCCTGGAGCTGGCTGGTCATGGGGCGGCCCACGTCGTTCTTCTATGAATCCCCGCCCCAGGGCACCCCGGGCTGTGACGTGGACAAGTGCACCTCCGCCATCCTGTCGGTCGGGAACCCGCTGATCTGGTGGCCGGCGGCCATCGCGCTGGTGGTCCTGCTGTTCTGGTGGGCGGGACGCCGGGACTGGCGCGCCGGGGCCGTGCTGGCCGGCGTCGCTGCGGGCTACCTGCCGTGGTTCATGTATCCGGAGCGGACCATGTTCTACTTCTACGCGGTCTCCTTTGAACCGTTCCTTGTCCTGGCCCTGGTGTACTGCCTGGGGCTGGTGCTGGGAAGGTCCTCGGATCCGCCGTGGCGCCGTCGCTCCGGCCTGTACTTGGTGGTCCTGTTCCTTGCTGCGGTATTACTGCTCTCGGCATTCTTCTACCCGATCTGGACCGCCGAAGTGATCCCGTACGTCGACTGGAAAGTCCGGATGTGGATGCCATCCTGGATCTAGGGCAGGATGGCAACAGAGACCTGATGGAGCCGCTGCCGCGGCGTGGCAGCGGAAACGGAGACCTGCTGTGAGAGAAGCGAGTACCGAACTGCTGGTTGAGCTTGACGCCGGCAGCAACGTGACGGACCTGCTGCTGGAGCAGCACGCCGCCAACCCGGCCCACGCCCTGTACCGGCGGAAGGGCCCCAACGGCTGGGTGGATGTCACCGCGCAGAAGTTCCTGCAGGACGTCAGCGCCCTGGCCAAAGGCCTCATCGCCGGCGGCCTGGAGCCCGGCGACACCGTGGCCGTCATGTCCCGCACCTCCTATGAGTGGACGCTGGTGGACTTTGCCATCTGGTTCGCCGGCGGCGTCACGGTACCCATCTACGAGACGTCCTCCGCAAGCCAGGTGCAGTGGATCATCCAGGACGCAGGAGTCCGCCGCGTCTTCGCCGGCGACCGCGCCACGGTCCAGCTCGTCAGCGGCGTGGTGGCAGGTTCCGCCGAGCTCAGCGACCGCCTGGTCAACGTGGTGCGGATGGATTACGACGGCGAGGCCCCGGACCTTGCCAGCCTCGCCGCTGCAGGCACCGGAGTCAGCGATGCCGAGCTGGAGCGGCAGCGAAGCCGCGCGGGGCTGTCCGACCTCGCATCGCTGGTGTACACCTCGGGCACCACGGGAAAGCCCAAGGGGTGCGAGATCACGCACGGGAACTTCGCCCTGGTGGCCCGGAACATCGTTGCGTTCCTGCCCGAAATCCTGCAAAAGGACCAGGCCCGCACCTTGATGTTCCTGCCGCTGGCCCACGTGCTGGCCCGGGCCGTCCAGGTGGTCTGCCTGGCCGCAGGGGCAACCCTGGGACACACCCCCGGTGCGGCGCAGCTGCTGGAAGACCTCGGCACGTTCCGGCCCACTTTCCTGCTGGTGGTGCCCCGTATCTTCGAAAAGGTCCGGGCAACGGCAGCGCACAAGGCCGCCGTGGCAGGCAAGGGGAGGCTGTTCGATGCCGCGGCAGCAGCCGCGATCGCGTACTCCCGGGAACTTGACCGGCAGAGCCGCGGCGAGGGTCCGGGTCCTGGGCTGCTGGTCCGGGCCCGGCATGCAGTGTACGACCGGCTGGTCTATCCGCGGCTGCGCCAGGCGCTGGGCGGAGAGGTGGGATACACCGTTTCCGGCGCCAGTGCGCTGGCGTCCGAGGATGCACACTTTTTCCGTGGCGTGGGCATTCCCGTCCTGGAGGGTTACGGGCTGACCGAGACCACGGCGCCCTGCACCGCCAACACGCCGTCCCGCACCAAGGTGGGAACCGTGGGGATCCCCATTCCAGGCACCACCATTCGCGTGGCTGAAGACGGCGAAATCCTGGTCAAGGGAATCGGCGTCTTCAGGGGCTACCACGGCAACCCGGCGGCGAACGCCGAGGCGTTCGTGGACGGCTTCTTCCGCACCGGTGACCTTGGTGTCCTGGACAAGGACGGCTTCCTCACCGTCACCGGCCGGAAGAAGGACCTGCTGGTCACTGCAGGCGGCAAGAACGTGGCGCCGGGGCCGTTGGAGGAAAAGATCCGCGCCCACCAGCTGGTGGGCCACGCGGTGGTGGTGGGCGACGGCAAGCCCTTCGTCTCGGCCCTGCTGACGCTGGACCCGGAAGGCGTTGCTGACTGGCGGTCCGAGCGTGGCCTGCCTCCGCTCCCCCTCAGTGAAGCTGCCGGTGACCCCCAGGTCCTGGCCGCCCTTCAGGAGGCAGTGGACCTTGCCAACCAGATGGTGTCCAAAGCCGAGTCGGTGCGAACGTTCAGGCTCCTGGACGCCGAATTCAGCGTAGAGTCCGGGCACCTGACGCCGTCACTGAAGCTGAAGCGGGCCGCCGTCGTCAAGGAGTTCCAGGCGGAGATCGCCAAAATCTACGGCTGATCCACCTTTTCCTGTTCCGCGTCCCCGCGCTTTTCCTGCGGTGCAACACCTCGGCGGCGTCGGGTGGGCCACGTGAGCACCAGCGTCACGATGGATGCCAGGAGCACCAGGGCGCCGATGCCGATGCCGGCGTCGATCCAAAACTGGCTGGGGAACAGCCTGATCAGGGTGTCGTCCAGGCTGAACGTCCAGGACCCGTCAGCGAAGAAGATCCGGTGGAACTCGGTGAAGAACTGCTGCCAGCCCAGCGCCGCCAGTGCGCCCAGGCCCAGGATGAGGACCAGCGTGATGATGGAGCCGGCGAAGAGGCCGCGCCGGACTCCGCCGGTGCTGCGCCTGCGCAGGTACAGGATTGCGATCAGTGCCAGGAGAAGCAGCAGCGCACCGGCGCCGAAGGTGGACATGATGACCGTCTTGACGTCGGCCATGTGGCTGACTTCGCCGTCCTTGAAGAGTTTTTCGCCGCCGCGCTGCACCAGATCGCCCAGGTACCTCGGGCCGGCCCAATTGAGGAGGTAGTCCACCGCGTAGGAGCCGTAGGTCATCCTGTCGTCGGTGCTGAAGCCATAGCCGTCGCCCGGGAAACCGGGACGGTTGTACTCCACCCAGAGGAAGAGCGGGGTGGTCACTGCGCGGACGGCAAGGATCAGGAGGATGAACGGGTAGATGATGGCCAGCAGGACCTGCATGACGCGGGGAGCCACAGGCTTGGCATTCGCGGCGCTTTCGCGCTGGGCGTTGCGGCGCTCCACTTCCTCCTCAGGGGGACGGACGTGCAGGGCGGAGGTGGGAAGGGGCTCGTTGAAAACCGGCGAAGCACTGCTGCCGGCATGCCCATCCGTGGACGTGGCGGCGGTCGACAGGCCGGCGCCGGCCCGGCCGGCAGCGGACGGGCCGGCAGCGGGATTTCCCGTGGCGGAGGATTCGACGGCGGCTTCCGCAGCCTTTCGGTGTGCACGGCTTTCGGGTTGGGCGGCCTTACCCTCCGCCACGGACTCCTGCCGGTCAGGCCTGTCGCCGAGGGGTTCTCCCCTGCCGGACTTGTCGCCGCCGGGTTCTCCCCCGCCGGACTTGTCGCCGCCGGTCTTGCCGCCACCAGTGGGCGTCAGCCAGGAGAACGCGGGCTCATCGGAGTCCCCGGACGTATCCAGCAAAGGTTCCGGCTGCGGCGCAGCGCTTTTGGCGCGGACCGGTGTTTCGTCATTCACAGCAGCGTCACTTCCGTTGGGTTCCGCACCGGCCCCATGCCGCCGGTGCAATCGATTCTGCTTTCGAGCCTACCGTCCGGGACTTCCGCTGGGCGAGGAACCACCCCGGCAGGATTACAACGATTCAGGCAGCGATTTCCGTGTAGCCCGCGTCTTCCCGGCGGAGGTCGCCGCGTTCCCCGGCGAGGAATGCGCGCCTGCCCCACACCAGGACGTAGATCCAGTACGCGGCGAGGACTGCCGCACCGATGCCGATCCTGGCCCAGGCAGGCAGCGGACTGGGCGTGACAAAGCCTTCCACCAACCCCGAGACGAACAGTACGAAGACCAGCCCCACGGCCACCGTAACCAGCGACCGGCCTTCTTCCGCGACCGCCCGTCCCCTGGTCCGCGGCCCGGGCGAGACCATGGCCCAGAAGATCCGCAGTCCCGCGGCCGAGGCAACAAAGACGGCGGTCAGCTCCATCAGTCCGTGCGGCAGGATGTAGCTGAAGAAAACGTCCGATTTGCCGGCGGACGCGAAGATTCCGGCGGCAATGCCCACTCCCTGGGCATTGCCGAACAGGATCATCGGCACCCAGACCCCGGTGATCCCCAGGGCCACGGCCTGGGCACTGATCCACGCGTTATTGGTCCATACGGCTCCGGCGAAGGACGCTGCAGGGTTCTCCGAGTAGTAGTTGATAAAGTCCTGCTCCACGTACTGGGCGGCGGCGGTCTCAGAGGCTACGGCCCTGAGTGCCTCCGGTGACGTCCCGATCCATGCCGCGTACGCCGCGGCGATGAGGACGAAGGCTGCTCCACACGCCAACGTCAGCCAGGTCAGTCGGTACAGCGCAGCCGGCAGTGCCACCACGAAGAACCTCGCAAGGTCCGCCATGGCGTTGGACCGTGCACCGGTAAAACGCGTCCTGGCCTGGGCAAGCGTGGCGGAGAGGGATGCCGACAGCCCGCTTTCCGGGGCCACGGAACGGACCAGCGACAGGTGGCCGGACGTCGACTGGTACAGCGCCAGCAACTCGTCAGACTCGGCGCCGGTGAGCCTGCCTTTTCCCGCGAGCTCCTGCAGCCGCGCCCATTTGTCCGCGTTAACGGCGGCGAAGGCATCCATGTCCACGGCTACAGCCTAGCGCCCGGCATTAGACTTTGACCGTCCGCACCATCGGACGGTCCATACCAGCAGCTGCGAAGGGCGGGGACGCAGTGTGAGCCAGATAATCACCGGCGAGGCAGTAGTACTCGAGCTGCGGCCCGCGAGCTTCGCTGCCCGGGCCCTGGGCCTGGTCATCGACGTCGTCGTCCATGTGGTCCTGCTCGTGTTAATCATGATTGGCCTGTCCGCCGCCGGCGCTGACCTGGACGATGCAGCCGCGCGCGCCCTTGGCCTGGCCGCCGTCGTTTTCTGCCTGGTGATGGTGCCGGTGGGGGTGGAAACACTGAGCCGGGGCCGGTCGCTCGGCAAACTGGCCACCGGCCTGCGGGTGGTGCGTGAGGACGGGGGCGCCATCCGCTTCCGTCACGCCGTGATCCGCGGGCTGACCGGATTCCTTGAGATTTACCTGACGTTTGGCGGGCTTGCCCTCGCCGTGGCACTCTTCAACGACAAATCCCGGCGGCTCGGCGACCTGCTCGCCGGCACGTACGCTGTGCGCAGCCGGGTTCCCGCGGAAGCGGCCGTCCGGGTTTTCGTGCCGCCGTACCTGCAGTCCTGGGCTGCCGCGGCGGACATTGGACGTATCCCCGACGCCACGGCGCGCAGGGCCGCCCAGTTCATCCGCCAGGCCGGGCGGATGGCTCCGCTTTCCAGGGCAGGGATGGCCCAGGCGATCGCCGAGGAACTGTCGGCCCATGTGGCACCCGCCCCGCCAACCGGGACCGGTCCCGATGACTACCTGGCCGCCGTCGTCGCTGAACGCCGGAACAGGGAGTACACCAGGTTGACGCAGTCACGCCGGCGGAACACGGAGACAGGCCAGCGGCTGCAGCGCCTGCCCTTCGCCGATTGACTCAGTTGTCGTACTCGCTCCACGGAATGTTCCAGTCGCCAAACCCGTCGGTGTTCGCAGCATAATCACCCTCGGTATTGATGATCTGGACGACGTCACCGGTTCCCATGTTGTCGAACACCCAGGCTGCCCCGTCCGGGAGGAACCCGATGCAGCCGTGGGACACATTGGTGTTCCCGATGTACGGATAGGCGGACTCGAGTGCCTGGTGGATGTAGGCGCCGCTCAGGGTAAGGCGGATGGTGTATTCGACGTCGGCCTCACCGTAAAAGGCGGGGTCACCCGGTTTCAGGCCGATGCTGGCAGCCCTGAAGTGGTCGAACCGGTTCTTTTCCATCAGCACCGCGTATCCCTTGGCGGAAGGGAAGCGCTTGTCCCCCATGCTGACGGGCAGCGTCTTGACGGGCTGGTCGTTGACGCTCAGCGTGAACGTGTGGGCTGTGGCGTCCGCGACGGCCACCTTCTTGTCCCCAATGTTGACGTTCACCTTCTTGTTGAAGTTCGCGATCTGGCCGTTCCCAAGGTCGACGCCGAAAAGCTGCATGTCCATGGTGATGGTGGAGTTCGCCGCCCAGAAGTTCTCGGGCCGGTACCGGACCATGGTGTCGCTGTACCAGTGGAAGGCTCCGGCCTGTCCTGCCGTGGTGGTGACCTTGATGGCCTTTTCCACGGCGGCACGGTTGGTCACGGGCTCGCTGAAGATGATCTGCAGGGGCTGGCCGACGCCAACCTTCATGCCGTTCAGCGGATAGATGGCGGCGTCCGCCTCATGCGAGCTGGAGACGGTGTTGAAGGACTGGGTGGTGCTGGTTTCGCGTCCTGCAGTGTCCTTGACCACGTACGTGTAGCTGTACTCGGTGTTGAACTCCAAGGGAGCGGTGGCGGACCACGACGTCCCACTGGGGTCAATGCTGCCGTCAATGGTCTTCCCGGCAGTGCTGGCGAGGGTGACACGCTGGATGATCCCGTTGCCTACCTTCAGGGACACCGGGGCGGCGGGATTGACCTGCTTGGCACCGTTGGCCGGGGCGGCGTCAAGCTTGACCGGCGGCACAACGGGCGATGCGATGCCCGGCGATGTCCGCAGTGCGGAGCCTGCCTCGGATTCAAGGGGTCCGCCCGCAAGGCCTGGAGCGACAGCGGCGAAAACCCCGCCCACGGCAGCCAGGACACAGACGGCCGCCACGGCAAGGACTTTCTTGGTGGTCCCCTTGCGACGGGGCTTTACATCAGGCTCCATGTTTTCGATCCTACGTGCAGAAAATAACGGCCCGGGCGCTTGAACGCGCCCGGGCCCTTACGTCTCAGTAACGATAGTGGTCAGGCTTGTAGGGGCCGGCCACATCGATGTCCAGGTACTCCGCCTGGTCCTTGCTCAGTTCGGTGAGCTCAACGCCCAGGGCGTCCAGGTGCAGCCGCGCCACCTTTTCATCCAGGACCTTGGGCAGGACGTAGACCTTGTTCTCATACTCGTGCTGGTCCCGTTTGGTCCACAGCTCGATCTGGGCGATGGTCTGGTTGGCGAAGGAGTTGCTCATGACGAATGACGGGTGGCCCGTGGCGTTGCCGAGGTTCAGCAGGCGGCCTTCGGACAGGACGATGATGGACCGTTCGGTGGCGGTGCCTTCATCGAAGACCCATTCGTGGACCTGCGGCTTGATTTCGACCTTTTTGACGCCCGGGATGCGGGCCAGCCCGGCGATGTCGATTTCGTTGTCGAAGTGGCCGATGTTGCCCACGATCGCTTTGTTCTTCATACCGGCCATGTGCTCGGCCAGGATGACGTCCTTGTTGCCCGTGGTGGTGATGAAGATGTCGCCCTGCGCCAGGACGGATTCCAGCTTGGCCACCTGGTAGCCGTCCATGGCTGCCTGCAGCGCGCAGATAGGGTCAATCTCCGTGACGATCACGCGCGAACCCTGGCCGCGGAGGGCCTCGGCGGCACCCTTGCCCACGTCGCCATAGCCACACACGACGGCGACCTTGCCGCCCATGAGCACATCCGTGGCCCGGTTGATGCCGTCGGGCAGGGAGTGGCGGATGCCGTACTTGTTGTCGAACTTGCTCTTGGTCACGGAATCGTTGACGTTGATGGCAGGGAAGAGCAGCTTGCCCTGGTCAGCCAGCTGGTACAGGCGGTGGACGCCGGTGGTGGTTTCCTCGCTGACGCCCCTGATCGTGGCAGCGGTCCGGGTCCACTTCTGCGCGTCTGCGGCCAGGGAACGGCGCAGCACGTCGAGGAAGATGCCGTATTCCTCCGAATCCTCGGGATCCGCGGACGGAACGTTGCCAACGGCCTCGAACTCCACACCCTTGTGCACCAGCATGGTGGCGTCGCCACCGTCGTCCAGGATCATGTTGGGACCGAGCTCGGGGTTGGTTTCGGCGCCGGGCCAGGTGAGGATCTGTTCGGCGGTCCACCAGTATTCCTCAAGGGTCTCGCCCTTCCAGGCGAACACCGGCACGCCCTGCGGATCCTCGACGGTGCCCTTGCCCACCACCACGGCTGCGGCGGCTTCGTCCTGGGTGGAGAAGATGTTGCAGGAGGCCCAGCGGACCTCGGCGCCCAGTGCCGTAAGGGTCTCGATCAGCACGGCGGTCTGCACCGTCATGTGCAGGGAACCGGCAATGCGGGCACCCTTGAGGGGCTGGGTGGGGCCGAACTCCTCGCGGAGGGACATCAGGCCGGGCATTTCGTGCTCGGCCAGGCGGATCTGGTGCCGGCCGGCTTCCGCCAGCGAGATGTCGGCAACTTTGTAGTCAAAAGTCATGGGTGGTCCTTTGCTTGGTCCGGGTCCTGGTCCAGTCCCCGTGCTGCTGTTTCTGTGCGTGCGGAGGCAGGCGAACTAGTGCCCTGCCGCAGCGGGATCGTGCTGGTCGGAACCTGCCGAGGCTGCTGCAGCCAGCAGCTCCGGAGGCAGCAGCAAAGGGATCCCGTCCTCGATGGCGTACCGGTTCCTGACGCCCGTATCCCCGGCGGCGGTGGCCACCAGCTCCTCCCCCTCCTGGACCAGGGGCGAGCCGGTCACGGGGCAACGCAGGACGGACAACAGCTCGGGACTGATCTTTGGCATTTGTTCATGCTCCCTGGCGGGCGCGCTCGCGCCGGTAGCGGAAAAGATGTGCAGCTTCCAGCCTACCGCCAGATGGGGCTCAGGAAGGTTCCCGGAGGACCCGCAGGTGCCCCCGACGTGCGCCTTCGGTGCCGGCCGGAGCTTCCAGGGCGGAATGGTGTGCCCGCTGGGCAGGCGCCTGCGGCTCCGGAGGGAGGGCGGCGGCGTCGCGAACAGCGTTGGCAAGCGCCAGCAGGTCATCGGGTCCCGGCTGCTGCGGGGTGGACGGCATTGCCAGGCGCAGTACTTCCCAGCCGCGGGGCACCGTCAAAGAATCAGCGTGCTGCTCGCAGAGATCGTAGCAGTGCGGTTCGGCGTAGGTGGCGAGCGGACCCAGGACGGCGGTGGAGTCCGCGTACACGTACGTCAGGGTGGCTACCGCCGACTGGCGGCAGGCAGACCTTGAACATTGACGGATAGCTCCCACGACATCACAGACTACCCCTTCGGCACCCAAAACCCGTGCATTGCAGGCAAGGCCCGACGCGCCCCCGGAGCAGAGGGGATGTATCGCGTAAATGCTCCCCCGGGTTTACAGTCGATGTATGCAGTCATCGAACCATGAATCAGGTTTTTCGGTCCGGTTGGCTGACCCGGATGCCCCCGCGGCATCGGGTGTGGAAACCGCCGGCAGGAGCTTCTCCAGGCGGCGCCGGAACCGGCACGGCCGCGGCCTCCGTGGCGAGGTGATGCTGCCCACCCATCCCGGATACCGCACGCGCGCCGACCGCTTCGACGACATGGTGCTGGACTCAGCCCAGCGGCTGCACGACATCTGGGGCAAGACCCTGGACGGCGTACGGTTTGGCGTGGATGAGATCCCGCCGGACCTCGAGCAGCTGGCCGCGAATGCGTCCACGCCACCCATGGGCTCCTACACACCCGCCGCGGGTGAGGACGGACCCATGATTACGCTGTACCGGCGCGTGGTGGAACAGGCGTGCTCCAGCGTCGAAGAGCTCCAGGACCTGGTCCACGACGTGGTGGTCGAACACACGGCGGAGATGCTTGGCGTGGCACCGGAGACCTTGGATCCCGTGTACCGCCGCCGCTACTGAACCGGCGCCGCCACGCAGAGCCCGGACCTCCGTCACCTCCTTAGTAGCGGGGGGCCGCCTTAGTAGCCCAGCGTGACCGGCACCGTTTCCTGGCCCGCAGCAGCAGCCAGGAAGGCCAGTGAGGAAACATCGTTGCGCCCATCCTGCCCCACGAGCACCGCTCCATAGGCGGCGTCACCGGAGGCGGAGACCACATAGCCCACCACGTCCGCGCCCTCGGCCTGGGCAGGAATGCTGATGGAGGCCGTGGTGCCGCCCGCTATGTCTGCGGAGGCCGCGGCACGCACCTTTCCGTCAGCCGTGATGGGGGCATAGGTAATGGTGGCCCTGGTATCCAGGACCCCGAACACCAGTTGGCGCTGGCCGCCCTTGGGGACTGGAACCACGTGCTGGCTGCCGAGCCGCACGGCCGATGCCGCCCACGCCACATCCGAGGCTTGTCCCGCCTGGAGCCCGCGGCTCATCCGTGCGGCGGCGAGGAAGGAGACGTCGGATGAGGCGGCTACCGTGTACTGCCCGGCGGGTACCCCGGCCAGCGACACCTCGGTGGTTGAACCGGCTTTTGCGGTGATGACGCCGCCGGAGGGAAGCGCGTGCTGGCCGTCCCGTCCGTACAGCTTGATTTCCACCACAGCATCGGAGGCGCCGGGAACGGTCAGTTCGAGGGCCGGCCCGGCGTCACGGTACCCGGGCTGTGCCGTCAGGGCAGCGAGTCCGGCTGGGTCCTGGATGTCCACTCCTGTCATCACCTGACGGACCGCAGGGGCAGTCCCGGGGCTGATGTAGTCCACCCCGCCCGGGGTAAGGCCGCGCAGGAAGCTTTGCTGGATCGAGGCTGCAACCGGTCCACCGGCGCTGCGGACGTGCACGCTGAGCTGGGACTCGTTGGGTGCGAGGCCGGCGAGGACTACGCTGCGTGTGGTGCCGGGGGCCACCAGCAGCCCCCGGCTGCCGGGCGCCTGGATTTGGCCGCCCGAGCCGAACAGTTCAAGGCTCACCGTGGCTGGTGTGCTGGAGGCGTTGGTCAGCGCGAGGATGGAGGTGCGGCCAACCGTGGTGCTGGCACCCGCCAGCCATTGGTCGTTCGAGGGTTGCACGCAGGTGGCCGCAGCACTGCCCTGCAGGTCGCCGTCGGTGGCCGTGTATTTCATGGCGCCCGCGGCGGACGCATTTTGGTTTGCCACGGCGTTGGCGCTCAGGACGTTCACCTGGTCCACGGTGCGGTCCGCCACCACTCCGGCACGGAGTTCCTGGGGGGCCCCGGGCGTGGGCGCCGGACCCGGGTCCTTGGCGATGTCGACGGCGGCCGTCCCATCCAGGTGCGCCATCCGGCTCCCCGGCAGCACACCTCCGGCGCTGAGCACTGCCGCACTGACCCGGGTTGCCGCAGTGGCCGATTCGGGCCGGAACTGGGCATCGGTGCCGGCCTCGGTGCCCTCCAGCAGCCGCGCAGGACCCGGGCACACGCCGAGGCTCGCCCCCGCGGGAACAGCGGCTTCGGCAGCCGGGACCGTCCGGCTGGAGGCAGGCTCGGGCATCAACGATCCGGCGGCCACTACAGCTCCGCCGCCGGCAAGAATCAGGACGCCTGCCGCCACTCCGGCGACGGAAGCGGCACGGCCCTTCCCGCCAGGCATCCGAGTGGAGCCGCTGCCGGACGTCTTCCGGCCGCGGCCGGCTCCGGTTTCCGCTACGGCAAGCTCTCCGGCGGAAGCGGGTTTCCCCTCCGGTGCCGGCTGTTGGGCGGGCAGCGGCGCCTCGGCAGCGTCCGGCGCTCCAGCGCCGGCCCCCGCCTTGGCAGCCGGTGGGGTGTGCTCATGCATGTTGGTGTTCCTTACGCAGGGAGCCCTCGTCCCGTGAGAGGCCGGTCCGCGGCCGCCGGGCGGGCATGGGGATTGCGAGGATGACGGTGAGCCCAATCACCACGATTTGGCTGGCAGCAGCCCAGAACGACCACGGGTTCTCGTAGCGGACCGTCAGCTGGCCGGCGGTCGCGGGGAGGGTGAAGGCCTGTGCCCAGCCGGAGGTGGTGGAGGTCAGCTTCCGCCCGTCGAGCCAGGCACTCCACCCGGGATCCGCCCGCTCGGCAAGTACTGCCAGGCGGCCTTCCGGTCCCCCAGGGACAGCTGCGTCGACGTCGTCGGTGCCGGAAGCGACCAACGCTGTGGCCGAACCGCCGGCGTCAACAATACGGACACGGTGCGCCACGTCGGCGGCCTGGAGGCTCCGCTGGTTCAGCGGGCTGATCCGCCACAGCCAGCCGACGTCGGTCTGCCCCACGGCCACCAGGCCGGGGACTGCGTCCATCCGGCTTGCGGTCAGCTGGGCGGCGGTATCCGCGGAGCGGAGCACCACGAAGCCAACGCCGAGCTGTTCGAGGTCGGAACGGGGATCCACGCCCTGCCCCGCAACCATGGTGGCTACAACGCGTCGGACGGCTGCGGTGACGTCGTCGTCGTCGCGCACTTCTTCAGCACCGGGGGCACCGATGATGTTTCGGGCGGAGGCGATGGCGGAGAGGCTGTCCAGCGTTGTGCCGGACCCGCGCATCAACGACGCGCTGAAGGTGCCGTCGTCTCCGGTGCTGAGCAGGAGGGTGCGCGTCTGTTCCGGACCGGTTCCGCGGTCTATGGCGGTGGCGGGAAGGGAGCGTCCGGTCGCGGCCTGCACCAGCCGCGCAGCACCCAGCGCTCCCCCGTTCCCGGACGCCGCAGCGGATGAAGCGGGTGGGACAGCCTGGGGTGCGGGTGCGGCAGCGGTGGCCGGACGCAGCAGGTTCTGCGCGGACCAGGCGGCCATGCCTGCCAGTGGCCCGGCCAGCAGTACCACCAGGCCGAGCGCCAGGACGGTGCGGGCCGCCGTCCCGGTCTTCGCGCCGTCACCGGAAGCCCGGTCGGCTGCGGACAGCAGTTGTTCGGCACCGAGGAGGGCGGCTGCAAGGAGGGCAAAGGACGCGGCGGACACTGCGGGTCCGGGGAATGGCGTCACCATGACATCCGCGCTCAGGCCGGTGGCAACGTGGCCTGCCAGCCAACCACCGGCCAGAGCAATGATGGAACCGGTCCAGAACCATCTGGCAGTCCGGGCGCGGCGTCCGGCGCTGAAGAGTCCCACAATGGCAAGGATCAACACCGGTCCTGCGATGAGCACGGCCAGCAGCAGGGCCCAGGGCGCTGTCCCGCCCGTGAAGGCCGCCAATCCCTGGAGGCCGCCGGCGGGGTCGAATGACAAGGGCTGGCCCAGGATTTGCTGCCACAGCGGAGCGGCGTCGAATCCCAGTGGGAGTCCCGGGTCGGCCAGGAGTGCACGCGGCCTGTCGAGTGTGGACAGTGCAAAGGGGACAAACAGGGCTGCGCTGGGCAGCAGCGCCCACCACACTGTCCGTCCGCGCCATCCCAGCAGGAGGCCGCACAGCACGACGACCACGGTGGCGGGGATGAGCAGGGAGGGCGCCGACGCGGTGGTGACCGCCAGCGCCAGGCCGGCAGCTGCGGCCGCTGTCCACGACGGGACTCCGTTGATGCCCGCCTTGGCCGGGAGTTGCTCACCAGCCGGGTAGATGGACGCCGCGGTGGTGCTGAACCGTCCGTGTCCAACGGCCGAGCCCGTTGCGCGCAGCAGGCCCAGGACGACCAGCGGCAGCATGATGTGCGCGATCAACGCCCCTGCCCGCCCCTGGTTCAGCGCGGCCTGGAGCGCCGGTGCGGCAGCCCAGAAGATTGCGGCCGCGAAACGGAGCCGGCGGCGTTCGGTCACCCCGCCGGCGGCGAACCACGCGGTGAGTCCGGACAGCGGGGCACCGAGCAGAAGCAGCCAGGCCATGGCGGCGTTGGCATCGCCTCCGCCGGAGAGGCCGATGACCCACAGGACATAGTCGAAGGGATCGCCTCGGCCGGGAAGGCCCGCACCCAGGCTGATCCACCAGCTGGAGGCGTTGTGCCAGATGTCCCCCAGCCCCGCGGACACGGGGATCAGGGCGCCGCCGGTTACAGCCTGGGCCCGGAACAGTCCTGCCAGCGCCAGCAGCGAGGCCACAGACGCGATGATGACGGCTGCCAGGGCACCGTTGCCCACCCAGCCGCGCTTGCTGGTGGCGAGGGCGGCAAAGTCGTCCGCGGCGTCGCCGGTGGGCTGGTGCGCGAGCGGATCCTGCACGAGGTGGTCGGCGCCTGACCCGTCGGATCCCAGCGCCTCCATCAAGGACCGGCGGTGGCTCCACACCTCACGGCGCGGGGTCTGGAGCTTGCGGATGACGGAGCGGCGGATGCGGCGCGTACGTTTGGCTGCCCGGCGGGCCTTGGCCACGGCCCTGGGCCGCCCCAGGGCGGCGGACGTGGCAAGAAGTTGGGAGATGCCGTGGCCGGGGTCTTTGACCACGATGCTCAGGACCAGCTTGAAGAGGCTGCCAAGCAATGCGCCGAGGCCATGGATGGGAACCATCCACAGCGGGCTGTGCTTCAGGCGCAGGTGGACCTGCGCCTTGCGGGCTGCGGATGGGTTGCCCAGGGCGTGCGGCCGGTGCGCCACATGAAACATCCTGGCCGCGGGCACCACCACCACGCGGTGTCCCGCCAGGCGGTTCCGCCAGCAGAAGTCGACGTCGTCGCCGCTGCCGGGGAGGGCGGGATCGAAACCGCCCAGGTGTTCCCAGACGTCGCGGCGCACCAGCATGCCGGCGGAATTCACGGCGAAGGTATCGGTGCGTCCGTCGTATTGGCCCTGGTCCATCTCATCGGCGTCGATGAGCGTAAGCCGCTCGGCCCACCTGCTGGTGGAAAGGCCCACGTCCATCAGTTTCCGCGGCGAATGCCAGTCCAGTTGCTTGCAGCCGGCAACAGTCACCGAGGGTGCGCGCTCCACAGCGCCCAAAAGTTCCGCGAGGGCTTCCGGCGCGGGCGCGGCGTCGTCGTGCAGCAGCCAGATCCACTCTGTCCGGCCACCGTCGGCGTTTCCGTCGAAGGGCACCAGCGCTGAAAGCGCGGCGGAGACGGCGGCACCCATGCCGCCTTTGCCCCGGGGTTGGCTGAGAACGGCGGCGTCGCCCAGGGCCTCCCTGAGGAGGCTGCAGGAATCGTCGCCGGAGCCGGTGTCGACGCCAACGGCACGGTCAGCCGGGCGGGTTTGGGCCGCCAGGGCTGAAAGGGTTCTGGGCAGATAGGCACTGCCGTTGTGGGCAACCACAACGGCAGTGACATGGACGTCCTGAAGAATTAGATTGCTCGCTTCCTTAGCCGCCGGCGCTCACGCTCGGAAAGGCCTCCCCAGATACCGAACCGTTCGTCATTGGCCAACGCGTACTCAAGGCACTGGGACCTCACGTTGCAGGCGCCGCAAACCTTCTTGGCATCGCGGGTGGAGCCGCCCTTTTCGGGGAAGAAGGCCTCCGGATCCGTCTGTGCGCACAGAGCGTCCGTCTGCCAGCCCAGTTCACCTTCGTCGTCGAAGTCCTGCTGGAGCGGCAGCCCGATCCAGACCGGCTGGGCCGTCCCGGCGGCAGCAATTTCCATGGGCGGATCGAGGTCGTCTTCCGGCTCCGCGCCGCCGTCCAGGAGGGCTTCATGCGCTGCAAGGAACGCCGTAGCCTGGTCTTCGAGGACGCTGGTGGAATTCCTGTTGTACCGCTCCGCAGCATCAGGATCGGCGGGATCCACGTACCAATCGCTGGGCACCCCCCGCGCACGGTACTTTGCCGTTGCCTGACCGGCCACGACGGCATCTTCCTGGATACGCTCTGCTTGCCCCACGGCGACCCTCCTGATGTTTCAGCCACTGCCTGGATACGTGGACACTCGGTTGTGTGCCGGTATTTACGCAATTGCTTTAGTTACCTAATTACACGTGTGTAACTAGGGCTAGTCAAGCCGCTGCCGGGATAATAGACAGTCCCGGTTCAGAAGTTTGCGTACGCCACGCCCGGGATTTTCCCCGGCCCCGGCGTGGCGGGGACGGCAGCGTGGCGTTAGGGGCCTGAAACCCCTCCAAAACGCAGGGCTGGCGGGGAAAATACCCGGTCTTCGCCGAAATAGCAAGCACACTTAGCAACGATAGTGATTAACATCACTTCCTGTTGCGTGCGAGGGAAACGCCGCTGCCGCCGGATGACCGGGGCAAAACCGGAGTGGCAGGATGAAACCATGACGACAACCCCCGCAATCGACCTGATGGGCACCCTTCGCTCGGGCAACTCCACGGCCCCACGCCTCACGTGGTACGGCCCAGACTCGGAGCGGGTGGAATTGTCCGGACGGGTCCTGGACAACTGGGTGGCAAAGACCAGCAACCTGCTCCAGGACGAACTGGACGCGGAGCCGGGCATGCGGCTGCGGCTTGCCCTTCCGGCGCACTGGAAAGCCATGGTGTGGGCGCTGGCCGGCTGGCAGCTTGGCCTGGAAACAGTATTCGACGGCGGCCCGGCCGACTTCCTCGCCACGGACGATCCCACTGCGGCCACTGGGCAGCATGGCGCTGTCATCGCCGTGGCGCTCCCCGCCCTCGCCATGCGGTGGGCCGGCGGTCTTCCCGCGGGTTGGATCGACTACGCGGCCGAAGTGCGTTCCCACGGGGACGTGTTCATGCCGCACACCGATCCGGATCCGGCAGGCTGCGCCCTCCGGACCGCCGACGGGCATACCGTCCCCCACCGGGACTTGTTGACCGGTTTTGCCCTGCAGCATGAGGACGGCGCCAGGGTTCATATCCCCGCAGACCGGGGACTCGAATCAGCGTTGTCCAGTGCGCTGGGAGCCTGGCAGCGCGACGGTTCGGTGGTGCTGACCCATCCCGATGTGGCCCTCACCGACAAGCTGCGCGCGGACGAACGCATCCACGGCAGCTAGCAGCTGGTGAGCGCTAGGCCTGCGGGCCGCCGTCGGCGGAAGTAGGCGCCGGACGCTCCGCCGCGCGTGCGGGCTCGCGGTGCGGGTGGGCTTCGATGATTTCGTGGTCGTGGGAGAATTCCGGCTCCTGGTCCAGTTCCTGGTTGAAGACCAGGAACCGGTACGCGAAGAAGCGGACAACCGTGGCGACCAGGATGCCAGCCACGCCCGCGAGGAACAGCAGGTTCTTGTCGTCGATTCCCATCCAGTACTTGGCCAGCGCCGTAAACCCGGTGGAGATGCCGATGCCAATGCCGTTGATGATGACGAACATGATGAACTCGCGGAGCACGTTGGCCTGGCGGCGGTGCCGGAAGGTCCAGAAGCGGTTTGCCACCCACGAGAAGACCGTGGCAACGGTCGCGCCCACAAATCGTGCCTTCGCCTCGCTGTCCGACATGGGGCCGTGCATCAGGTAATAGGTCAGGCCGTTGTCAATGACGAACGCCACACCGCCCACCGCACCGAACTTGGCCACCTCACGCCAGAAGAGTGAGGCGAGCCCCCGGATACGATCTGCAAGTGCACTAAACATGACCCTCCATGGCCGCGACGAACTGTGGGCCACTCGGCCAAAGGTCCATTTTAGCCCCCAAAGCTTTGAGCCGCCCGGCAGAAGCAGGTGACCTATGTCCCGCCCATGGAAAATACCGTTCCCCCGCCGGGCCGTAAAAGCGGGATCGGGCCCGTCTTCGGTAGGCTGGCAGATGTGACTTTTCCAGTGATAGGCGTGGTTGGCGGCGGCCAGCTCGCGCGAATGATGGCCCCTGCCGCTACAGCACTCGGCTTTGAACTGCGTGTCCTCGCTGAAGGTGAGGACGTTTCGGCAGTGTCGGCCGTCCCTGCCACACCGGTGGGCGATTACAAGGACCTGCAGACACTCCTGGACTTCGCAGAAGGCCTGGATGTGATGACGTTCGACCACGAGCACGTACCGACGGACCACCTCCGCGCCCTGCAGGATGCCGGAGTTAACGTCCAGCCCGGACCGGATGCCCTGGTCCATGCCCAGGACAAGCTGGTCATGCGTGCCGCCATCGACCGGCTGGAACTGCCCAATCCCGCGTGGGCGTCCGTGGCGGACGTTGACGCGCTGGTCCGCTTCGGGGACGAAACAGGCTGGCCCGTAGTACTGAAAACCCCCCGGGGCGGCTACGACGGCAAGGGTGTGCGGATCGTCGCCTCAGCCGAAGAGGCCGCGGAAGCCGCTGACTGGTTTGCCGCCATGAGTCCCCTGCTGGCCGAGGCGAAGGTCGAGTTCACCCGCGAACTCTCCGCGCTCGTGGCCCGCACCCCCGACGGCGAGGCCCGCGCCTGGCCCGTGGTCCACACCATCCAGGTGGACGGCGTCTGCGACGAGGTGATCGCACCCGCGCTGGACATCCCGCTGGAGGTTGCTGCCGCAGCTGAGGACGCAGCATTGCGCATCGCCGCCGAGCTTGACGTCACCGGCGTCCTTGCCGTGGAACTGTTCGAAACCCCGGGCACAGGGGCTGGCTTCCTGATCAATGAACTGGCCATGCGGCCGCACAACACCGGCCACTGGACCCAGGACGGTTCCATCACCAGCCAGTTCGAACAGCACCTCCGCGCAGTCCTGAACCTGCCGTTGGGTGCCACCGACGCGCTGGCACCCGTGACCGTTATGAAGAACTTCCTGGGCGGAGACAACCAGGATCTGTACTCCGCCTACCCCATGGCGCTGGCCACCGAACCTGCTGCCAAGGTGCACTGCTACGGCAAGTCGGTGCGGCCCGGGCGCAAGATCGGCCACGTCAACCTGATGGGCAGTTCGACGACGGAGGTGGACTCCGTCCGCCGCCGGGCCACGGCCGTGGCGGGCATCATCCGTGACGGGCGGGTTACCACCGAAGAACCTTCCGCAATTTTCGAGGAGAACGCATGAGCGCCGAAGCCACCCCCGCCGCCGGTTCCGCCGCGGGCCCCCTGGTGGGCCTGGTCATGGGCTCCGATTCTGACTGGCCGGTCATGGAGGCTGCGGCGGACGCCCTGGCCGAATTCGGCATCCCCTTTGAAGCCGACGTCGTCTCCGCCCACCGGATGCCCACCGAGATGATCCGGTACGGCCAAACCGCGCACGAGCGCGGGCTGCGCGTCATCATTGCCGGCGCCGGCGGCGCGGCCCACCTGCCAGGCATGCTTGCCAGCGTCACGCCCCTGCCGGTGATCGGGGTTCCTGTTCCCCTGAAAACCCTTGACGGGATGGACTCCCTGCTCTCCATCGTCCAGATGCCGGCAGGCGTGCCCGTGGCCACGGTTTCCATCGCCGGTGCCCGCAACGCAGGGCTCCTGGCCGTGCGGATGCTGGCGTCCGGCACCGATGAACTTGCCGCGTCCCTGCGCTCCGATCTCCTCGACTTCGCTGCGGACCTGAACGCCGTCGCCGCCCGCAAGGGCGCGAACCTGCGGCAAAAAGTCAGCGAAGTCTTCCCCGGCGGCTCCAGCGCTCTTCGGGGCAGCCGTTAGGGCGCCGGGCATGGCCAGCAGCAGCAGCGTTCTCAATACCGGCTCCGGTCCATCACTGACGGACCCGGTCCGCTATCCGGTCAGCGCTTCTCCCGCGGTCCGGACCAAGCGTGCCTTCGTCCTGGTCCTGCTGACCCTCCTGGTACCGGGCAGCGCCCAGCTCGTGGCAGGCGACAGGAAGCTGGGACGGACAGCCCTGCGGGTAACGCTCTGCGTGTGGGCACTCCTGCTGCTGGCAGTGGTGCTCTTGCTGGTCAACCGGAGCCTGGTCATCAGCATCGCCACCAACCCGGTCACCTCGCTGCTGCTGGTGGTGGTGATGTCGGCACTGGCCCTCGGCTGGGCTTTGCTGTTCCTGAATACCCTGCGCCTCATCCGCCCTGTCCTGCTGGCACCGCGGGCCCGCCCCGCCGTCGGCATTGCCCTGGTGGTGGCGCTGGTTCTGGGCAGCGGCTCCATGGGGTATGCCGCCTACCTGCTGAACGTAGGCCGCAACGCCATCGGCAACATCTTCTCGTCCGGTCCCGCCATCGAGCCGGTGGACGGTCGGTACAACTTCCTCATGATGGGCGGCGACGCCGGCGATGACCGCACGGGCCGCCGGCCTGACAGCCTGTCCATCCTGAGCGTGGACGCCCAAACGGGCCAGACCGCCATAATTTCCGTGCCCAGGAACTTCCAGAACGCGCAGTTCAGCGAAGGCTCCCCCATGCGGGCCCTCTACCCCGACGGCTACGACTGCGGCGACGAGTGCCTGATCAACGCCATCAACACCGAGGTTACCAACGAGCACGCGGACCTCTATCCCGGCGTGGCGGACCCCGGGGCGCAGGCAACCATGGAAGCCGTTTCCGGAACGCTGGGCATGAAGATCCAGGCTTACGTACTCGTTGACATGGAGGGGTTCTCCACCCTGATCGAAGCCATGGGCGGCATCCGGATCAAGGCCGGCGGCTGGGTTCCCATGAGCGGCTATTTCGACGAGGCCACCAAGACCCACGGGATGCCCCTCGGGTGGATTCCGGCCGGGGACCAGACGCTCAACGGCGCGCAGGCCCTCTGGTACGGGCGGTCGCGCGAGTACGTGGATGACTACTCCCGCATCCAGCGCCAGCAGTGCGTGCAGCAGGCAATGCTGAAACAGCTTGACCCCGCCACCCTGCTGTCCAAGTTCGAGGACATCGCCGGCGCGGGAACAAAGGTGGTGGAGTCAAACATCTCTTCCGCCCAGTTGGGCAGCTTCCTGGACCTCGCCATCAAGGCGCGGGGCAAGGACGTCAAACGGCTGACCATCGGGCCGCCGGACTTCGATGCATCGTTCTCCACGAACCCCGATTTCGACCAGATCCACGAACGGGTGGACCAGCTGCTGGCATCGGCATCCGCCAAGGGTGCACAGTCGGCAGGAATTCCCGACGACGGCACGGCAGTTCCGCAGGCAGGCGCCGGACACGTCCAGGCGGCCGGGGCTGTCCCCGCCACCCTGCCCGCCGCGGGCAGCGCTGTCCGGCAGCCCTCGCCGTCGGACTTCACGCCGGTGACCACCACACCCGACGGCGAGCCGATCACCGAAGAGATGCTGACCCAGCTCAAGCTGGAGGGCAACGAAGAGGCGATCCGCCAACTCGTGGCCACCAACGGTCAGTGCGCCCCGCTCTAGGGCCCACCCATCAGCTCCCAACCATCAAGGAACGGAACGGTTTTGTACGAGATTGACAACGTCCTGCGGGACTACGCCTGGGGTTCGACGACGGCGATCGCCTCGCTGCTGGGGCGTCCCGAGTCGGGGCGCCCGGAGGCCGAACTGTGGATCGGAGCGCACCCTGACTCGCCGTCGGTGGCGCACCTGCCGGAGGACGGGACGCGGAGCCCGCTGGACTCCCTGATCTCCTCCGACCCGGAACATTTCCTGGGCGCGGAATCCGTGGCGGCCTTCGGCCCCCGGCTGCCGTTCCTGGCCAAGATCCTTGCGGCCGCGCAGCCGCTCTCCCTCCAGGTCCACCCGAGCCTGGACCAGGCCCGGGAAGGATTCGCACGGGAAAAGGCAGCCGGACTGGATGCCCATGCCCCGAACCGGAACTACAAGGATGACAACCACAAGCCCGAGATGATCTTCGCGCTCACGCCGTTCGAGGCATTGTGCGGATTCCGGCCGGTGGCCGAGACCCGGAAGATCCTGCAGCACGTTGCGGATGCCTTCCCCGCGGGCAGCCAGTCCCCGGAGCTGGTCCAGGCCCTGATCGACGATCTTGCCGGCCCGGATGAAAGCGCAGGACTGCGCCAGGCCTTTGAACGGCTGATCGCCGGCGGCCAGGGCGTGGCAGAGGACACCGCCCTGGTGGTGGCAGCCCTCCTGTCCGGGGCACCGCTTGAGCCCTACCAGGCCGAGCTGGGCACTGTCATCAGCCTCAACGAAAAGTATCCCGGCGATCCCGGCGTGCTGATCTCACTGCTGCTGAACCGGATCTCCCTGAAGCCCGGTGAGGCGGTCTACCTTCCCGCTGGAAACGTACACGCCTACCTCCACGGGCTGGGCGTGGAGGTCATGGCGTCCTCGGACAACGTCCTGCGCGGCGGCCTGACGCCCAAATTCGTGGACGTCCCGGAACTCCTGAACACCATCGATTTCCACCCTGTGGCTGTTCCGATGCTCGGCGCCGAAAAGACGGTGATGGACCAGGAACTGTTCCGTCCCCCCTTCGGGGAGTTCCAGCTGCAGCGCATCGAACTGGGGCCGGACGCTGCTCCGGTCCCGCTGGCGCAGGCAGGCGCGGCAGTGGTCATAGTGGTGGCCGGCGCCGTCTACCTCGACTCCCCCAAGGGCGACCTGGAACTCGCACAGGGCGGCAGCGCGTTCATCGCCGCGGCCGAGGCCCCGGTCAACGTCCACCGGGTGGCCGGCAGCACCGGGCCGGCACTGGCCTTCGCCGTGACCACCGGCCTCTAGCACTTCCGGCAGCCGCAACAGCAAAAGGGCGGCGACGGCACCCGGGCTGGTGCCGTCGCCGCCCTTTGGCGTTGACCGGGTTGGTTGCCGCGGCTAGTTGCCCGGACGCAGCTTCCGGACCAATGGGCGGACCTGCCCGGCTGCGCCTTTCAGCAGCCGGCGCGCCTGCTGGAGGCCCTTGCGGGCGAGCGGCATGGCCTTGGAGTAGGCGGGGTAGAACGGCGACAACGGCCGTTCCCACGTTCCCATGAGCATGTTCTCGTGCCTGGCGAACTGCTTCTTGAAATCGGAAATGCCGTCGTTCAGGAGGCCGTTGAAGTCGTAGCGGCTGCAGCCGTCTTCCCGCATGGCCTGCAGCGCCGCCCACTTCACGCCGTAGTTCACCCGCTGCTTCTGGCCCTCGGCGGAGACACCGCCGTAGAGCTCGAAGGCGGTAGCGCCGCTGCGCGAAAGCCAGGTGAAGGCAAGCATCTGCTCGCCATCGAACGCGGCGATGATCGGCGAGGAGTCGCCGAGGTTCCGGAAGATGTCCCGGTAGTACTGGTCCTCGTGGATGCCGAATCCTGCCCGCTCCGCGGTCTGGTGGTAGATGGCCAGCACCTGGTCCAGCTCGGAATCGTTTTTGACCTTCCGGAATTCAACGTCGCTGCGCATGGCCTTGCGGATGTTTGCCCGCGTGGACTTGGACATCTCGGCCATCAGCTCGTCGTCGGAGCGGCTGAGGTCCAGGATGAGCGTTCGCGGGATGAGCACGGTGTTGTTGGTGGATTCGCGGAAGCCCGCGGCGGCCACGGCACCGGCAAATGCGGAATCCCGGTCCCAGTCCGGTTCGATGCTGAGGGCCACGCCCCGGTGGCGGAGGGCGGCGTGCTCGGCCAGCCGGTTCAGGACCAACTGCGCGTTCTCCACTGAGGACATGGGTCCCCGGGGAATGTAGACCAGGGCACGGAAGGGGACGGGAAGCCGGCGGACCAGGAGCTGGGCGCAGCCGATGGTTTCGTCCCCGGCCTTGACCAGGACCCGGTCAACGGACCAGCCGTGCGCCGCCTTGGTCTCGCCCCAGCCCCACAGCTGTTGCGGATGCCCCTGGAACCGGTCAACGTGCTCGTCCCAGAGGGCGCGGTCAGTACAGGGAACAACAGCAGGAATCATGGCTTAAACCCTATACCAAGGCCTTAACGCCAAAACCCCCGGCGCGCGTGTGGCGCACCGGGGGCTTTGCAGTCAGGAGGACCTGGCGGTCAGTTCTTGCGGGCGTAGCCTTCCCACTTGCTGGCCTGGTGCTCGCCCTCCACGAAACGGATGGTTCCGGACTTGGAACGCATCACGATGGACTGGGTGAGGACCTTGTCCTTGGAGTAGCGCACGCCCTTGAGCAGGTCGCCGTCCGTGATGCCGGTGGCGGCGAAGTAGCAGTTATCGCTGGAGACGAGGTCGTTGGTGGAGAGCACCCGTTCGAGATCGTGCCCGGCGTCGATGGCCTTCTGCTTCTCTTCGTCGCTGGTGGGCCACAGGCGGCCCTGGATGACGCCGCCAAGGGACTTGATGGCACAGGCCGCCACGATGCCCTCGGGGGTGCCGCCGATGCCCATGAGCGCGTCCACGCCGGTGCCGGAGCGGGCCGCGGCAATGGCGCCGGCGACGTCGCCGTCCATGATGAATTTGGTGCGGGCACCAGCTTCGCGGATCTCCTCCACCAGCGGGCGGTGGCGGTCGCGGTCGAGGATCATGACGTTGAGCTGGTTGACCTTCACGCCCTTGGCCTTGGCGATCAGGTGCAGGTTCTGCTTGACCGGCAGGCGCAGGTCCACCATGTCTGCGGCTTCGGGGCCGGTGACGAGCTTTTCCATGTAGAACACGGCAGAGGGATCGAACATGGAGCCACGCTCGGCAACAGCCAGGACGGCCAGTGCGTTGTTGATGCCAAGGGCGGTCAGGCGGGTTCCGTCGATCGGGTCGACGGCGACGTCCACCTCGGGGCCGGTGCCGTCGCCAACGCGCTCACCGTTGAACAGCATGGGCGCTTCGTCCTTCTCGCCCTCGCCGATGACCACAACGCCGTTGAAGTGGACGGTCTGCAGGAAGGAACGCATGGCGTCGACGGCGGCGCCGTCGGCGGTGTTCTTGTCACCGAAGCCAACCCAGTGGCCGCCGGCGATGGCCGCGGCTTCGGTGACGCGGACAAGTTCAAGGGCAAGGTTGCGGTCCGGCTCGTCGTGGCCCACCGCAAGGGACGGCGAAATCGTGGAGTACTTCTGGGTCATGGACGCTGGTGACACGTGAACCTCTTCTTCGAGTGGCGATCATTGAACCCGCCCGCCGGTGCAGCAGAACGGTGATTCCTCTGTTACCGATCATAGTCGCGGCGCAGCGCTGGGGGTGGCCCGTGACGCAACCCCGAAATGTGCCTTGCCGCCGGCCGGGGCCCGCGAACCGGCCCGAATGGAACTCCGGCTCCGGGATGGGCGACTATAGAGGGGTGAATGACATGCAGGAAGCCACCAGTCCCAGCTCCGGCCCGGCACAGCCCGATGGCCGTCCCGGCGCCGCGGACAGCAGCGCCGATACCCCGGTGAAGCCCGTCATTCCGGCGGCCGCGGCCAAGCGCGCCAATGCTTCGGTGATCGGCATGATCATTGCCCTGGTGCTCAGCATCGCGGCGTTCCTGCCCGTTGTCCTCATGAATCCGCAGCCCAAAAGCGAGGCGTACCGCCCGGACATCGACGTGGCGTCGGTGGCCCGGAACGCGGCAGATGTGGCGGGATTCACACCCGTTGCGCCGGACACCGGCAACGCCTTCCGGGCAAATTACGCCCGGTGGGAAGCAGGGACGGGCAGCGGCGTGCCTACCTGGGAGGTTGGCTACGTGACCCCCAAGACGTCCTTCATCGCCTTGGTGCAGACCACCCAGGCCAACCCCACCTGGCTGCTCCAGCAGACCAAAAACGCCCCCGTTACCGGCTCGCGGAATGCCGGTGGCCGGGAATGGGAACTGCGTGACACCGGCAAGGGCGAAAAGTCGATGGTCCTGAACTACCGCGGCAGCACCGTTGTCCTCTCCGGTGCAGCGCAACTGGACGAGTTCGCAACCCTCGCGGCCGCCGTCGTGAACTCCCTGGAGAGCAACCCGGCCGTCACGGTTTCACCGTCGGCCGGTCCCACCCCGTAAAGTGGGGCCGTGACGACTAACCTGACCCCTGCACTGGCCTGGCGCCGCCTGCGCGAAGGCAACGAACGTTTCGTAAACGGCGAGTCCTCCCATCCCAACCAGAACGCTTCGCGGCGCTCATCGCTGGTGGATACGCAAAATCCGTTCGCCGTGATTTTTGGCTGCTCCGACTCCCGGCTCGCTGCCGAAATTATCTTCGACGTCGGCCTCGGCGACGTCTTCGTGGTCCGCACCGCCGGACAAGTGATTGACGACGCCGTCCTGGGCTCGCTCGAATACAGCGTTGCGGTGCTGGGGGTGCCGCTGATCGTTGTGCTCGGGCATGACAGCTGCGGCGCAGTGACCGCCACCAGGGACGCTGTGGAGACGGGTGAAATGCCCGCAGGCTTCATCCGCGACCTCGTGGAACGCATTACGCCTTCCGTCCTGACGTCCCTGCGGAACAACCAGCCCGAGGTCAATGACATGGTGGTGGAGAACGTCAAGCAGATGTCCCATCGGCTTGCGGACAGTTCGCGTGTGATTTCGGACGCAATTGAAAACGGCCGCACTGCGGTCATCGGCCTCTCCTACCGCCTGGCAGAGGGCCGCGCCGACCTTGTTTCCGGAATCGGCGAGCTCTAGGAACCCCACGCCGGCGGCCCGCCGGGCCGCCGGCAATGCTCCCTTATCGGTTTTCGATGGGGCGGCCGGGAGCCATAAGCTAGCCCCATGACTTCCACTGAAGAGTTCCGCATTGAACATGACACGATGGGCGAAGTCCGCGTCCCCGTGAACGCACTGTACCGCGCGCAGACGCAGCGGGCAGTAGAGAATTTCCCCATCTCCGGCAAGACCCTGGAGCGCACCCACATCGAAGCGCTTGCCCGGGTCAAGAAGGCTGCCGCCCAGGCCAACGCAGAACTGGGCGTGCTCGACGGCGAGCTGGCCAAGGCGATTGCAGACGCTGCCGATGAGGTGGCTGCCGGCAAGTACGACGGCGACTTCCCGATCGACGTTTTCCAGACCGGCTCCGGCACGTCCTCGAACATGAACACCAACGAGGTCCTCGCAGAGCTGGCCACGCGTGCGCTGAAGGCCGCAGGCAGCGACAAGGTGGTCCACCCCAACGACCACGTCAACGCCTCCCAGTCCTCCAACGACGTGTTCCCCACGTCCGTGCACGTCGCTGCCACGTCCGCCCTGATCAACGACCTCATCCCCGCCCTGGGCTACCTGGCAGAGTCGCTGGAGCGCAAGGCCATTGAGTTCAAGGACGTCGTAAAGTCCGGCCGCACCCACCTCATGGACGCCACCCCGGTCACCCTGGGCCAGGAGTTCGGCGGCTACGCCGCACAGGTCCGCTACGGCATCGAGCGCATCAATGCCTCACTCCCCCGCGTGGCTGAGGTTCCCCTCGGCGGCACCGCCGTGGGCACCGGCATCAACACCCCAGCAGGGTTCCCCGAGCGCGTCATCGAGCTGCTGGCCACCGATACCGGCCTGCCGCTGACCGAGGCCCGCGACCACTTCGAGGCCCAGGCGAACCGCGACGGCCTGATCGAAGCGTCCAGCCAGCTGCGCAACATCGCCATCTCGTTCATGAAGATCAACAACGACCTCCGCTGGATGGGCTCCGGCCCCAACACGGGCCTGGGCGAGATCGCCATTCCGGACCTGCAGCCCGGCTCCTCCATCATGCCCGGCAAGGTCAACCCGGTTATCTGCGAGGCCTCCATCATGGTGGCCGCACAGGTCATCGGCAACGACACCGCCATCGCCTGGTCCGGCACCAACGGCGCCTTCGAACTGAACGTCGGTATCCCGGTCATGGCCGCCAACCTGCTGGAGTCCATCCGCCTGCTGGCCAACACCAGCCGCGTCATGGCGGACAAGATGATCGACGGCATCACCGCCAACGTGGAGCGCGCCCGCTTCCTGGCGGAGGCTTCCCCGTCCATCGTCACTCCGCTGAACAAGTACATCGGGTACGAGAACGCGGCTAAGATCGCCAAGACCGCCGTCAAGGAGGGCCTGACCATCCGCCAGGCCACCGAGAAGCTCGGCTTCGTCGGCGAGGGTGACGGCAAGGTCTCCGAGGCTGATCTCGACAAGGCCCTGGACGTCACCACCATGACGGCTCCGGCCCACAAGGCCTAACAAGCCAGACAGGGCCCAACAAGGCCAAAGCGTCCGACGGCGGCCGGTCACCTTTTGAATGAAAGGTGACCGGCCGCCGTCGAACTTTAACCTGCAGGCCGGCCCACAATTTGCACTCAATTCAAAAGAGTGCAAAACTTTACTTTGTGACAAACAGTGCAACTTCCGATCCAGGTCTGCGTGAACGCAAGCGGGCTGCAACCCGGCGCGCCATCACTGCTGCCGCGCGGAGCATGACCGCCGAGCACGGGCTCACCGGCTATACCGTGGAGGAAGTGTGCGAGGCCGCGGGCATCTCCCGCCGGACCTTCTTCAACTACTTCCCCACCAAGGAAGACGCCATCATCGGCCACGCGGACGACGACATTCCGTCCGACATCATCGAGGACTTCATTGCCGGCGGAGCCGGATCACCGGCAGGACAGATCTCCCCAACGCTCTTCCGGGACCTGGTGGCACTCTCCCTGCGATTAGCCGAAGGCATGTCAGCCTCGGAAGAAGACACCCGGCAGCTCATCGGGGTGGTCCGCAAGGAACCGCAGCTCATCCTGAGGATCATCGGTGTCACGGAGCAGCGAGAGGCCCAGTTCGCCCGGGACGTCGCCCGGCGTGAAGGAGTGGCCGCCGACCACCCGGTGGTGCAGATGGCCGTCGTGCTGCTCAGCACCATCGCCCGCAAGAGCAGCATGGCCTACTTCTCCGACGGCAACACCCGCAGCTACCCGGACCTCCTGCTGGAGAACATTTCCGCCGCCAGCGTCCTGTTTTCACAACCGTTCAACACCCCTGACACCCCCGCAGCAGAAGGACAATCATGAGTACCGCCCCCACCAAGGCGCCGGCAGGGCCCCTTCTGCTGACGCAAAAACGCATCTGGATCATCTTCTCCGCGCTGATCGCCGGAATGCTGCTCTCAAGCCTGGACCAGACCATCGTCTCCACGGCCATGCCCACCATTGTGGGCAAGCTTGGCGGCGTGGAGCACCAGGCCTGGATTACTACCGCCTACCTGCTGGCCACCACCATCGTCATGCCGATCTACGGTAAGTTCGGTGACATCCTTGGCCGCCGCAACCTCTTCCTGGTGGCCATCGCGCTCTTCACGCTCGCGTCGGTGGGCTGCGCAATGGCCACCGATTTCTGGGGCTTCGTCACCTTCCGCGCCATCCAGGGCCTGGGCGGCGGCGGCCTCATGATCCTCTCCCAGGCGATCATCGCCGACATCGTTCCCGCCAAGGAGCGCGGGAAGTACATGGGACCCCTGGGTGCCATCTTCGGCCTTTCAGCCGTGGCCGGACCATTGCTCGGCGGCTTCTTCGTGGACCACCTCACCTGGGAATGGGCCTTCTACATCAACATCCCGGTGGGCCTCGCAGCGTTCGCCATCGCCTGGTTCGCCTTGACGCTGCCTACCAAGAAGGCCGAAAAGCGGATCGACATCCCGGGCGTGGTGCTGCTGTCCGCCGCCACCACGTGCCTGATCTTCTTCACCGACTTTGGCGGCAAGAAGGACGAGGGCTGGGATTCGCCCCTCACCTGGGCATTTGGGGCGGGCCTGCTGGTGTCTGCTACCGCCTTCGTCTTGGTTGAGCGGCGCGCCGAGGACCCCATCATCCCGCTGAGCCTGTTCCGGAACCGGATCTTCATCAATGCCACGGCCATCGGCTTCACCCTGGGGCTGGGCATGTTCTCCGCCATCGCGTTCGTTCCCACGTTCCTGCAGATGTCCTCTGGCACCTCCGCCGCAGAATCCGGGCTCCTCATGCTTCCGATGATGGCCGGGCTCATGGGCACCTCCATCTACTCGGGCATCCGGATCTCAAGGACCGGCAAGTACAAGATGTTCCCGATCCTGGGCGCCGCGCTGACCATGGCCGCGATGCTGTGGATGACCACCCTTACTGCCAGCACCCCCATCTGGGTCATCTGCCTCCAGCTGTTCGTCTTCGGTGCGGGCCTTGGCCTGATCATGCAGGTGGTGGTCCTGGTGGTCCAGAACTCGGTGCCGGCTGACCAGATCGGCACCGCCACCAGCACCAACAACTACTTCCGCGAGGTAGGCGCCGCCATGGGCGTGGCAGTGTTCGGCTCCATCTTCACCACCCGGCTTTCCGAGGCGCTGACCAACGCCTTCACGGGGGCAGGGGCGTCCGCTGAGCAGGCCGGGCAGTCCACCCGGACCCTGGACCCGCAGGCGCTGGGCCAACTCCCGGAACAGCTGCGCGACGCCATCGTGAACGCCTACGCCGATTCCCTGGCGCCCGTGTTCTGGTACCTGCTCCCCTTCATCGCCGTGGCCCTGCTGCTGGCCATCACGCTGAAGCAGATCCCGTTGTCCGACACCGCCGGTATGGTTGCACGCGGCGAAGCCGTGGGCGGGGAGGAAGCGGAGCGGCTCGCCGCCGACCTTCACGGCACTACTGCCGGCGACGTGGAAGCCGGACGTGGCGGGGGCACGGTGAAGGACGACGACGGCGAGCTGGTTTCCCAGGGCCGCTGACCGGCGTCGCGGCAGCCTCTACGGCTCGAAGTGGACGGCTGCGGAGGGTGCGAGCGCCTGGCGGATGCTGGTGAGGTGCCCGGGCATGAGGTCGGGAAGTTCGTCCAGGCCGAACCAGCCCACGGCCAGGGATTCGTCGTCATTGACCCTGGCCTCGCCGGAGACGTAGCGGCACAGGAACACCACGTCCAAAAACTCGCAGACATCACCGTTGGGGTAGGTGACCGGACCCACAGCGCCCACTGACACCACGCGCTCGGCCTCGGCCACCACAGCCGTTTCCTCGAAAATCTCGCGGATCAGGCCGCGGGCCGGCTGCTCCCCGGGGTCCAGCATGCCGCTGACGAGAGCCCACTGGCCGTTGTCTGCCCGCTGGGCCAGCAGGATCCGGCCGGCGTCATCCACCACCACGCCCCGCACACCGGGCACCCAAATGGGATCGTTGCCGATTTTCTTGCGCAGCTTCAGGACGTATTCGGGTGCAGGCATAGCGCCAGCCTATCCAATCACCAAGCAGAGGCCCCGCCGCTCAGGCGGGAAGCAGCATGGCGGCTGCGGCCCCGGCGAGCATGAACGGCCCGAACGGGATGGACGACTTCAAGGTCCCCCGCCGGGCGGCAAGAAGGGCTACGGACCACAGGCCGCCCAGCAGGAAGGCCAGGAAGGTCCCCGCGAAGAGGTGTCCCCAGCTGAGATAGCCAAGGTACATGCCCAGCACTCCCGCGAGCTTAACGTCACCGAACCCCATGCCGGGCGGATAGACGAACCGGAGGACAAAGTAGAACAGCCACAGGATTCCGGCCCCGGCCACCACGCGGAGGGCAGGGGCCGAAAGGATCCCTGTGGTGTCACCGGCCGCCTGGAATGGGCTGGTCCAGGCAACGGCGGCTGCCGCCAGCAGGAGCACGCCGGCCACCGCATAGGACGGAAAGACGATCCGGTTGGGCAGGAGGTGGTGCCGGACATCGATGATGGTCAGCCGCACCGCCATCACCGCAAAGTAGAGGCAGGCCGCCAGCACCAGCCAGAAGGCAAGCGGGGTGTGCTGCCAGAGTTCACCGAGTCGTCCGATCACCCCTCGGATGCTACTGGATCCACCCATTCCCGCCGTAGCGGCCCCGCGTAAAATGTGGATATGTCGACCTGGGACTCCCGGCGCAGCCCGGTTCCGGAATCACCTGCCGCCCCGGCGGACCTGGCCGCCGTGTTCCGGAACCTCTGCCGCTCCTCCCCCTGGAAGTGGCAGTCGCTGCGGTTTGAGTACTGGGACCAGGCCTTTGCCTCAGCCCCCGCACCCGGTGCCACCTTCGTCCGCGCCTGGCTGCGCCGTCCGGGCGCGCTCCGGCTCGAAAGCCCGGATCGTCTGGTCCTGCACAGCACTACGGGGATCAACGACTCCCGGGACGTCTTCTATGTGAGCGCCACGCGCAAGTCCTGGCTCCTCCCCCCGCACCTGGTCACCCCCGTCTATGACGACGCCGGACTGGTACGCCGGCGCCCCGAGGCCGCTTACGGCGAGCCCGGATTCGGCAACGGCCGCTTCTCGGCTGCGCTGGACCCTGTGGAGCTCGCGGGAAATGCACCCGTGCCCATCGAGTTTCCCGGCAGCAACGCGCTGGACATCAGGGAGTTGCGGTATTCCGGGCACGAAGGCCGGTCCGTCATTGAAGCGGTGGTGGTGCCCAACGCCGCCTACCGCCCCATTGATCCTGCCGCGCCCCTGTGCCTGCCCGGCCGGTCCCTGCTGCGCGTGGACGTGGGGACCGGCGTCTGTGTGTCCAGCCAGTCGCTGGAACCGGAGACGGAAGGCTATGGCCACTGGATCCGGATCATCGCCGTGGACGAGTACATGCTGGATGACCTGTTCCTGGCCCAGTCCATGAACCTCACCGACGTCCGCCGGCACATCAGCTGGGACATTCCGGCCTGATCGTGACAGGTCCTCCCGGCCCAGGTCGGCTAGGCTTCGCGGATGACGACGATGAGCTCCATCTGGCCCCTGTTCGACCTCAGGCTGACCACGCCCCGGCTGGAGCTCCGGCCCATCACCGACCAGGACATCCCGGCGGCTGTCGACGCCGCCCGCAGCGGAATCCACGACCCCGCCACGAACCCGTTCAGCACGCCGTGGACCGAGCTGCCCGGTGACGAACTGGGCTCCAATATGGCCCGCTGGTACTGGCGCTGCCGCGGGGAGTTCACGCCGGAGCACTGGACGCTGCTCCTGGGGATCTGGCATGAAGGGCAGTTCATCGGGTGCCAGGACGTTGGTGCCAAGGACTTCACGGTGCTGAAGACTGTCACCACCGGCTCCTGGCTCAAGAAGTCCGTCCAGGGCCGGGGACTGGGCAGGGAGATGCGTGCCGCCGTCGTCCTGTGGGCCTTTGAGTGGCTCGGCGCGGAAGTCGCCGAGTCGGAGGCCGCCGCCTGGAACAGCGCCTCCCTGGGCGTCTCCCGTTCCCTCGGCTACGAACTCAACGGCACCACCCGCAAAGCCTGGGGCACAAAAGTCGAAACTCTCCAGCACGTCCGCCTCACCCCGGAAACCTTCAACCGCCCGGACTGGGAGCTGCAGGTCGAGGGCCACGAAGCAGCGGCGAAGTTCCTCAGCGTGCGTTGAGTTGCCGGGCAGTGGCCGGGTTCGTCCGCCTCGAGCCCTTCGCCGTGGCCTGGTGAACCCGGCCAAGGACACGCACGAAGGGCAGCAGTCCCGCGGACGCAACCCCGGTCACGCACAAGGGCCGTGGCCCGGCGAACCCGGCCACGGCCCCTTGCTCAGGTGAGGTCAGCCCTCCAGGAGTTCCGTCACCAGGGCCGCGATCGGTGAACGTTCCGAGCGGGTCAGGGTGATGTGGCCGAAGAGGGGATGTCCTTTCAGGGTTTCGACGACGGCGGCGATTCCGTCGTGGCGTCCCACGCGCAGGTTGTCACGCTGGGCGACGTCGTGGGTGAGCACGATCTTGGAGTTCTGGCCCATGCGGCTCATGACGGTGAGGAGGACGTTCTTTTCGAGAGACTGGGCCTCGTCGACGATCACGAAGGCATCGTGGAGGGAACGTCCGCGGATGTGGGTGAGAGGCATGACCTCGAGCATGCCCCGGTCCATGACCTCTTCCACCACTTCCTGGCTGACCAGGGCGCCCAGGGTGTCAAAGACTGCCTGTGCCCAGGGGTTCATTTTCTCGGACTCGGAACCCGGCAGGTAACCGAGTTCCTGGCCGCCCACCGCGAAAAGGGGCCGGAAGACGATCACTTTGCGGTGTTCGCGGCGTTCCAGCACAGCCTCGAGGCCCGCGCAGAGGGCCAGTGCCGACTTGCCGGTGCCGGCGCGGCCACCGATGGATACGATGCCCACGCCGGGATCCATCAGCATGTCGATGGCCAGCCGCTGTTCGGCCGAACGGCCGTGGAGGCCGAACACGTCACGGTCGCCCTTGACCAGGCGGACCTGCTTGTCGGCGCCCACCCGGCCCAGTGCGGAGCCGCGGTTGGAGAGCAGCACCAGCCCGGTGTTGACGGGCAGTTCCGCGGCGGCGGGGATGAAGACGGGTTCGTGGCCGTAGAGGGTGGCGATGTCCTGTTCGTCCGCCTCGACTTCGGCAACGCCGGTCCAGCCGGAGTCCTTGACCAGCTCGTTCCGGTACTCGTCGGCAGTAAGCCCCATGGCGGATGCTTTGACGCGCATGGGCAGGTCCTTGGAGACAACCGTGACGTTGCGCCCCTCGTTGGCCAGGTTCTTGGCGACGGCGAGGATGCGGCTGTCATTGTCCCCGCTGCGGAAGCCCAGCGGGAGCACCTCTGTGGAGATGTGGTTCAGTTCCACCATGAGGGTGCCGCCCTCATTCCCGATGGGCAGGGGCTGGTTCAGGCCGCCGTGCTTGACCCGGAGGTCGTCCAGGAGCCGCAGGCCATTCCGGGCGAAATAGCCCAGTTCCGGATCGTGCCGTTTGGCTTCGAGTTCGGTGATGACCACGACGGGGACCACCACCTCATGTTCGGCGAAGCGCAGGAGTGCCCGCGGGTCGGAGAGCAGGACGGAGGTGTCGATGACGAAGGTGTGGATGTCGGCTTCCCTTCCGGAGACGGCAAGACCGGCCGCAGCATCAGTTGCTGCGCCGGTCACAGAGGTGGCTCGCTCGGCGCGAGAGGTAGCTTTTCCGCCCTGTCCAACCAGGACCTCGGGCAGTTGTTCAGAAGTAGCCACATCGACTCCAGCCCCGGGCGCCAGCCCGGAATTGTTATTGGTGAGGCGGCTCGGCCACGAGGCCGGATCCGGCCTCCCATACACCCGGTGCGATGTTTCGCTCCATGTACTGGCCTCCCCGATCAGCCGGCGGTTTTGCCTGCTGATGGATATAACGTAAATCCACTCCGGGTCATTTCCGCAACTATTTGGCGGCGATTTCTCCGGCGGATGTATGAACCCGTGATGAACCGCGGGGTTCAGGTGCCAAAGCGCCGCTGCCGCCCGGCGTAGTCCCGCAGGGCGCGGAGGAAGTCAACCTTGCGGAAGGCGGGCCACAGGGCCTCGCAAAAGTAGAACTCGCTGTAGGCGCTTTGCCACATCAGGAAGCCGGAGAGGCGCTGCTCCCCCGACGTCCTGATCACCAGGTCCGGATCCGGCTGGCCCCGGGTGTACAGGTACCGGGAAATGTCATCGACGCACAGGTCATCGGCGAGCCTGGAAATGTCCGTGCCCTTGGCGACGGCGTCATGCAGGAGTTCACGGACGGCGTCGACGATCTCCCTGCGGCCCCCGTACCCCACTGCCACGTTGACGTGGATCTTTTCCCGGACAGGAGTCCTGGCCGTGAGTTTGTTCAGCCGCTCGGCCAGGTAGTCCGGAAGCAGTTCCGGGGCACCCATGGCATGCACGGAGATGTTCGCGTCTTCGTCCAGCCGGTCCAGGGTGTTGGCGATGATCCCCATCAGGAGGTCCAGTTCCTCGCTGGAGCGGTTCATGTTGTCCGTGGAGAGCATGTACAGCGTCACCACCTTGACGCCGAGCTCCTGGCACCAGCCCAGGAATTCGTGGATCTTGTCCGCACCCGCCTGGTGGCCCTGGGCGGTGGGGGCATTGAATTGCTTGGCCCAGCGCCGGTTTCCGTCCACCATCACACCAATGTGCCGGGGAATGCGGTCGCGCGGGAGGTCCTTGAGCAGCCGGCGCTCGTAATAGCCATAGAGGAACCCGGGCAACTCCACGCGTCCACTCACCTGACTTTCCTGCCGTACCTACATCCACATCCTAGGCTACCGCCCGGGACACCCCGGGACGGGGAGGACCTCATGACAGGCCTGAAAGTATGTTACCGATCAGTAACTTACCGGTCCGTAAGTTATTCTGGTGCCATGAACAGCGACTCCCCGCAGGCCTCCCCGGCGCCCCGGCCCGAGGACTGGAACTCCAGCCAGGATCCGGAGCCCAGCGCGGTGGATGATGCCGCGGTCCGCCTGGCGGAACTACTGATGGTCAAGCCCAAATGGCGCGGCTGGATCCACACCGTCACGGCCCCGCTGGCACTTGCCGCAGGGGTCATCCTGGTTGTCCTCGCCCCCACGGTTGACCGCCGGGTCACCTCTGCCATCTACGCTGCCACCGGCGTTCTGCTGTTCGGTGTCAGCGCCGTCTACCATCGCGGCAATTGGTCCCCGCGGGTCAAGCTCATCCTGAAGCGGCTGGACCATACCAACATCATGCTGGTGATCGCCGGCACGTACACGCCACTGGCATGGACCCTGCTGGAACGCCAGCAGGCTGTGGTGCTCCTGTGGGTGATCTGGGCCGGAGCCATCCTCGGAGTGCTGTTCCGGCTGCTCTGGACTGATGCGCCGCGCTGGCTCTACGTTCCGATCTACATCGCGCTGGGCTGCGGCGCGCTGTTCTACCTGCCGCAGTTCTTCCAGGCCAGCATTCCGGCAGCAGTGCTGATCTGCGTGGGCGGCGTCCTCTACATCACGGGCGCTGTCTTTTACGCCCTCAAGAAGCCCAACTTCAGCTACTACCACTTCGGCTTCCACGAACTGTTCCACGCGTTCACCGTGTTTGCCTTCGCAGCCCACTTCGTGGCGATCGCGCTGGCGGTCCTCGCCTAAAGCCGCCCAGGCGGCGGGGACCCTCTTACTCGCGGGGCCGCGGGAGCCCGTCTGCCGGGCCGTTTCCGTTGGCGTCCGGCGCTGCCTGGCGGGTGCCGTCGTCGAGCCCATCATGGGCGTCTGCGGCGTCAACGTCTGCCGCGGCAGCGGCGGCCAGGCGCTCTTCCTCCACCTGGGCGCGGTAGCGTACCCTGCGGATCCGCCGCACCATGTCCACAATGAGCAGGGCGGTGGCCACAACAAAGAAGGCCGTCATGATGAACCCCAGAAGGCCCGGCGTTACCTGGTCCTCGGATATTCCGTCCCGGAGCGTCGGAGTGGGCAGCGGGCTCGGCGTGGTGGCGAGGCTGAGGAGCAGAGAATGCACGGTTAATACCTTCTGGTGGAACGGATGCAGCAGGATGCGGACGGAACGGCCCGTCGCCGCACCCGTCTTCTACACAAGATAGAAATGGCCTGCCTGTCTATCTTAGCCCGGCGAACAGGTCCTTCTCGGGGAGTTCGGACGGCACCCGGGAGTGGATCAGGGAGTAGTCTTCCCAAGGCCAGACCCGGCGCTGCATGTCCGGCGAAACCGCGAAGAAGAAACCCAGCGGGTCCACCTGCGTGCGGTGGGCGCGCAGTGCGTCGTCGCGCATTTCGAAGAAGTCGCCGCAGTCCACCTGGGTGGTGGTGGGGTGCGCGGCAGGAGGTGGCGTGTGCCCCTCCGCATCGGACTCCAGCCACGCGGCCAGGCGCTCGGCATACGGGGACTGCAGACCTGCCTCTTCGAGCGCAAAGTGCAGTGCCCGGAACCTCTCCGGGCTGAAGGCCCGGTCGTAGTAGAGCTTGCTGGGCTCCCACGCCTCCCCCGCGTCCGGGTAGCGTTCCGGATCCCCCGCTGCCTCAAACGCTTCCACGGCTACCCTGTGGGCCATGATGTGGTCCGGGTGGGGGTAGCCGCCATTCTCGTCATAACTGAGGATGACGTGCGGCTTGAAGGACCGGACCAGCCGCACCAGGGGCGCGGCCGCCTGTTGCAGGGGCAGGGTGGCGAAGGAGCCGGCCGGAAGGGGCGGGAGCGGGTCGCCCTCCGGGAGGCCGGAGTCTACAAAGCCCAGCCACCGCTGGCGGATGCCCAGGATGGCGGCGGCCCGCTGCATCTCCAGCCTGCGCGCGCCGGCCATGTCCCGCTTGGGATGCGGCTCACCTTCAACTGCCGGGTTCTGGATGTCGCCGCGGGAGCCGTCCGTGCAGGTTGCCACCAGGACATCCACGCCGTTGGATGCATACATGGCCATGGTCGCAGCACCCTTGCTGGATTCGTCATCCGGGTGGGCGTGGACCGCGAGCAGCCGGAGCGGCACCTGGGATTTGCTGGGCGCTGTCATGGAGGGGACGGCTCCTTAATTTTGTCTTTAGCGGCTCTGGGGCAGCTTACGGGTGATGCGGGCGGGCGCCGCGCCTTGCCGGCAGTTGGTGCCACCGCGAAAGCGCCGGCGGAATGGGCACTAAACTGGTCTGGTGACTTCCCCGGACCAGCCGGCCCAATCCGTGCCCGCAGACACTAGCCTAGCCAATCGGTATGGTGCTAAAAAGCGCCGGCTTTCCCCCAAGGCAGCCCGGCTGGCCATCGGCGTCGCGCTGGCCGTGGGGATCGGGTTCCTGGCCTGGGTGACCACGTCCAATTCGCTCTCCGGGGTGTCGTTCAAGGACGTGGGTTACAGCACCGCCGATGCCACCCTCGCCGAAGTCGACTTCCAGGTGACCCGGGAACCGGCCAAGCCCGTCAAATGCGCCGTGAAGGCGTTGGACGCCAAGTTTGCCGTGGTGGGTTGGAAAGTGGTGGACATCCCGCCGTCCGCGGCGGACTCAACGCCCGACGGCGGCCGGACAGTCGCCCAGCGCGTCACGTTGCGCACGGAGTCGGCGTCCGTGTCCGGCGTGGTGGACAGCTGCTGGATTCCCGGCGGGGAGTCGTAAGGGATGTGATGCGCGACGCTTGCTTGTTGGGTTATCTCCAAGGGATTGACTACAATGGAGAGATACCTTTACCCCGCTGAGCTGGTTACTGTTCCACAAGTGGCCACCGTGGCGGGGTCTTTTGCATGTAGGACCACTAGAGGAGAAGTCCGTGTCTACCACCAACAGCGCATCTGCAGCCTGGCTTACCCAGGAAGCTTTTGACCGCCTGAAGGCAGAGCTGGACCACCTTTCCGGCGCAGGCCGGGCGGAGATCGTCCAGAAGATTGAAGCAGCGCGGCAAGAGGGGGACCTCAAGGAAAACGGGGGCTACCACGCGGCCAAGGAGGAACAGGGCAAGATTGAAGCCCGCATCCGCCAGCTGACGGTCCTGCTCCGGGACGCCCATGTGGGTGAAGCGCCTGCCGATGACGGCATCGTTGAGCCCGGCATGCTCGTGGTTGCCAGGATCGCCGGGGATGAGGAGACCTTCCTGCTGGGGTCTCGCGAAATCGCCGGCGACTCGGACCTGGATGTCTTCAGCGAGAAGTCCCCCCTTGGTGCGGCCATCCTGGGGCACAAGGAGGGCGAGACCCTCAGCTACGTTGCACCGAACGGCAAGGACATCAAGGTGGAGATCCTCTCCGCCAAGCCCTACGCCGGGTAACGCCAGGACAAGCAGCAAGCCGGTCCAGCAAAAGCGGCGGCCGGCCCCACAGGGCCGGCCGCCGCGTTTATGTCTGCACCCGAAGGACCCCCCGGGCCCC